>CALHQK010000001.1 GCA_938037185.1 uncultured Riemerella sp.
GCTCTAATTATACAGAGGAAAAACTTATAGATTTTGCTAATAAAAATATTAAGGCAAATAAAATTAAAAATGTAGGTTTTGTGCTTAATGATGTGAGTAAGAGTAATTTAGGTTACGGAAATAAATATGGCTACGGCTATGGCGCAAAGGAAAAAACGCTATTCGATAGAATAAAATTAAGTTTTAGAAAGAAATAAAATGCAGTATAGATACGATATACAAGGGCTTAGGGGAGTAGCTGTTCTATTAGTCTTTTTCTTTCATTTGAATGCTAATCTCCTATCAGGCGGGTTTGTGGGGGTGGATGTTTTCTTTGTGATTTCTGGGTATTTGATATCTGGAATCATTCTTCATAAAAAAGAGCAAAATAAATTTCAGTTTGTTGATTTCTATATTAGTAGATTTAAGCGTTTGTTGCCAGCTTATCTTGTTTTTCTTTTAGTTACATTTTTAGCGGCAACTTTATTATATCTGCCGTCGGATATTATAGGAGTAAGAAATGGAGTTTTTTGGTCGTCAATATTTTATTCTAATAAATATTTATCTGAATTGGACAACTATTTTGGGATGTCCAGTCAAGAAAACCCTCTTCTGCATACATGGACGCTTGCAATAGAAATGCAGTTTTATTTTCTGCTTCCTATACTGCTGTTTTTTATAAAAAATAAGAAATTGCTCAATTATGTGATTTTTTTAATTACAATTGTCCTGTTAGGATATTCTTTTGTAAATAGTACATATTTGAATAATAAAGAAATGATGTATTTTTCTCTTCCTGCAAGGATTCCTGAGTTTTTGATAGGGACATTGTTTGTTATGAATCAAAAAAAAATACAGAATGTAACAAAAGAGGGCAGAAATATTATAAGTATTATTTCAATAGTTGCAATTCTTATTTCTGCTGTTTTTTTTAATGAAAATAGCAATTTTCCTGGGCTGTGGGTACTTTTACCTTGTTTGGGAGCTGCTTTTTTATTGCTAGATACGGAGGGGTTGGTCAGTAAATTTTTGTCAAATAAATTCTTAGTTCATATAGGTGAATTATCTTATTCTATATATTTGTGGCATTGGCCAGTAATGGTTTTTATTAGATATTATCATAATATTGATAACTATGTCTTTACGCCTTTGGAGCAGTTTATTATCATAATTTTTACTTATTTATTAGCTTATTTATCTTACACCTTTATAGAAAACTCTTTTAGAAAATTAAAGACTAAAAAATTTGTTTTTACAATGTGTGTGCCTTCAGGATTATTAGCTTTGTTAATGTTCTATGCACCACAACTGAATATGAAAGTCTGTGGTTTCCCTCAGGAATATGCTGCCCCAACCGTAGGAAAAAACTCTCACGGGGGATATTATAAGGAAGTAGAATTCATGGGGGATACTAATAAAAAAAATGATTCCATTCTCTTGATAGGGGACAGCTATGCGTTAATATATAAGAATTTTTTAGCGATTGTTGGCAAAAAAAATGGATTTAATTTTAGAACAATTACTAATGATAGTTATCCGAATCTTTCTGGTATTTCGGAAAAAGATTTTTCTTCTAATCACTTGAAATATAGATATGAAAATTTAGTTGAAATTACGAATAATGAACTGAAAAACAGCAAGATAGTGATTGTTGGCTCAATTTATCGTAAAAATATTACCTCGTTACCAGAAGCTATAGAAAAATTTGTAAAGAATAATCCAGATAAAAAGTTTATCTTTATAGCTCCATTTCCTAGATTGAATAAAAACCCAATAAGGATTAACAGAGGATATAAAATGGATAGAAACAAGGATAATCATTATAATGTTTCTTACCAAGAAATTCCTGAAAGCGTGAAGAAAATAATTGATAATAATTCTAATGCGTATATGATATCAATTGATTTTCACAAATTGAAGGGGCTGCCCTTCAGGAATGGAATTACAATGTATTATGATGAAGATCATATGAATGAGTATGGGACAACCATTTTAGCAAATGAATTTGGAGATGAATTCTATAAGGAATTAAAAAGTATAATTAAAAAATAATAGATTTTTAACCATTTGAAAAAAATATTATATGGCAAAAATAGCATTAATTACAGGTATTACAGGGCAAGACGGCTCTTTTTTAGCTGAACTTCTTTTAGAAAAAGGTTATGAAGTTCATGGCATTATTCGTAGGTCATCATCATTCAATACAGATAGAATAGAACACCTCTATTTTGATGAATGGGTGAGAGATATGCACCAGAAAAGACTTATCGATCTTCATTATGGAGATATGACAGATTCAAGTTCATTGGTGAGAATTATACAACTTACACAGCCTGATGAAATATATAATCTTGCAGCACAAAGCCATGTGAAAGTAAGTTTTGAAGTGCCAGAATATACAGCAGAAACCGATGCAGTAGGAACACTACGACTTTTGGAGGCTGTAAGGATTCTTGGAATGGAGAAAAAAACAAGAATTTATCAGGCTTCTACATCCGAATTATTTGGTCTTGTACAAGAAGTACCGCAAAAAGAAACCACTCCTTTTTATCCAAGAAGCCCATATGGTGTAGCAAAACAATATGGTTTTTGGATTACTAAAAACTACCGTGAATCCTACGATATGTTTGCTGTAAATGGTATTTTATTTAATCATGAATCAGAGAGGAGAGGAGAGACCTTTGTGACAAGAAAAGTAACTCTTGCCGTGGCTAGAATAGTGCAAGGACTACAAGATAAACTATATATGGGTAACCTTGATGCACTTCGTGATTGGGGGTATGCCAAAGATTATGTTGAATGTATGTGGCTTATGCTCCAGCATGATGTTCCAGAAGATTTTGTAATTGCTACTGGCGAGATGCATTCTGTAAGGGAGTTTATCACTAAGGCTTTTAGTGTTGCAGGAATTAATCTTCGCTGGGAAGGAGAGGGAGTAGATGAAAAAGGAATAGATGAAAAAACAGGAAGGGTACTTGTAGAGGTTGATGAAAAGTATTTCCGTCCTGCCGAAGTAGAACAGCTTCTCGGAGACCCTACGAAAGCTAAAACTTTATTAGGCTGGAATCCTACAAAAACTAATTTTGATGAACTAATAAATATTATGGTAAAACATGATATAGAATATGTGAAACGACATAGAGGAATGGATAAAATTTAGATTTAAACAAAATAGAGGGAAGAGCAAATAGGAAGCAATAATGGTATAATGAAAAATAGAATTAATGAAATAATAGATATAGCCAAAGCAAATATAAAGGTGATAGAAAACTATTTTTTTATGACTATTTTGCTGCTTCTTAATTCTTTTTTTATTATAATAATATATCCATATCTTATAAATACTTTGGGTAAGGAAGCTTTTGGCATATATGTTTTTGGGAGTAGTGTTGCTAATTACTTTATTAATTTTGTGAGTTTTGGTTTTGATTTATATGGCGCAAGAAAAATTTCAGAAAATCATAACAATTTATCTCATAAATCTACAATAATATCCACAATATTTTTCACAAAATTAATTTTGGAGTTATTGTCTATCATTACATTTATAATAATAGTTTTGAATTTTCCAGTTTTAAGGGAAAATATTATTGTATGTTCTTTTTGTTTTTTAGTAACATTTTCTAATATATTGTTTCCTACATGGTATTTTCAGGGAGTACAGAGGATGAGAATAGTCTCGTATATTCAGTTAATAACTAAGTTACTGTCATTACCTTTTATTTTTATTATGGTAAAAAGTAGTAATGATGTAGAGATATTTTCTGTAATAATGGCATTGTCTAGTTTATTGGGGGCTGTGTTAGGTTTTCTTTATCTAATAAAGATAGAGAAAATAAAGATAGAGCCAGTCTCCTTTGATATGATTAGAAAATATATAAAAGAATCTTCTTATTTTTTCTATACTAACATAGCCAATACGAGCAAAACCGAAGTAATCAAAATATATATAGGGATAAAATATAGTATGGGGGATTTGGCTATATTTGATTTGGCTCATCGCATAGTTGGTATACTATTGGCCGTTTTATCAAATGTTAATAGTGCTTTTTTCCCTAAAATAGTTAATAAATTTAATGTCAAATTACTGAAAAAAATCATTGTATTTGAAGTTTTTTTAGGTATATTAGGCATATTAGGCGTAGTTCTCTTTGGAAAATGGGCTGTACATCTTTTAGGAGAGCCAGGAATGGAATCCGCTTATTATATGGCAGTTATATTAAGTGCTACAATTTTTATTTTTTTGCAAACAGGGTGCTATATTTATCTCATATTGATACCCAAAGGATATGATAAACCTGTTCTATATAACCAAATAATAGCTTTTTTCTCTATATTATTATACCTTGTTATTGGGATAAGTTGCTTTAAAACTATTTATGTGTTACCTGTGGCTCTCGTACTGTCTGGCATTACAGAGATAGCATATTTAAGATATTTAATTAATAAGAAAAAACTTTTAGAAATATGAATACATTAGAAAAACCGAATAACATCAAACCGCTAATTACTGTGGTTACTATATGTTATAATGCGGTTGATACAATAGAAGAAACCATAAAATCTGTAATAGAACAGACATACCCCAACATAGAGTATATTGTAATAGATGGAGGGAGTAAAGATGGAACAGTAGACATCATAAAAAAATATCAAGATAAAATTTCTTATTGGGTGAGTGAGCCTGATAAAGGAATCTATGATGCTATGAACAAAGGAACCATGAAGGCTAATGGTAGATGGATTAATTTTATGAATTCTGGAGATGTTTTTTATAATAATCATATTTTGGAAGATGTCTTTTCAAATAATATAGACAATGCTGATGTTATATATGGGAGTGTTATGCTAGATAAAAAAGGTAAAGAAGTAGAGGTAAGACCAGGGAGATTTGATGAATTTTGGAAAGGATCCAGATTTTGTCAGCAAAGTGCATTTATATCCACGGAATTACACAAAAAACATCCATATGACCTCCAGTATAAGATAGCCGCAGATTTTAATTTCTTTTATAATATCTATAAAGAAAATAAGGTTTTCTTATTTGTAGATTTAGTTGTTTCCAAAATATCACTTGGGGGACTCAGTGATGTTGGTAGAATATATTTGTTTCAAGAAATTTTAAAGATAATAGACAAAAAAGATAAGAACAAAGCCTTATTTCATTTCATAAAAGAGGGTATCAAAGGCGTAATTCTGTCTAGAGGTAAAATATTGACTTACTATCTATTTGGCAAATAAATGGAGTATTTATTCATTGGATTTATTCTTCTATTTCTATCTACACTTGAAATAGCAAAAAGGAATAGGTTTTATTCATCTTTTGCTCTTGTGTTTTGTAGTATTGTTATGGTGTTGTTTGTAGGTCTTAGAAATGGGGCATTAGTAGGAACAGATTCTCCTGCATATTATGAAAATTACACACATAAATTATGGACAGTAGAATATGGTTATAGATATCTGAGTTGGCTGTTTGCCAGTAATGATATTCATTATAACATTTTCCTAATTTTTATTAATGCGGTTTCGCTTTATAATATAACTAGGTTTATAAAATTTAATTCTCCTTATTATGTATTCCCTTTATTAGTTTATTTTTCAGATTTTTTTCTATACTATAATTTTAGTGGTATTCGTCAGGCTTTAGCACTATCTTTTACAAGTCTATCCATAAATTATATTCTTCAAGATAAGAAAATAAAAGCTGCAATTCTTATTATCATCGGTGCATTATTCCATATTACAACACTTATTTTCCTTATTTGTTTTATAATTCCTAAAACAAAAATGACGCTAAGAAGCTATGCTAAGATGATAATTATGATATTTTTTGGAATGTTTATCATAAATTATCTCATTGAAAATGTGGAGTATCTGAGGGTTAAGTTTATGTATTACTCAGAATTGCAGGAGAAGCCAGAGAATATATTTATTGCTTATATAATTGGTATTCTAAAAAGAAGCATTGTCTTTATAGGTATATTTTTGGCGGGAAAGAAATTTTTTAATGAAAGCAGGACACTTTTTTTATTTAATATTTATTTGGTAGGTTTTGCTATTTATATAGGGACTTATTTGTTTTCTCCAGATTTTGGTGTGCGTTTTAGTACATATTTTATAATGATGGACTGTGTCCTTATAGGGAATATACTTTGGGTATGTAGGAAAAGCACTCTGATAGTGAAATTATATCTCATGTTTATAACAATGATATTGTATAAAATATATACTTATACTCAGGTAGAAACTTATGAGTATAGCTTGTTTTTAAATTAAGAATGAAAAAAATTTTGTTTTACTTCAATAGTATGACTCCCGCAGGAGGGATAGAGCGTGTTATAGCTACTTTGGCAAATAAGTTTTCAGAAACTATGGAAGTGACTATATTGGTGAAAGACAGAGCATACAGCCACTATCCATTGAACTCAAAAGTTAAAATTTTGTCATTGGATAATGAGATTAAGTTTAACATGAATAATAAATTGAGTCGAGTTATTGAAGCTGCAAAGAATTTTGTGATAAGCCAAAGGAAATTGAAAGCATTTTTGCGGAATAATAATTTTGATTATTATTATATAGCTCATCCACTCAATGCCTTAGAGTTTCATTTTGCAAAAGGAATGGACGGCTCTGTAATTGTTACGGAGCATGGAGGAATAGATGCATACAATATTATATATAAAAAACTAAAAAGCTGGCTTTATAAAAAGGCAAGATGCTATTGTGTGCCTACTAAAACAGATACAGCGGTTTACAAAAGCATGGGGTTTAATGCGGTGTATGTCCCTCATTTCAAATCTCAACTGAAATATGAAAAAAGTACTTTAGATAATAAAATAGCACTTTCTATAGGAAGAATGACAGAGGCAAAGAGGCAGTGGATTCTTATAGATTTATGGAATGTTATTGTAAATCAGCACCAAATAAAAGATTGGCAGCTACACCTTGTAGGAGAAGGAAATCTGAAAAACATTTATATCCAAAAAATAAAAGACTTGAAATTGGAAAATTATATAACTAT
>CALHQK010000002.1 GCA_938037185.1 uncultured Riemerella sp.
CCAAAGGCGATAAAAAAAGTTTTGGAACAAATAATTTAAAATTAAAACTATGAGAATATTATTTTTTATTTCGTTGTTTATATCGGTGAGTTTTTCTGCGCAATCGGAGGATTATTCGTCTTTTACAGCAAAAAGTAAATATGATTTTAAGCAAACAATTAGCAGATTAAAGAAGAATTTTAAAGCTAATAATATTGCAATTTTTGCGGAAATAGACCACACAAAAGCTGCGAAGAAAGCAAAAGAAAACCTTTTGCCAGCAACGGTTTTGGTAGTGGGAAATCCTAAGGTGGGAACCAGCCTGATGCAGGAAAATCCCAAAGTAGCGATTGAGCTACCGCTGAAAGTTTTGGTCTATGAGGAAAACGGAATTGTCCAAGTGAGGTATAAATTCGTGAGTCTTTTAGTATCAGAATATAAACTTGAAAGAGTAGATCAGATTACCCAAAAAATAGACATAGCAATGGGGAAAATAATAGCCGAAAGCGTTACGAAATAATGATTTTAGTGGCATTTTAGCTGCATTTATTCATAGTTTTTGAATCTAAATATCAGGAAAAAGAGCATCGGAGCGAAGGCGCAACTCATATAATAGCATAAAGCCGAGAAATTTCTCGGCTTTTTTGTTTATTAGCCCTTTTTGAACTATAAAAATTTTGAAATTAAATATAAAGTATTATATTTGAATGCTAAACAAGAGAACATAAATGAAATACAGATGAAAAAAGTCATCGAAAAGGGGAATCGGGGCATTGGGAAATAAAACCTGCTCGTGCTAAAACTCATCAGTGGGGCGCAGTTCTTTGTAAATTGGATAGAAAATGACGGCACTACCTTAATTTAGATAGTAAATGTGGAGAAAAAGATTATTTCGGTTTTGCTAACCTATACCAATGAAAACGGAAAATGCCTTTCGCAGTTTTTGGAGGGGACTTTTGAACTGAAAAACTAATCCAGAGCCGAAGTTTTCCTTTATAAATGCTATAAAAAAAAGAAATATTAATTTTATCACCTTATCATTTCCATATGAAGTTATTATTTTCAGCTGTTATTTTAGGAATTACAGGATTTGACCCGCTCGGGATTCCTATTATAATAGGAGCTTTGTCAGCAAATGCTGATAAAAAAGCCATTACAACTTTCACCCTTACCGTTTTATTTGGAAGCGTTATCAGCGGAACATTCATGTCCGTTTTTTTAGGGAATAATATCTCTTTCCTCGCCAATTTTTTCGGCCTCCTTCCTAATTATGTCTGGGTAGTATTGAATATATTATTAATATTAGGTCTATCTTATTGGCTAATAAAAAGATTTACTTCAGAAAATAATAAAAAGAAAGAGATAAGAACCTCATCAGGCTGGTCACAGATGGATATGTTTGTCACGGGGCTTCTTTTTACCTTGTCCGCCTTTCCCGATCCCGCGTTTATATCTTTAGTTGTGTTGTGCGGACATAATGGAAACCTGATAGTTACCATCATCGCCTTTATTATTTGGATTTTAATCAGCCAGTTTCCTATATTTTTATTCAATATAGCCATTCTCAACAATTGCGGAGAGGAATTCATCAGTAAACTTGAGACAATCAGACAAAAATACAGCAAATTATTTGAGCAGATTATAAACACAGCAATAGTAATTATTATTTTAGTATTTATTTTTAATCTAATCAGCTTCTTTTTTACTAAAACATGGATGATAAAAGAAGATTTATTCTTTAAATAGAAAAACTAAAACGATAAACAATATAATTTTAAATAGATACAATACGATTTTAAGCAAGTACAAAGCAATTTGAAGCAGATACAATACAATTTGAAGTATATACAATACAAATTGAAGTATATACAATACAAATTGAAGCAAGTACAATATAATTTTAAGTACATACAATATAAATTGAAGCAGATACAAAGTAAATTTAATGAAAAATAATCCTTAAAATATACCATATGAAAAGAGTAACCATTGCTGATTTCCAAAGATACGGAAATATATTCAGCAGCATTAGAGAAAACCATATCCTTAGGCAGGAACTATCCGAATATGGGTATGACGACCAAGAAATCAACAAAGGAAGAATGCTCTATGACACCGCTTCGCGCATGATAGAGCAGAATAAAACCGAAACTACCGAAGAAAAAATGGCTTATGAGGCTTTCAGCAAGAAATTTGACGAGCTAAAAAAGAACTATGCCACAGATAGAAAGAAAGCCAAAATCGTTTTTAAGGAACAGGAGGCTGTACTTTCTGCACTCAAGGTAAAAGGAGTGGCAAGTGTCCGCATAAGTTCCCTGCTGGACGATATAGACACCTTCTACAAGCAGCTACAGGTAAATCCCGCCCTGCTTATGCCCATAAAACGCCTCAAAGTAGATGAAACGCACATCTCCGCACAGCTTAATCTCCTTTCGGATACCCAAAAAGCCTACGAAAACTACACCAAAGAGAAAGGAGAAAGCCAGCAGGCTACCAAAGATAAAGACGATGCCCTCGTCGCCCTTGAAAAATGGGTGCGAGAGTTCTATTCCGTGGCAAAAATAGCCTTGGAAGACAAGCCACAGCTTATGGAAGCCTTAGGAAAACACATCAAAAGCTGATATTATAATAAAAATTTAAATAAACAATGGAAAAATTTGAAACAACGAAACTCTATTTCGGGTTTCCAGTGGTTATATTGGGGTATGAAGACAGTAATTGGGGACATAATATCACCACAATAAGTTCTTCATACACTTTAAAAGATACTTTGGTGATAGGAATATATAAAAAAGGGAATGCCGTAAAACAAATAATGGAAACTAATAGATTTTCCATCAATATTCCCGATAAAAGTTTGGAAAAACAGTTTATAGAAGCAGGGTCAAGCAGCGGAACAGACAAACTGAAAAGCACAGGATTGAAACACATCATCCAAAAAGATTATAATGTCCCAATATTGACAGACTGTATGCTTAGTATGGTCTGCGAAGTCCAAAAAATGGAAGAATACGGCAATTTTGTACACATCATAGCGGACATTAAAGAGCGATATTTATCACAAAAGTTCATCAAAGACAACAAAATGGATGTATCGGGCTTCAATCCTGTCTATTTCATGGGAGATGAACACGAAAGGTTCTATCGTTATCTAAATGAAGAGGTCGTACCAGACAAAAGATAGCCATATATAGACTAAAAAGAAGCATTATTCTTTAGAAAATCGTTGCAAAAGAAAGTCCTTAAGGACTGGCAGTTGGCTTTTATCTATCTCCTTGACAGCGGTAAGGAGGGTAAGGACTTTTTTATCATGAATAAGCTCTAAAAAGGCATCTACGGAAGCGTTTTGTTCCAGCTCGTTTCGGTAATCGCTGCTGAAAGTATCAAAATCGTGCGTCTGGTGATAGGTTTTCCGCAGAAGCGTGGAGGGAGCGATTTCTTTTGCCCAAAAATCAAAATCCAAATCTTCTTTTTTGATACCGCGAGGCCAAAGGCGGTCAGCAAGCACACGGAAGCCATCGGTTTCATCAGGAGTTTCATAAACTCGTTTTAGGTTGATAAGCATTTTAATTAAGTTTTTATTGGTAAAAATACGAATATTTAATTCTAAAACTCGCATTAACCAATTATTATTTTTAATTTTGTGAAACTTAAATTTAACTATGAAAAAAAGAGTTTTAATCAGTGTTTCGGACAAGAGCGGACTTACGGAATTCGCTCAGTTCTTAGAAAAAAACAATTACCAACTTATCTCCACAGGCGGAACTTTCAAACATCTGAAAGATGCTGGGCTTAGTCCTATTCAGATAGATGAGGTTACGAATTTCCCAGAAATGCTGGACGGCAGGGTAAAAACCCTTCACCCAAAAGTGCATGGAGGGCTTCTCGCTGTGCGTGATAATAAAGAGCACATGGACACAGTAGCCGAGCACGGAATAGAGCTGATAGACATGGTGGTGGTGAATCTTTACCCATTTTTCGAAAATGCAGGGAAGAATATTCCTTTGGATGAAAAGGTGGAGTTTATTGATATAGGCGGGCCGTCTATGCTTCGTTCAGCAGCAAAGAATTTTAAATCTGTGACAGTCATCACCAATGTGGAAGATTACGAGAAAGTAAAATCTGAAATAGAAACTTCTGGCGATACCACTTTGGAAACTCGTAAAACCCTTGCAGGAAAGGTGTTTAACCTTACATCTGCCTATGATGCAGCCATTTCCAAAATGCTTTTGGAGGAGGAATATCCACAGTATCTGAATGCTTCTTACAAGAAAGTTTCGGATTTACGATATGGCGAAAATCCGCACCAGTCCGCAGCTTATTATGTTTCAACAGTGGAAAATGGAGCGATGAAAGATTTTGAACAGCTGGGAGGAAAGGAACTTTCGTTCAATAATCTTCGTGATATGGATTTGTGCTGGAAAGTAGTAAATGAATTTAAAAACGAAATGGCGTGCTGCGCCGTAAAACACTCTACGCCGTGCGGTGTAGCCATCGGAAATACAGCGGTGGAGACTTATACTAAAACCTTTGAGTGTGACCCTGTTTCTATCTTCGGAGGTATTGTGGCGATGAACTACAAGGTGGATGCTGCCACAGCGGAGGAACTTGGGAAGACTTTCCTTGAAATCGTGATGGCGGTAGATTTTGAGGAGAAAGCGCTGGAAATCCTTAGACAAAAGAAAAACCTTAGAATCATTAAAATCAAAAACCCTGTTTCGGACAAACAAACTTGGGTAAAAATAGATGGCGGACTGCTGGTACAGGACTGCGACAATCAGTTCTCGGAGGAAATAAAAACCGTAACCGAAAAACAGCCGACAGAGGAACAGAGAAAAGCCCTGCTCTTTGCACAGCGAGTAGTGAAATATGTAAAATCCAATGCGATAGTAGTTTCTAACGGAACGCAGGCGCTGGGAATCGGTGGTGGACAGGTCAATAGAATCTGGGCGACACAGCAAGCGGTGGAAAGAGCCAAAGAGAAATTCAGCGGAGAGCTGGTTCTGGCTTCGGATGCCTTTTTCCCGTTCCGCGATGTGGTGGATTTCTGTGCTGAAAAAGACATAAAAGCCATTATACAGCCAGGCGGAAGCATCAAGGATGAAGAAAGTATAGAGGCTGCCAACCAGCATGGCATCCCGATGCTGCTCACTGGAATGAGACATTTTCTGCATTAAAACAAATTTCAGGGAAAAGAAAAATTAGACTTGCAGGAATTGTTTTTTTAACTTAATTTTGCGGAAAAGAATTACTTTTTCATGATAATTTTAATTTGTTGTTACCCAAGAGTTCCGCTCTTGGGTTTTCTTTTATAAAAAATGACAGAAGTTTCCCACAGAGTTGTCTGGGATTTATGCAAAATGAGGGCAAATATTTTTAGTATGGATGACCATTTTTGAAAAAAGAAATGTTTTCTTTTTGTGGGTTATCTTTTTTAATTATCTTTGCGGAAGAAATAATTCTATTCATTTTTATTGAATTTATTATTGACCCAAGGGCTCTTGCTCTTGGGTTTTCTCTTGTAAAAAATGACGGAAGGCTCGCGCAGTGTTGTTTGGGCTTTCTGTAAAGTTACAGAAGCTTCCCGCAGAGTTGTTTTGCCTTTCTGTAAACTTACAGAGGTCTCCCGCAGATTGTTTGGGCTTTCTGTAAAGTTACAGAAGCTTCCCGCAAAGTTGTTTTGCCTTTCTGTAAACTTACAGAAGCTTCCCGCAGAGTTGTTTGGGCTTTCTGTAAGTTTTGTTAAAATTTGCCTACTCAGAAAATAATCATTAACTTAGTCTCATCAATTCAAAAAATAGTTATTTATGAAAACATCAGCATTAAATAGAATCTCCACAGTGGCGCTGGCTGCGCTGGCAGAAGATGTGATAAAGGCATCTAAAGAAGGAAAACACATCATACCAGAAATAAGCCATCTCCTATCCGCACTGGAACAGGAATACAACACTTATAAAGAAGCCTTTGTAAAGCAGACCTACAGCGGAAAAGGGAAAGAACTCGCAAAACTGGATGAAGAGCGGGACGATATTTTTTCGCAGATGAAAAATTATCTGAAAGCTTTTTCGGAAGCGAAATTCGTACCGCACCACGAGGAAGCAAAGGAGCTGTATGAAATCTTAAAACAGCATGATTTGGGACTTGACCGCAAATCCTACGCCGAGGAAACTGCCCTGCTGAAAAAACTCATAGAAAGTCTGAACAACCCGAACAACCAAAGCAAACTGAGAGCCGTTGGTTTAGATATGACCTACGAAGAGCTGAAAAGAAAGCAGATGGAGTTTGAACGCCTCTACTCCGAACAAATAGAAGCCAATGCAGAACTGAGGATGGAGAAAAGTGCATCATCACTGCGCAAAGATTTGGAAAACACGCTGCGGAATTACCTAAAATACATAGATGCCATGAAATCCGTACCGAACTACAAGGAACTCTACTACGAACTAAATGAACTCCTGAAAAAAGAACGCGTATAAGATTTTATTTGAAATATATCCGAAACAATGTTGATTTTAATCTCTGTAAAATGAAAAAGATAATATTTGTATTTGTGGTGCTCTTCGGGCAGATGTTTTTTGGGCAAGAGAAAAAGGAGGTCTTAAAAATAGACTGGCCGAAGGAATATGAATGGAAAGTGGTGGTTGATGGAAAAGATGGAGAAACCGATGTTATCCAAATGATACCTAAGAAAGAAAACGAAAATAATTGGAGTATTTTAGTGAGTATAATGTCTTCTAAAAGTTTTATAACTATAAGTGAAGATTTTATTAAAGGACTTCTTGAAAGTGAATTTCCTACAAAAGACCCATTAGCTAAACTTACGATTTTGGAAAAAAGTAATGAGAAAGAAAATGTATGGATAATTTTTAAAACAGAAGCTTCTTTTTCTACCAACAGCAATAGTCCTTTATCTCAAATCTGCTATTTGCTACAAAGTAAAAACACACTCAATAGTGTTTGTATAATGGAGAAAGAAAAATCACTCTCCGAAGAATTCGTGAAAAAATGGAGCAAAGTTTTTAAAGAAGGTAGATTAGTAAATGAATAGCAGTTTTAATCTCTGTAAAATGAAAAAAATAACAATAGTTTTTGCGGTGGTATTCGCCCAGATGTTTTTTGGACAGAGGAAAATGTTGGCTTTAGAAATAAACTGGCCAGAAGAGTATGAATGGGAAGTGGTAGATAAGCTAGATAAGGATAGTATCTATGTAAGAAAAATTATTCCTAAAGGAGAAAATGAAAAAAATCCATCTATTACTTGCCAAGCTTTAGCAATTAAACCGCCTGACATTTATAAAGCAGACTTTGCTATAAAAAAATTAAAAGGACTTCCTGAAGAACTTACCGAAGAACTTCCTCCAATAAAAACTACAGTTTTAGAAAAAAAAGAAGAGAGTGATGGCTTTTGGGAGCTTTTCAAGATAGAAAATAAATATCATTATGATTATCGTCAAGATATATTTCAAATATATTCCGAATTAATATATATAAGACAAAAAGGAAATATTATTTATCGTATTTATGTTTTAGTAAAAGAAAAATCACTCTCCGAAGAATTCGTAAAAAAGTGGAGCAAAGTATTTAAAGAAAGTAGATTAGTAAATGAATAAATAAATGATTATTAAAATGAAACTTAACTTAAATTTTTGTAATATGAAACAGATATCTCTTGTAGTGGTTTTGCTATTATCTCAGTTTTATTTTAGCCAAAACCGAAAAGAAATCCTAAAAGTATACTGGCCGACAGAATACCAATGGAAAACTATAAACGACCGTGAATATAAAGGAATACACCTCACGGAGATTGTCCCTGAGAAAGAAAAAGCGGGCAGCTGGAAGAAGCTCGGCACTATGATGTATTTCAAAAATACTAGAGTTCCCAATGCAGACACTATTATAGACCTCTACAGAGAGGTTTCTTGGGAAGAGGATTCTAAGTCTAAACTTACGGTTTTGGAAAAACATGCCAAGGGCGAAAACATCTGGGTGCTTTTCAAGGAAGAAAATGCGTTCGACTCGGATGACAAAACTCCGAAATCTCAGCTCTTCTATGTGGTACAAGGAGAAGACACGCTTTATTATGTTTTTATCTCGCTGAGAAAAAAGGAACTTCCCGAAGAATTTGTAGAAAAATGGAGCAAAATATTCAAAAACAGCGAACTGGTCTATATAGAAAAAAACAAAAAAATGTAATTTGAAATATATCTAAAGCAATATTGTTTCTAATCTCTGTAAGATGAAAAGAGTTTTTTTTATATTGGTTTTGATACTGTCGCAAATTTATTTTGGGCAGGAAAGAAGACAAAACCTACAAGTGCATTGGCCGGAAGAATATAAATGGAAGATTATTACTAATCAAGAAGATGATACTGTCCACTTTATAGAGCTTATCCCTGAAAAAGAAACACCTGATAAATGGACACTTATCGGGACTATGACCTCTTTAAAAAAAACAATAGTTCCCAGTGCAGATATTATCATAAAAATTTATGAGGAAGCATCTTTAAAAGAGTCTCCTCTTGCAAAACTCACGGTTTTAGAAAAAAGCAAAGAAGGAGATGGTATTTGGGTTCTTTTTAAAGTAGAAACGCCGTCTTTCCCTAATGACCCTAAACCGGAATCCCAGCTGTGGTATGTGATTCAAGGGGAATACACTCTTCATAGCATGTTCATTGCAAAGAAAGAAAAAACACTTTCCGAAGAGTTTGTAAAGAGATGGAGCAAAGTTTTCAAAAACAGTGAATTTTCTTATGAGTATTCGGACAAATCTCCATAAAGTGAAATACATCTAAAACAATACTGTTTCTAATCTCTGTAAGATGAATTTGATACATTGTGATTTGTAACAGCAGGAAGACATTGGGGAGAGCTTTCCTTCATTCCGTATAAAAATCAGCCCAAAATAGGCTGATTTTTTTTATGATTTTTTCTTGTTTTTTTATAATTTTTTTAACTTTGCATCTTCATTTCTTTAACAAGAGCAAAACGAAAGTCGTTCTATGGCTTATCGGGCTCTTAAAGTTTAACAAAATTAAATTATAAATAAAATGAAAACATTTAGATTTATTCCTGCTGTGGTGGTATCCGCGGGGTTGCTGTTCAACTCTTGTATCCGCGAAGAAGCACCCAATATGGAAGCCGACATTGAAAGTGTAACAATTGCTAATGCGGAAAGTTTGTTACAGACAGAACCTGTGGTAGATGGTAATAACATTACTTTCAGAATGAAAACATTTTCTGGAAGTTATAATTTCGCTCCGATATTCAATCTTTCAGAAGGGGCAACAATCTCTCCTGCAAGTGGAACAGAGCTGGATTTTACGCAGCCGCAGACTTATACAGTAACTTCACAAGATGGAGCATGGAACAGACAGTATACAGTTTCTTTCGTAACGGATAATAATGCCTTTATTACTAGTTATTCTTTTGAAAATGTAGAAGTAAGTACTAGAAAATATCACAAATTCTATGAACTTTTGAACGGGCAGAAAATATATAACTGGAGTAGTGGTAATGATGGGTTTAATTTTGTCAATCGAAAAGGGGATGCAAGTACATATCCTACTTTGCAAACTACTGAAGGATATAGAGGCAATGCAATAAGAATGATTACAAGAAGTACAGGCAGCCTTGGATCTTGGTTTGGTACACCTATAGCAGCTGGGAACCTTTTCCTAGGAACATTCAATCTAGACATTTTTAATGCCTTAAAATCTACAAGATTTGGTATCCCATATAACTACAATAGAGCTCCTAAAGCAATTACAGGATACTTCAAATACACTGCTGGAGCTACATTTAAAAAAGAAGTAGCAAGCACATTAACTAAAGACAATTGGAATGCTTATGCTATTTTATTTGAAAAAACCAATAGAAATAATTACCTCACAGGTGACCACAATTTTGCTGATGCTAGAATCGTAAGCATTGCTAAACTAAAAGATGTGGACAGAAAAGAAGCAAGCCAGTGGACAAAATTTGAAATTCCTTTTGAGTTTGTAAATGGAAAATCCTTTGATCCTGCCAAAGAGTATATGTACACTATAGTATTTACATCTAGTATAGAAGGAGATAAATTTAATGGAGCAGTAGGAAGTACATTGGATATTGATGAGGTAAGAATCATTACAGAATAAAATAATTAAAACAAAATAATCTAATGAAAAAGATATTTTTAGCTGTTTTATCCACTTTTGGTCTTAGTGCTATCGGCTTAGCACAGCAAAACGGGAATTTCTTTACAAGAAATATGGAATATCAGTTTAAAACTAATTTAAGCCTCGGAGGAAGCACTCCGCTGGGTATTCCGAGAGAAATTAGAGAAATCAAACACTACACTCCTGTACAACTGATTTTAGGGCTGGAAGCTGATGCTACTAAATGGTTTTCTGACAACCAAAGATGGGGTATCCGAGTGGGAATCCGCACCGAAGGAAAAGGGATGAGAACGGAAGCCGTTGTAAAAAGCTACTTTACAGAAGTGATTCAAGGCGATGAAAAAATAAAAGGGTATTTTACAGGAACGGTGAAAACTCTGGTTAGAAATACTTATGTAATCATGCCTGTTTCTGCGGTTTATAGAGTTGCTCCGAGATGGAAAATCTATGGCGGTCTGTATGCAGGTCTTTTGATTGATAAAGAGTTCAGCGGGCATGTTTCTGATGGATACCTTCGCCAAGATACTCCTGTCGGGGCAAAAATTGTCTTTAATGAAGGAGGAAAAGCAAACTATAACTTCTCTGATGATTTGAGATTATTCCAGTGGGGAGGGCAGTTAGGAGCAGAATGGC
>CALHQK010000003.1 GCA_938037185.1 uncultured Riemerella sp.
TCCAGCTCAAATTCTATTCCTTTATTTATCCTGTCAATGTTGTTAGATGGAGCATAATAAGACACCATATTTGTCTTATTGTTCACTACACTACTTAAAGTAGGTTTCTGCCCAGGTGTTTGGCTGGCAACTGTATAAGCAGGATAATTAGCAAACCTGACAGATTCCAATGTCGTGGACATGCTGTATCCATTTTTAGTTCTCTCATGATAAGCTGTTATATAGAGTTTTTTCTTATTTTCTTTATCCAAAGAAAAATCTATCCCAAGTTCATATTTTTGGGTTTTAGCTAATTTTAAATTCACATTTTGGGAATTATATACTCGGGTAGAAATAAGAGCCAATCGTTCTGCGGGATTTGATGCATAATAATTAAGACTATAAAAATCGAAATAAGCATTTTCTGGATACAGATAAAGCAATGTAGGTGCCTTAGAGGTAATACCATAAGCTCCCCTAATCGTAAATCTATGTGGTGTTTTCAGTGCAAAATTTATCCTTGGAGAAAGTGCATTTAGAGAATAATCCCTAGTAAAAGGCTGCACAGCATCAAAACGAACCCCAGCTACTACATCCAATTCATAATTTCCAAAACTCCCTGTTGCTCGGTCTTGGATATATGCACTTGTCTGATGTAATGCAGGTATGTCTTTATACGCTCTTGCTCTATAAGCCGCTCCAGAAGTATTCCTTATTGGTCTTGTAAATGTTTTTCCATCGCCGTAGTTGGCATCCATTTTCCATTCTAGTCCTACAATAATATTATGATTAAATACCCCTGTTAAAAAATAAAATTGATTACTCACTTTCGCACTCAAATTCAATGGTTTACCATCTACCCACATTTTACTCATGTAGGATGAGGGCAGATAAGGTACTTCATTAGTACTATTTTGCAAAGCATAAGATTCTGTAGTAATGTCTGCTGTGTAATATTGCTGTTGATAGCCCTTTTGAAGATTATAACTTACTCCTATTGTATATTTTAGGTTTCGCGAAAATTTCTTATTAAAATTGATGGTATTGTTACTAATAAATCTCAAATATTTATCTGTAGAGTTTGTTTTAAGTGAATCCTCCACAAAATCTGGATCCATATCATAAAGGTCTCTAGCATAGCCAAAAGAAAGCGTGGAATTATTATGCCATTTTTTGTCCTTCCCAAATCTATTGGTATATTGGATTGTTCCTGTTGTCCTCTGATATTTACGATACTTATTCATCTCATTATCATTACTTTTCGTATAATCCAAATCAACATATAAAGTTCCTCTATTTTCCCCTATATCAAAGCCTTTTCCTGTCCAAAACTGAGTCAAAACAGGATTAAATCTGGCTTTTATCTGCAAAGGATCTCTTATCGCTTTCGTTTTTACAATTACTGCTCCCGAGTTCAAATCCCCATATTCCACAGAAGGTACTCCTCTAATAACTTCCACAGATTCAATATTATCTGCTGTTATCATTCTCATATCTGCTCCTCCCCCACTTGATGTAGAAAACGAAGCTCCTGTGCCAGAAGTTGCCGTATTTATCGCTTGTAAATTAGCATTATTAGATATAGTTAATCCATTGATAACCAAAGATGTGCCAAGCGAACCTAAATTATCGGAATTATACTGGCGGATATTAGCCTGATTGGTATTTGTAAAATTAGGATTGGTTACTAAATTTCCTGGTGAAAACTGCAAAACTTCCTGTAAACTAGACGCTTGCAGATGTTCTATTGCTTTACGGTTTATAATAGTAGATGTTGCTCCTTCCTTATTCCCTTTCACTCCTACAATCAATACTTCCTTTATTTCCAATACATTAGGAGTAAGTTCTATTTCTCCGAGAATATTTTCTGCTTTATCAAACTGAAGTTCCAATGACTGATATTCAGCGTGTTCTATCACCAAAGTCAATTTTTTAGGTGGAATATTCAGAAAAATAAATTCTCCATTGATATTCGTATAAGTCTCTATCCCCAGTTCTTTTATCTTAACTTTTACTTTGTTTATAGATTTCTTAGATTTTTTATCTATTATTTTTCCACTTATATCTCTATTTTGCTTTAAATCATGAAAAACACTCACATTAGCTTTTGCATGACTATCTATCAAACAAACCGAAAATAAAAGCATTA
>CALHQK010000004.1 GCA_938037185.1 uncultured Riemerella sp.
TACCTCTTGTTTTTTACTGAGATGTGGGAGCGTTTCAGTTATTATGGAATGCGTGGGATATTAACACTTTTCCTCACAAAAACTCTTGTGGAGGGAGGTTTAGGAATTCCAGAAAATTCTACGATGCTTATATATGGACTTTTTACAGGTTTTGTATATTTTACTCCGCTTATTGGAGGCTGGTTAGCAGATACTTACATCGGACAAAGGAAAGCAATTATGATTGGAGCTTTAACGATGATGCTGGGACAGTTTGCTCTTTTTGGAATAAAAGAATTCAGTTTTTTACAAAGTTCAGCCCCTATTAATTGGACTATATTTAACTATACAATATTAGAAGCGGATGCTCCTATTGGTTTATGGTTAGGGCTTTTACTTCTTATTATTGGTAATGGATTTTTCAAACCAAATATTTCAACTCTTGTGAGTGGACTTTATGAAGAGGGGGATAAACGAAGAGATTCTGCATTTTCCATTTTCTATATGGGGATTAATCTGGGAGCTTTCTTTGCACCTCTTGTAATTGGCTTGCTTACAAAAGACATTTTCGCAGTAAAAGAAGGAGGGAAAGTTATATCTTATGGCTATCAGTATGGATTTTTAGCTTCTGCTATAGGAATGTTTATTGGGCAGATTGCATTTAGTTTCTTTGCATCCAAATATCTTGGTAATCTTGGATTAACTCCAATAGCAAAAAAATCTGAAAATACAGAAAAAGAGGACAATAAAAAACCATTAACCATAGTTGAAAAGCAAAGAATAGCAGTTATATTTATATTTTTCATTTTTGCAATATTCTTCTGGGCAGGATTTGAGCAGGCAGGTTCTTCACTTACTTTATACACAGATAAATACATTGATAGAAAAGTATTTGGGTATGAAATTCCTACGGAATGGTTTCAATCTGTAAATCCTTTATTTATAGTGCTTTTAGCTCCTTTATTTGCAATGTTTTGGGGATCAAAATTGGGACAAAAACTTACTTCTCCTCTTAAAATGGGATTAGGCATGATTATTTTGGGTATAGGATTTTGGTTTATGATTGGTGCTGTTGCAGAGAGAGGAGGTGATGATATAACTGATACTAATATAAAAGCTAGTCTTTGGTGGCTTGTAATGACTTATTTAATTCATACCATTGGAGAATTATGCTTATCACCAGTGGGACTTTCTGTAGTGACAAAACTTTCTCCACCAAAATTAGCTTCTTTATTGATGGGGGTTTGGCTGCTTTCATCATTTGTAGCAAATATTGTAGGAGGTGTTGTAGCTTCAAAAGTTGAAGCAATGGGAGCAGGAAGTGTATTTACCTATATATCAATATTTGTAATAATATGTGGAATACTTTTGATAGCACTAAACAAGGTGCTATTGAAACTGATGCACGGAGTGAAATAAATAAAATTTGTTAAATAAAAAATAAAAGACCGTTAAATTTCGGTCTTTTATTTTTTCAAAGAAAAAAGTTTTTATATTTGTTGCTTGTAAATTTTAGTATTCAAATGAAAAAAATAGCAATTGTATTTTCTGTGTTTTCATCTATGTTTATGTTGGCACAAGTGAATTGGATGACCATGGATCAGGCGCTGGAAGCACAGAAAAAAACGCCAAAAAAGATAATGATTAAGTTCTACACAGACTGGTGTTCTATGTGTAAAATGATGGATAAAAATACTTTTTCCAATCCTGTGATTACAGAATATATCAATGATAATTATTACGCGGTGAAATTCAATTCCGAAGGGAATGAAGATGTAACTTTCCAAGGAAAAAAATTCAACAATCCAGAATTTAATCCAAAAAGAAAACCTACTTATGGAGGCGGGCCTCAGCACCAGTTTGTAACTTATTTCGGTGTAAAAGGATATCCTACCACGGTTTTCCTTGATGAAGACCAAAAGCTTTTGACAGGGCTTGTGGGTTATTTCAATCCAAGAGACATGGAAGCATATTTGGCTCTTTTTGCGACCAATGAATTTAAAAAAATAAAAACTCAGCAAGAGTGGCAGTCTTACAGAGAGAAATTTAAACATAAAATTAAAAGCTAATCTTTATGAAAAAACTAATTTTATTGATGGGAATTTTTGGGATGAGCCTCCTTCACGCTCAGAGTAATATCCCTAAAGCTCAGAAAGGAGTGGAATACGGAGCGGGCGTTCCTGAAAATATTGCTTATAATGTGCAGTCTCCAGACCAAGTGATAAAGTCTCTTAAGAAGAAAAACGAGATAGACAGAGTAACCATCAAAGGAAAAGTAACAGCGGTTTGTCCTAAAAAAGGATGCTGGGTTACATTAGAAAACACTCAGAATGTAGAAGTTTTTGTGAAGATGAAAGATTACGCTTTTTTCCTTCCACAGAATATCGCGGGTAAAACTATCCTGCTGGATGCGAAAGTAACTAAACAAGAAACTTCTGTGAAAGAACTTCGTCATTATGCCGAGGATGCAGGAAAATCAAAAGAAGAAATTGCAAAAATCACAAAACCAAAAGTAGAAATACGAGTTTTAGCAAACGGAATCAAAGTCATAGATTGATAATTTTTTAGGTTAAACAAAAAGCACTCCTATTTCGGAGTGCTTTTTTATTAGATATCTTTGGGTTTCTTCTTTACGAATAATGTGAGTAAAAATCCTAAACAAAGCAGAACCAGCCCGATGATGTAGGAATAAACCCCAGCCTGCTCTTGGAAATAATCTTTCATATAAGCCGTAATCTGCGGGCCAATCAGTCCGCCTATTCCCCAGCCTACCATCATGATTCCGTAGAGAGAGGCCATCAGGTTAGGGTTGTATTGTTCTTTGACCAAAGAAGGCATTACCCCAAGGCTTCCGCCATAGCACAATAAAACCAAGCAAACGCCCAAGAAAAATACGATAGGATTTTGAGTAAAAATGAGGACGATGAAAATGCAAATTTCTATCAAAAAAATCATTCTAAAAGTCTGGATTCTTCCCACTTTGTCAGACACACCTCCCCACATAAATCTTCCAAAACCATTACACAGAGAACTTATCCCTATCAGCGTAGCGCCGTGCTGCTCCAGCTCTGTGGCATCTGTCATTCCCTCAGCTCTGAGATAATCCTGTAATAAAGGCGACTGGAACGCGATGAAAATCATCCCAGCAATCACACTAAACATGAAAAACAACCAAGATGCAATGTATTCGCGCTGGATAATGGTTTTATAAATTGCTGAAAATGAGATTTCTGCTGTGCTTTGCGAAGTGGTGTTTTTTATACTTAATTGATAAGTAAATATTGGTAAAACAATTAGCAGCATACAGCCAATCGCAAGGAAAGTAACAGCCAGATTTTCCTCAAATAAATTCAAGAAAAACGGTGCTAATATTTTAGACATGATTAAAGCGCCCAGCCCAAATCCTGTGACTACCATTCCTGTAGCAAGTCCCTGTTTGTCTGGAAACCAGCTTGATACGGCCACTACGGGCGTTACATATGCCATTCCCAAGCCTATTCCGCCGATAAACCCGAAACCAATGTATAATAAAGGCAAAATCTCTAATTTTAGAGCGAAATAAGAAACGATATATCCCAGCCCATAGAGCACAGCTCCCATAGTAGCGAGGTTTTTTAGTTTGAACTGATGAAGTTTTGCTCCGCACCATGCCGATGTTACTCCCATCATCAGGTTAGAAATACTGAAAGCCCACGCCGTTTCTCCCTGTGTCCAGCCATAGGCTTCGCTTACAGGCTTCTGAAAGAAACTCCACGCATAGACCGTTCCCAAAAATAAATGGGTAAGAATAGCTGCAACAGCTATGAACCAACGATTTTTATTCTCCATATAAAATAATTAGGGCGCAAAAATATATAAATAATTTGAAACGAAAAGTTTTTGTGATTTTTTCCGAGACTTGTGAAATAAAAATTACCCTCTATTATTGAGGGTAATTCGCAATTTTAAATTTATAATGAAAAAACTAAACTTTTATTCTGCTATCATTTCAAAGTCTCCTTTTATTTGGACTTTGTCGCTGATCATCGCTTCTGGATATCCTCCACCGATACCAAAATCAGAACGCTTGATAATTCCTACCACTTGGTATCCGTAAGTTTTTTTCTTACTCATAGGATTTACCACCATTCCTTTGTACAGCATACTTACGGTAACAGGCTTAGTTACACCGTGAAGCGTAAGATTTCCTGTTACTTGGTACAAGTTTTTCTTTATCGCTTTGATGCTGGTTCCTTGGAAAACCATTTCTGGGAATTTTTTCACATCGAAGAAATCTTCGTTTTTGAGATGGTTGTCCCTTGCCTCAATATGCGTGTTGATAGAATTCACATCCACCACGAAATTGATTTTAGATTTTGTGAAATTCTTCTCATCTACATTTATGCTTAGGGCAGCTTTCTCAAAATTCCCTGTAATTTCGCTGATTCCTAAGTGAGTTACCGAAAACTGAATTCTGCTGTGCGCAGGGTCTGATTTTAAAGCATTTTGGGCAAATGAATTTACAGCCATTAGACCCATAAATAATAATGATACTATCTTTTTCATATTCGTTAATTTTATTGATACAAAGATATGGTTAATAACTATTCAAAAAATTGACCTATGATAAGATTTTCAAAATATTTATGCCTAAAATTAGCCAATCTCTATTCCGTTTTCTACCTTTTCATCAGGCGTCACGAAAGATAGTTTGCCATCTGGTTTGGTCGTAAGCAGCAGCATTCCTTGGGATTCTATTCCTCGGATTTTTCTTGGAGCGAGGTTTAGAAGAATCATCACTTGTTTTCCGATGATTTCCTCAGGGCTGAAACTTTCTGCAATTCCCGAAACCACGGTGCGAACATCTACGCCAGTATCTACTTTTAGTTTTAGTAATTTGTCAGCTTTTTCTACTTTTTCAGCTTCTAAAATCGTAGCGGTTCTAAGGTCTATTTTCGTAAAATCATCAAATGAAATTTGTTCTTTCATAGGGTTTGCGTTAGGATTGGTTTTTTGATTGTTTATTTTTGTGTTTTCCAGCTTTTTGATTTGTGCCTCTATCACATCATCCTCTATTTTAGAGAAAAGCAGCGGCATTTCATTGATTTGGTGCCCTGTTGGGATAGGCGGCGTGTTTAGAACTTCATACCAGTTTTTGTTTCCGAGATTTAGTCCAGATTTCATTTTTTGGGAAGTAAAAGGCAGGAACGGCTCACACAGATACGCCAGCGCTCCAGCGACTTGTAATGCGCAGAACATCTGTGTTTTCACGCGTTCAGGATTATCTTTTATCACTTTCCAAGGTTCTTCATCTGCAAGGTATTTATTTCCTAATCTTGCTAAATTCATCATCTCGGTAAGGGCATCACGGAAGCGGAATTCATCTAGGTTTTTACCGATTTTTTCTGGAATTTGCTGCATTTCGTGGTAAAGGTCTTTATCCACTTGCTCAAATTCGTTAGGCTGAGGAACGATTCCGTTGTAATATTTTTGGGTAAGAACTGTCACACGATTGATAAAATTCCCAAAAATTCCTACCAATTCCGAGTTGTTTTTGGTCTGAAAATCTTTCCAAGTAAAATTATTATCCTTTGTCTCTGGCGCCGAAGAAAGCAGTGCATAGCGCAGTGCATCTTGCTGGTCAGGGAAATCCTCTACATATTCGTGAGCCCATACAGCCCAGTTTCTCGAAGTAGAAATTTTATCATTTTCAAGGTTAAGGAATTCAAACGCAGGGACATTTTTCGGCATGATGTAGTCTCCATGAGCTTTCATCATCGATGGGAAAATGATGCAGTGGAAGACAATGTTGTCCTTTCCAATGAAGTGAATAAGGTCTGTTTCTTCATTTTGCCAAAAATCTTTCCAGTTTTTGCCGTTTTTCTCTGCCCATTCTTGCGTGAAAGAAATATAGCCGATAGGCGCATCAAACCAAACATAAAGCACCTTGCCCTCCGCATTTGGAAGCGGAACAGGGACGCCCCAGTTTAGGTCACGAGTCATGGCTCTTGGTTTTAGTCCGTCATTGAGCCAAGATTTTACTTGTCCATATACATTAGGTTTCCAGTCGTCCTGATGTCCTTTGATAATCCATTCGTTCAGGAAGTTTTCATACTCGTTTAGAGGAAGATACCAGTTTTTGGTTTCCTTTAAAACGGGTGTGTTACCGCTGAGCATGGATTTTGGGTTGATAAGTTCCGTAGGCGAAAGGGTAGAACCGCATTTTTCGCACTGGTCGCCGTAGGCGTTTTCATTGCTGCATTTTGGGCATGTACCTACGATATATCTGTCGGCAAGGAATTCTCCTGCCTGTTCATCAAAGAATTGTTCAGAAATTTCTTCCTCGAATTTACCTTTGTTATAGAGGTTTAGGAAGAATTCTTGACTTACTTCATAGTGTTTTTTAGAGGTCGTTCTGGAATATTCATCAAAGGAAATCCCTAAATCCGCAAAAGATTTTTTGATGATTTCATGATATTTGTCCACCACATCCTGCGGAGTGATGCCTTCTTTTTTTGCTCTGATGGTGATGGGAATACCATGTTCATCAGAACCACAGATAAAGGCAACTTCCTGTCCTGTGTTTCTCTGAAATCTTGCATAAACATCAGCAGGGATATATACACCCGCTAAATGCCCGATATGCACAGGTCCATTGGCATAAGGCAGGGCAGCGGTAATCATTTTTCTCTTTGACATATAATTCCTTATTTTTTGCAAATATAAGGATTTGAGACTTTTTTAACATTAAATATAATTAAATAAATAAAAATGTTTAAATTTGCCCCCGATGGGACAAATACTGGCAGTAGATTTTGGTAAAAAGCGTTGTGGTCTGGCTGCAACAGATGATTTACGCATAATAGCCAGTGGTTTGGATACTGTGGAAACTACCGCTTTGATGGAGTTTTTGAGAAATTATTTCGGTGAAAATTCTGTAGATGAGGTGGTTATAGGGCTTCCTACGGATTTGAAAGGAAATATGTCCGAAGTGGAGCAGGATATTCAGAAGTTTATAGAAGAATTTAAGAGTGAATTTTCAGAGGTATCGGTGGTGCGGTTTGATGAGAGATTTACCTCTAAAATAGCTTCATATTTCATCAGTCAAAGCGGCAAAAATAAGAAACAGAGACAAGAAAAAGGATTGATAGATAAAGTAAGTGCTACACTTATTTTACAACAATATTTAGAACAAAAACTATGATTTTACCTATTAGAGCTTATGGAGACCCTGTTCTTCGTAAGAAATGTAAAGATATTACGCCAGACTATCCAGAGTTGAAAACATTGATAGACAATATGTTTGAGACGATGTATGATGCTCATGGAATAGGTCTTGCAGCGCCGCAGATAGGCTTGGATATCAGACTTTTTGTGATTGATATCCGCCCATTGGCAGAGGATGAAGATTATTTGGATATTGCAGATAAGCTGAAGGATTTTAAGAAAGTTTTTATCAATGCAAGAATATTAGAGGAAAGCGGAAAGGAATGGAAATTCAATGAAGGATGCCTCAGCATACCAGATGTCCGCGAGGATGTTTCGCGAAAAGAAACGATTTTGATAGAATATTTGGATGAAAATTTCGTTAAACATACAGAAACTTTCTCTGACATGAGAGCGAGAGTTATCCAGCATGAATACGACCATATAGAGGGAATTTTGTTCACGGATAAACTCAGCGTTTTAAAGAAAAAAATAATCAAAGGAAAGCTTAACAAAATTAGCGAAGGAAATGTAAATGTAGGCTATAAAATGCGATTTCCGAAGTAATTAAAGAATAAAAAATATAATAATAATTTAGAATATGCAATTAGAAAAAATTATTTCAATTTCTGGAAAACCAGGGTTGTTTAAGTTGATTTCTCAGTTGAGAAATGGGTTTATTATAGAGGATGTGACTACACAGAAAAAAATAAGTATTTCTAACACCAGTCAAGTGAGTCTTTTGGATAATATATCTATGTATACCTTTGATAATGAGGTTCCTCTTTTTGATGTGTTTGAAAATATAGCAAAAAAAGAAGACTACAAAGCTACTATTTCTCACAAATCTTCTTCTGAAGAGTTGAGAAGTTTCATGGCGGAAGTGCTTCCAAATTATGATGTTGAGAGAGTTTATGATTCAGATATTAAAAAACTAGTTCAGTGGTATAACATCCTTCAAAAAGCAGGATACATCACTCCGAACAGCTTTGTAAAAGCAGAGCAATCAGCAGAATAGTCATCAGCAGATGTTTGATTAGTATAAATAAGCCTTTATTCGATTTTTTCGGAATAAAGGTTTTTTTTGTCTATAATTTTAAGTTAAATTTGAGGAAAAATTCACAGAAATGCATACAAAAACAGAAAAACAGGAAGCTTTTGGGAGGTTATTAGATATCATCGATGAACTGAGGGAGAAATGCCCTTGGGACAGAAAGCAGACGATGCAGAGTCTGCGACATTTCACACTGGAAGAAAGCTATGAACTGTCTGATGCCCTGCTGGAAGAGGATATGGATGAAATTAAAAAAGAACTGGGAGATGTCCTGATGCATTTGGTTTTTTATGCGAAAATAGGCTCAGAGAAGGGGAAATTTGATATCGTGGATGTTATCAATTCTCTTTGTGAAAAGCTGATTTACCGCCATCCGCATATTTATGGAGATGCCAAAGCAGATGATGCAGAAACGGTGAAACAAAATTGGGAAAAATTAAAACTAAAAGAAGGGAATAAATCTGTGCTTTCGGGCGTTCCGAGAGGGCTTCCTTCTATGATAAAGGCGTATAGAATACAAGACAAAGTGAGAGGCGTGGGGTTTGATTTTCCTAACGAAGCGGAGGCGTGGAAAAAAGTGGAAGAGGAGTTGTCAGAATTTCGTGCAGAGACCGAGAAGGAGAAAAAAGAAATGGAGCTGGGCGATGTTTTCTTTTCGTTGATAAATTATTCCAGAATTATAGGTTTAAATCCTGATAGTGCTTTGGAAAAAACCAATCTGAAATTTATTTCTCGTTTTCAGGAGATGGAAAAATTAGCCCAAGAGAGGAATTTGGTTTTGTCTGAAATGAGCCTAGAACAGATGGATGAACTCTGGGACGAAGCGAAGAAAAATAAAAATTAACTCTAGTATGTGGAAGATTTTAAAAGACATCGCAAAGAAAAATAAGAGACAATTGTTTTTAACTTTTTTATTGGTTGCAATGGAAAATTTGATGGCAATTTTATATCCTCTTTTTGCAGGATTTGCGATTAATGCAGTAGTTAAAGGAGATGTTTTACATGCGCTATCTTATGCTGTTGTCGTTTTTGTTATGTGGACAATAGGAATGCTCAGAAGGCGTGTGGACACTCGGGTTTTCACTAAAATCTATGCAGAAATGGCGGTGCCTATGATTATTAATCAAAGAAATAAAGGCAATGATGCTTCTGCGGTAGCGGCTCGTGTGGCTCTTTCTCGTGAGTTTGTTGATTTTTTTGAACTTCATCTACCAATATTCATCACCTCTTTGGTTTCTATTGTAGGGGCTCTCGTTATGCTTTTGTTTTTGGAAATTTGGGTTGGGATTTTAGGGTTGTTTATTATGTTTATTTTGGTTTTATGGATACCTCGTTTGGCTAAAATAAATGACAAATTATATTCAAAACTAAACAACCGATTAGAAAACGAGGTGTATTTGATAGAAAAAAATAAAATAGAACATCTCGAGAAACATTATAAATTTACGACAAAATTGAGAATATTGATTTCTAATAGGGAGGCTTTTGGTTATTTTTGTGTAGGGATTTTTGCAACAGCGTTGTTTGGATTGGCATTTGGGATTATGGCAACACAAGGCTATGAAAGTGCAGGGCACATCTATTCTGTTACTACATATCTTTGGACTTTTGTGATTAGTCTGGATGATATGCCATCATTGATAGAACAATATTCTAAACTGAAAGACATAGGAAAGAGAATAGAGAATGAGGAATAAAGCGAAGAAAAATCAAGGGATTATTTAAGTTCTTCTAAATCAGTGATTAAATCTGCTACTTTGGTCAGGTAGAAAACATCGGTTTCGTCTAAAGTGTTGTAGTTTTCGCTGTCTACATCCAAAACACCCGTTACCTTTCCATTTTTGTTGAAAATAGGAATCACGATTTCTGATTTTGTGGCACTGCTGCATGCAATGTGTCCAGGGAATTTTTCTACATCGGGGACGAGCTGTGCTTTCTCTTCTTTCCATGCCGTTCCGCAGACTCCTTTTCCGTAGTTTATTCGGGTACAGGCAATTGGCCCTTGAAATGGAGCTAAAACTAAAACTTCATCTTTTACCCAATAAAATCCTACCCACCACCATCTGAAAGTTTGGTAAAGAGCCGCTGAAATGTTGGCTAAATTAGCAGTCAAATCTTTTTCCGTTTCGGTAAGAGCCAGTAATTGAGGGAGTAAGGCTTCATATTTTTCCTTTTTTGATGCTCCTTCAGGGATGTATAAATTCTCTGCCATAGTAGTTATAATTTACGCATTAAAAATCTCCCCAAAATTAGGGATTTTTTATAAAAATGAAATAAACTTTATTTTTTTCTCATTAATTATTAGTAAGTTTGAAAATTAAAATTTCAATTATGAAAAAAGCAGTTAAATTATTAGGAATTACATTGTTTTTGGGATTAGGCTTGTCTAATCTCAATGCTCAGAAGCGAGGTTCAGGTTCTTATTATAACACAGGAATAGGTCTTCTCGTAGATGTAGGAGATGGATCTACTGCTGTAGGACCTCATGTTAAGCATTTCTTTTCCAGAAATCATGCTGGAGAATTTGCGGTTTTATTTAGTTCAGGGGTAACACACCTCAATGCTATGTACCACTACCAAAGCCCATTTGGAGGCAATGCTAGAGGTTTGGCATGGTATTTAGGAATTGGGCCAGGGCTTAGTTTTGTAAAAGGAGG
>CALHQK010000005.1 GCA_938037185.1 uncultured Riemerella sp.
TGCGACTTTGCAGGGAAAACTTCCACAGAGAACCATCACAAAGCAGGCGGCAAATGGCTATTCTTCTTACGGAAATCAGATAGGTCTTGCCACTACGATGGTTAATGAAATCTATCACGAAGGCTATAGAGCGAAGAGAATGGAGGTAGGTTTCGTGGTTGGTGCAGTTCCGAAAACTTGGGTAAAACGCGAAAAACCGCAGAATGGTGATATCGTGATTTTACTTGGTGGTGCCACAGGGCGAGATGGAGTAGGCGGCGCTACAGGTTCTTCCAAGGAGCAGGACGAAACCTCTATACATACGCTTTCTACCGAAGTTCAGAAAGGGAATGCCGTGGAGGAAAGAAAAATCCAAAGGCTTTTCCGTAATCCAGAAGTTACGACTTTGATAAAGAAATCTAATGATTTCGGAGCGGGTGGAGTTTCTGTGGCTATCGGTGAAATTGCCGATTCTTTGGAGATAGATTTGGATATTTTACCTTTGAAATATGAAGGGCTGAACGGAACAGAACTTGCCATTTCCGAATCACAGGAGCGTATCGCAGTGGTGGTGGATGCCAAGGATAAAGACCAGTTTATCCATTTCTGTGAAAGAGAAAACATCAAAGCCGTAGAGGTAGCGAAAGTTACCGATTCGGGCAGAATGCAGATGTTCTGGAAAGGAACGAAAATAGTAGATTTGAGCCGAGAGTTTCTAAATTCCAACGGCTGTGCAAAATCTCAGAATGCCGAAATTTCTCATCTTCAAAAACTTGAAAATCAGTCAGAAATATTTAACGAAGAAAACCTCATCAGAATACTTTCGGATAAAAATACAGCCTCTCAAAAAGGTCTGTTGGAGATGTTTGACTCTTCAGTTGGTGCGACTACGGTGGCTATGCCTTTGGGCGGAAAACACCAGATTACCGAGATGGAGGGAAGTGTGCAGACACTGCCTGTTTTGAATGCGAAAAATGTGGAAACGGTATCTCTGGCAGCGTGGGGCTTTGACGCCGAAATATCTTCGCAAAACTCTCTGATAGGGGCAGCAGATGCTGTGGTGGAGTCCGTAGCGAAAATCGTGGCTATGGGCGGTGATTATAGAAAAATCCGATTGAGCTTTCAGGAATATTTTGAAAAATTAGGTCAAAACCCAGAAAAATGGGGCAAACCGCTGGCATCGCTCCTTGGGGCTTATGATGCGCAGATGAATTTTGGGCTGGCGGCCATTGGAGGGAAGGACTCTATGAGTGGAACTTACCAAAATCTGAATGTACCGCCGACATTGATTTCCTTCGCCTGTGCAGATGGGCAGAAAAAATACATAATTTCGCCAGAGTTTAAGCAGGCTGGAAATAATATTTACCATTTTTATCATCAAAATAAAGAAAATGGACTGCCAGATTATGAAACTCTGAAAGAGGTTTTTGATTTCGTTCATCAGCAGATAAAAGCAGGAAACATCGTTTCTGTAAAGACCATAAAAGACGGTGGAGCGGCAGTTTCATTGGCGAAAATGTGTTTTGGGAATCATCTCGGTGCAGAGGTGGAACTTGCAGAAAGCCAGATTTTAGAGAAAAACATCGGTGGTTTTATCATTGAAAGTAAAACGGAACTGGCTCATTCCCAGCTTCATAAAATAGGAAAAGTGACCGAAGGAAAAACTTTGGTTATCAATAAAAAAGCGTTTGACCTTGGTAAATTGCTTTCGGCTTATACGCAGACTTTTGAAAATCTTTTCCCGACAGCCGAGCCAGACAGAATAGAAATCAACATCGATGAAAAGCTGAATTCTACCAGTCCTAAAAATATCATTATCAAGAAACATAACATCGCAAAACCAAGGGTTTTCGCGCCGATTTTCCCAGGAACAAACTGCGAATACGAAACCCAAAATGCTTTCCGAAAAGAGGGAGCAGAGGTGACCTCGTTGCCGCTCATTAACCTTACCAAAAGCCTTTTGGAGGAGAGTATAGAGGCTTGGACAAAGGAAATAGACCAGTCTCAAATTCTTGTTTTCTCAGGAGGATTTTCCGCAGGGGACGAGCCTGATGGTTCTGCGAAATTTATTGTCAATGTTCTTAAAAACGAAAAAATGAAATCAGCTGTTCATCGCCTTTTGGAGCGTGATGGGATGATTCTGGGGATTTGTAATGGATTCCAAGCCTTGGTAAAATCTGGACTTCTGCCGTATGGGGAGATAAGAGATTTGGATGAAAACTCGCCGACACTCGCTCACAACGCGATAGGGCGCCATATTTCCCAAATGGTGGATGTGAAGGTGGTGAATGATGATTCGCCGTGGCTGAAAGGCATGAAAAACGAGGTGTATACCATCCCGATTTCCCACGGAGAGGGGCGTTTCATGGCGAGTGAGGAGGTGCTGACAGAACTCTACAAAAATGGGCAGATAGCTACCCAATACATTGATTTTGAAGGGAAAATAGCTCACGGCATGCCGTATAATCCAAATAATTCGCTTTTTGGAATAGAAGGAATTACCAGCCGAAGCGGAAAAATCTTCGGAAGAATGGGGCATCCAGAGCGTTTCGCAGAAGGACTACTGAAAAATATCCCAACTGCCAACTACCACAATATTTTCAGGAATGGAGTGGAGTATTTTAAGTAAATTATATTTGAAAAATTCAAGGCATTATGATAAAAAATGCTCAAAGAAGGTTTTATTTTAAAACAGAAACAAAAGAAGGAGAATCAATAGAACTTTATGTTGGACAAAGTTCGGGGAAACAATTAGGAGAAGATATAGCTAATGCTAAAAAAGAAGTTTTAATAGTATCTCCTTATATTGATGAGGCAAAGTTAGACGAGCTTATAACCCTGAAAAATAGAAGTGTAAATGTGAGATTGGCTTTCAGTGATTTGAATAAGAAACAATATAAAGAGATACTGAAAAAGTTAATTCATCAAGACAAAGAAACGGATATAAAAAAGAAAGAAGAAAAGGAAAAGAGAACAAAAAAACTATTCTTTGGTATTATTGCTTCTTTGTTCATAACAATTGTATTCTTTATATACGGAATTATAAAGGCTCTTAATAAAGAACCCTATTTTAGTGCCTTTTGTTTTCTCTTGTTTTTTACATGTTTCTCTATAACATGTCTTCTTTTGGATAAAAAAGCAGTAACAAGCAGAATAGAAATTTATAATTATAATTATTTTGAAAAATTGAATTTCAAATATCTGCGAAATAATGGAGAAAATATGTTCATCCATTCAAAGATATATATAATAGATAGGAGAGTGGCTTATGTAGGCTCATTGAATTATACTACAAAAGGATTTACTTCTAATTTTGAGACAAGGGTTAGAATCACTGAAAAACAAAAAATAGCGGAATTAGTAGAATTTGTACATAATATTTTTGATGACCATGATGTTTTTAAAAGACATGAATTATATTGGCTCGGAAAGAATGTTTATGCCGAAGAAAAATATTAGATTATATTAAAAAACACCTCTTTTCAGAGGTGTTTTTTAATACTCAAAATATAATTTTAATTCCTCATTTAGCTGGTGCTTTGACTTGGCTCTGTCTTTTTTAGAAAAAGAATTGGAGCAAAGGTAACAACTGCATATAGTTGAATGGTTTTTAGTCCATTTATAAATTCTAGAAACTCTTAACTCATTCACACTTTGAGGAACAAATTGACTAATAAATTTTAGTCTTTTAATGTATTTAGAAAATTCTTTATGTTTTCTAAAGCTGTAATTTCTCATCAGTTATATAATTTAGAACAAGTCGTCTAATTTAGATTTTGTGGAATCCCAGAATTTGCCAAGGTCAGATTTTAAATCATCTAATTTATCTTCTGCAAGGTCTTTTATTTCATCCCATTTGTCTTCGGCTTCTTCTAATTTTGCTTCCAAAAGTTTGCTTTTTTCTTCTAGTTCTGCTTTGGCATCACCAGAGAGTTCTTCTGCTTTTCCTTTTAGGATTTCTAGTTCTTTTTTAGCGTTTTCTATTTGTTCTTGGAATTTTTGTTTTAGTTCGTTAGTGTCCATTTTCTTTAATTTTAAATGTTAAACAAGACAAAGATAAACAAAAAACGATACAAAAGAGCTTTAAAACCAAATTAAAATTTCTGTAAATTGCACAAAAAATAAAAAAGAATAAGAAATGAAAAGAATTTTATTAGCTGTGATGCTCTCCATAGGTGTATGGGGTTTTGCACAAAATATTGAAAAGATAATAAAGCAACAGATTGTAGATAAAATAAAAAACTACAATCCCACAGATTTAGTTCCATATTCTAAAGACGGCAAAAAATGGGCGCTGATGGATGTGAAATCCAGAAAAATCCTCACAGATTTTGTGATGAGAATACCAAGCACTTTTAATCCTGAATTTATGGCTGATATAAATATAGGGAAGTGGGTCTATGGAATGATGATTAATACAAATTATGATATTTTGCCACTTGTAATAGCTTGTTCTATTCCAGAATGGTTTGATGTTGAAAAAACAGATGAGCTTGGTTTTCAAGTAGATGAACAAGGAAGAATGACAGCCTATAATAAGGATTATGAATATATATCAAACCCAATATTGTATAAAGGAGCGTATTATGTCATAATTACTAAAAAAGACAAAACTAATGTACTTATTAACCAAAAAGGCGTAGAGCAGGAAGATTTTCGTTTTAGAGTGATGGTAGATACCGATTATAAAGAAAAAAAAACAGGTGAAAATGTTTTCTATGTAGAAGATTTTAAAGGTAAAAAAGGATTTGTTACTATGTCAAGAAAGAAAAAGCTTTATGGTGAACTTATGAATAATATCCAATATAGTTTTTTTGGATACAATATTCAGAATGATAGTGAAAATATCAAAAAAATAAAAAAATCAGGCGTTATAGATTTGGTCACTCAAAAATGGATCATAAAACCACAGGAAAAATATAAAATATACGATATAATCTACACTTCATCAGAAGAAATAAATATAGAAACATCAGAAGATAGGAATAAAGCCACTGTATATTTCTTAGCAACCGACCAAAGCGGTCAGCACTTTGTTTTGGATATAAAAGGAAATCCTATTTTACCAAAGGAATAAGTAAAAAACACCTTTTAGAAAGGTGTTTTTTATGCTTTAAAATTGATATAAAAACATAAAAATTCTGTAAATTGCACACAAAATAAAAAAAGAAATGAAAAGAATTTTATTAGCCGTGATGCTCTCTATAGGTGCATTGGGCTTCGCACAGAGTGTGGAAGAGGTAGTGAAAGAGCAGATTGTAAATAAAATAAAAGGTTACAAGCTCACAGATTTAGTTCCATACTCCAAAGACGGCAAGAAATGGGCGCTGATGGATGTGAAATCCAGAAAAATCCTTACAGATTTTGTGTTGAATTGGCCAAGTACTTTTGATTCTAAACTTTATATTAATATAAATATAGGGGAACGGCAAAAAGAATTAAGAATTTATTCAGATTACACCTTTTCAATAATAGTAGAAGTCATGAATAGGTCACTAGGAACAAGAGAAGAACCTATTAAAACAGATACACCAGGTTTTCAAATGGATGAGTATGGGAAAATAATATCCCATCATGCTGATTATGAATATATATCAAATCCGATATTGTATAAAGGGGACTATTATATTGTAGCTTATAAAAAAGATAATAGTGAGGTTCTTATTAATG
>CALHQK010000006.1 GCA_938037185.1 uncultured Riemerella sp.
AAAAGGTGTTTTTTGGTTAGTTTTAAAATTAAGAGAGAAGCCGACTTGTCATTAAAAAAGAAATTTACCGCCAAAAAAGACCAACAGAACCCCAAAAAATGTGTAAATTGCACCAGAAAAAATAATAACAATGAGTGACAACCTCAAACATGAATGCGGAATAGCCTTAGTGAGGCTGCTAAAACCTTTAGAATACTACAAAAAGAAATACGGAACGGCTCTCTACGGCGTTCATAAGATGTATCTCATGCTGGAAAAACAGCACAATAGAGGTCAGGATGGCGCAGGGCTTGCCAGCGTAAAGTTGGACATGCAGCCTGGCGAGAGGTACATCAGTCGTATCCGCTCAAATGATGCACAGCCTATCCAAGATGTTTTCAGACGGATAAATGAACGCATCAACGGGCTGATGAAAGAAAATCCCCATCTAAAAGATGATGTGGCGGCACAAAAACACCTTCTTCCCTACATAGGAGAGGTTCTGCTGGGACATGTGCGCTACGGAACTTTTGGACAGAACAGCATAGAGAATGTACATCCGTTCCTCCGCCAGAATAATTGGATTTACCGCAATCTTATCGTTGCTGGAAACTTTAATATGACCAATTCCACCGAATTGTTCAATAAACTTGTTGAACTTGGCCAGTATCCCAAAGAAAAATCCGATACGGTAACGATAATGGAGAGAATAGGGCATTTTCTGGACAACGAGGTGGAAGAACTTTACCAAAAATTTAAAAAAGAAGGCTTCGGCAAGCAGGAAGCTACAAAACACATTATAGAAGAGCTGGACATTGCCCACATTTTGAAACAATCTGCTAGAAAATGGGATGGAGGCTATGCCATGGCGGGTATCGTGGGGCATGGAGATGCCTTTGTTATAAGAGATCCAGCGGGAATCCGCCCAGCATACTATTATAAAGATGAAGAAGTGGTCGTAGTGGCATCAGAAAGACCAGTGATACAGACTGCTTTCAATGTAGATTACGAAAATGTGCACGAACTCCCTTGCGGAGCAGCGGTTATCATCAAAAAGAATGGAAAAACCAGCATAGAGCAGATTTTAGAACCTACGGAAAAGAGGGCTTGTTCGTTTGAGCGGATATATTTCTCCCGAGGAAGCGATAAAGACATTTATCTTGAACGGAAGAAGCTCGGCGCACTGCTTTTTCCCAAGGTTTTGGAGTCGGTAGACCACGATTTGAAGAACACCGTTTTTGCCTACATTCCCAACACCGCAGAAACTTCTTTCTATGGGCTTACAGAGGCGTTGTATAAATACCTTAACGAGCTTAAAAAAGAGCAGATTATGGCAGAAGGAGCGTCTATTTCGGAACAGAGATTAGAAGAAATCCTTTCCGTACGGCCTAGAATAGAAAAAGTAGCGATAAAAGATGCTAAGCTGAGGACTTTCATCACCGAAGACAGCGGGAGAGATGATTTGGTAGCGCATGTTTATGATATTACCTACGGATCTGTAAAAAAGAATACGGATAATTTGGTGATTATAGATGACAGCATCGTGCGCGGAACTACATTAAAGAAAAGCATTCTGAGAATTCTTAATCGACTAGAACCAAAGAAAATAGTCGTGCTTTCTTCTGCACCGCAGGTGCGCTATCCTGACTGCTACGGCATCGATATGGCAAGATTAGAGGATTTAGTGGCTTTCCAAGCGGTATTAGAGCTTCACAAAGAGCGGGGAACTTACTCCGCGATAGAAGATGTTTATAAAAAATGCCTTGCACAAGTGAATTTGCCCGATAGTGAAGTGATAAATTATGTGAATGAAGTCTATGCCCCTTTCAATGATGAAGAAATTTCGGCAAAAATCACAGAACTCGTTACACCAGAAGGGATGACCAGCAAAGTGGAGATTATTTTCCAAAAAGTAGAAAATTTACACCTCGCATGTCCAGATAACTTGGGCGATTGGTATTTTACAGGGCATTACCCTACCAATGGAGGAAACAGAGTGGTCAATCAGGCGTTCATTAACTTCTTTGAAGGCAAAAACGAGAGAGCTTACTAATAAAAATTAATAACCAAAAAAATAGAACAAAAATGCTAAAAAAAGAAATGCTTTATGAAGGAAAAGCTAAACAAATATTCGCTACAGAAAAGCCCGATGAGGTGGTGGTAAGATTTAAAGATGATGCTACGGCGTTCAATGCCCAGAAAAAAGGACAAGTGGACAAAAAAGGGCAGATGAATAACGCCATTACTACGCTTATCTTTGAATATCTGAACGAAAAAGGAATTCCTACTCATTTCATCAAACAGATAGATGACCGCGAACAACTGGTTAAAAAGGTGAGTATCATTCCTTTGGAAGTGATTGTGAGAAACTATGTGGCGGGAAGTATGGCTCAGCGTTTGGGCGTGGAAGAAGGCACAAAATCACCGATTACTATTTTTGACATCTGCTATAAAGATGATGCGCTGGGAGACCCGCTTATAAACGACTATCATGCGATATTTTTAGGCGCAGCAACGAGAGAAGAGCTTGACAAAATGTATGCGCTGACAGCCAGAATTAATGAAATACTGATAGATTTATTTGATAAAATGAACATTATTTTGGTTGATTTTAAAATAGAACTTGGTAAAACACCAAATGGAGAAATCATCTTGGCGGACGAAATTTCACCAGACACCTGCCGCCTTTGGGATAAAGATACCATGAAAAAGCTCGACAAAGACCGCTTCCGAAGAGATTTGGGCGAGGTGACCGAAGCGTACGAAGAAATCTACAACCGCCTGAAAAAGGTGCTGAATAAATAATTATTTCAGTTCAAATATCCTGCTTTCTTCTACGATATTTTTTACGATGCTTTCAGTTCTTTCTTTATGAGTATCGGTAATGAAAATCTGCCCAAAATGCTCCTGATTTACAAGTTCTATCAGTTGAGAAACGCGGAGGTTGTCTAGTTTGTCAAAAATATCATCAAGGAGCAGGATAGGCGTTTTTCCTGTAAGTTTTTTCACGATGTTCATCTGGGAGAGTTTCAGGGCAATGAGAAAAGATTTCTGCTGACCTTGGGAGCCGATTTTCTTTATAGAATGTCCATTCATTTCAAAAAGAAGGTCGTCTCTATGAATGCCTTTTGAGGTGTAAGTCAGTACTTTATCTTTTTCCAAATTTTCTTTCAGCAGCTGCTCAAAAGGAGTCTCTAAATCAGAATCATAAGAAATAGAGATTTCCTCTTTTTTATCCGAGATTATTTCGTAGTAATATTTTAGAGCCGGCAGGATTTCTTTACAAAAATCTTTTCTCTTTTGGAAGATAATTTGCCCCAGCTTAGTAAGTGGTTCATTATAAATTTCAAGGTTTTCCGCATCGAAATACCTGTTTTTATGAAAGGATTTGAGCAGAGCGTTCCGCTGTTGAAGCGTTTTTTGGTATTGGATAAGGCTGAACAGATATTCATGGTCTGTCTGCGAAATCATGCTGTCTAAGAATTTCCTGCGGCTGTCTGAGCTGTCCGAAATCAGGTTTTGGTCGTAAGGGGAGATTATCACCGATGGCAGGTAGCCCACATGTTCTGCTATTTTAGGGTAAATTTTATCATTTTTTTTGATAACCTTTCTGCTGTCTCTGCTTTGGATAATGCGGATGACATCCTCTTTCTCTCCATTAGAAACAATGCCCTCCAGAGTGAAAAACTCTTCATTATAGGCAATATTATTTACATCCGTATTGCTCAGAAAACTTTTCCCAACAGAGAGATAATGCAGTGCATCCAAAATATTGGTTTTTCCTACGCCATTATTTCCCGTAAAGCAGTTAATCTGCGGAGAAAAATCAAAATTTGCCGAAAGATGATTTTTAAAATTCTGTAT
>CALHQK010000007.1 GCA_938037185.1 uncultured Riemerella sp.
GTCTTGGATTTCTCCTACCAGCTCTTCCAAAATATCTTCTAATGTTACGATTCCCTCCGTTCCTCCAAATTCATCAATTACAATAGCGATGTGCTGTTTTTTCTGCTGAAAAACATTTAATAAATCGGATATTTTCTTACTTCCCACTACGAAAAACGCCTCACGCAAGAATTTTCTTAAATCTACATCTTTGTTTTTGATGTACTCACGCATGATTTCCTTTGTGTAAAAAATCCCTATGATATTGTCTATGGAGTTCTCATATACAGGAATTCTGGAATATCCGCAGTCTATTATTTTACTTAAAATCACATCATTATCCTCGCTGATATCAATAGTAATGATATTCTGTCTCGGCACCATTACCTGTTTAGCGGTATGGTCAGTAAAATCAAAAGCATTTTTGATGATTTCATAATTTTCCTCCTCTATCTCGCCTCCTGCCGCACTTTGTTTCACCAACAGCTGAAGCTCCTCTGTGGAGTGTATCTCATGACCAGCCACAGGGTGAATATTGATAAGCCTTAAAAAGGCATTAGAAATCGCATTCATCAACCAAATAAACGGCTTGAATATGTTGTAAAATAACAACAAAGGCCACGCAACAAATAAAGTGGTTGATTCTGATTTTCTAATCGCTATTGACTTCGGAACTAATTCTCCGAAGACGATGTGCATCATCGTTACGACAAGGAAACTTCCCGCCAAAGCCATCGTAGAAAGCGTTTCTGGTGCAATGTCAATATTCAGTTTAGAAAACGCCGCTTCTAAAATATGATGCATCGTGCTTTCTCCTATGAAACCGAGTGCTAGACTGGCAAGCGTGATTCCCAGCTGTGTAGCAGAGAGATAAGCGTCTAAGTTTTTGATGATTTTTTCGGCTTGTTTTGCGGAGGCATTTCCTCCTTCCGCCTTGATTTGAATTTGAGAGTGGCGCACTTTAACTATCGAAAACTCTGCCGCCACGAAAAAGCCATTAAGTATTACAAAAAATAAAGCTAATAAAAGTTTTAATAAACTATCGGGGTCCATTTAATTTAAATTGTTAAACAAAAATAGTATGCAAATATAACTAATAAATATTTATCCGACCAAACTTCTTGATTTAGGTCAATGTATTTTAATGAAAATATTCTTTATATTTGCTGTATTATTCTTAATTAAAAATATGAAAGCAGAAGTAATTACAAAAATTGGTGCAGAGAAATATCTAATGAACATCTCTGCTGGTAAAAACAGCATTATCGGTGATGAACCCGCTGCTAAGGGCGGACAGGAAAAAGGATTTAATCCACTGGAACTTTTGGCTTCAGCTCTTTCATCTTGCACCACTGCAACTATCAAAATGTTTGCAGACCGCAAAGAATGGGATGTAGAAGAAGTTTCTGTAAAAGTTCTTTTTGATAACGAAACTAAAGAAGGCGTTTCTCAATTCAAAAAAATCATAGAAATAAAAGGAAATCTTACCGAGGAGCAGCGCAACATCCTGCACAAAACAGCCCACGCCTGCCCTATTCAGAAAATCCTCACTGGCGAAATTGCCATAGAATCTGAAATGCTTTAGCCC
>CALHQK010000008.1 GCA_938037185.1 uncultured Riemerella sp.
GCCTGTATCTGCTCGTAGTCCTTCATCCCAGCCTTATTGGTAAAGCAGTAAATCTCCAGCGGCATGCCCTGCGGGGTGATTTCCATCTGGCGCACCAGCAGGATATCCTTTTGGGAAATGTGGGGATTATTTTGGAGATAATTGAGCGTATAAATCCTGAAAACACCTATGTTGGTGAGTTGTTTTCCATTGATTACACGCTGTCCGTTAGGGATTTTTTCTCTTTCAGCTTTTATCTGTGCGTATCTTTTTTCCAGATAATCAGAAATAAGGTTGATGCTTTTCAGCTTTTCATAGAACTCATCATCTATAAACCTGAAAGATTTAATATTGAAATACACCGCCCGTTTGATGCGCCGGTAGTTCCCCTCATACATTATCTGGATATTCTTAATCTCTGTGCTCAGCAGGTCATAAGTAGGGATGGTAGAGACGGTTTTATCAAAGTTTTGTATCTTGGTTGTCAGCAGGTTTATTTCTTGTATCGTCCCCTCTATATCGTATTTTTTGATGCCTATCCAGTCTCCTACTTTCAGGCTTTTGGATATGGAAACATGCAATCCGGTAATGACGCCCAGTATCGTATCTCGGAAGATAAGGAGAATAACCGCCGTAAATGCCCCGATGTATCCTAAAACCGTAGAAACCGTAACGCCCATAAGCATAGAAACCACCACCAAAAAGAGAATGGTATAGCCGAGGAGTTTCGCGACATTGTATATCGCCCTGAAAGTAGTTACTCTATATTGGTCGTTTTTCAGGACAAAGTATTTCTCTACGGAACGCAGCAGTGTATCTATCAATTTTATGAAAACCACTGCCCCGAAAATGGAAACAATAGAGTCCAAAAGCTGGTAGCTCTTCGGGTGTCGCCAGAAAATATCCTTGATAAAAAGATGAGCTAAAAACCACGGCACGAAATGTACCACAGCATTATGCACGCCTGCCTCTATCATGGCTTTTACGCGCAGGCTTTTGGAACGGTCTAAAACTATTTTCAGTAAAATACCCACCACCTTGCGGATGAGAAAGTCCATTCCGAAAAAAACTACCACCAGAAAGAGAAATTTAAGCGCAATTTGTGCAGAAAGCACCATCTGATCGGGAAAATACTCCTTCGCAAAGAAGTGAATAGAGTCGCTGATGTCTTTTATAATATCCATTACGAAATAAATATCTGACAAAAATAGATTTTTATCTCCACTTTACAAAAAGTATTTTTAAGGCATATGTTTTGCAAACTTCGGAGGAAAATTGTTATTTTTACTTCGTTTTATTTTTATATCCGCTTGTTATGAAAAAATATTTTTGGGGCGTTTTATTCCTCTTTGTGCTGATGAAAAGCTGTTCCGCACAGCATTCTAAAACTCCTGATGAAAAAACTACACAGGAAAAAGTTACTTTCATTGTTTTAAAATTAGGCGAAAACCAATTTTTGGAACAACAGCAGATGAACATTACTTTCGTTAAAGTAAAAAAAGAGGAAGAATACTCCGCCGATATAGCCGTAGTAGAAGTGATGGGAGTCTACACCAGACCGAGACTGCTATATCTGGGTAAAACTCCTATTCCTGTGAAAAAATACGGATATCAGGCAGTTTTCAACGGATGGAAGATTTCTCTGGAAAAGTTCAGCAAAAAAGAAATTAAACTAAAAATAACTCCGGAAACTACCAGCAAATAGGCGACTTGCCTTTGGAAACCAAAAAATCATTAATTTTAGAGAAAGGACGGCTCCCGAAAAACCCCCTATGCACAGAAAAAGGCGATGGATGGGCAGATTGAATTACGAAATGCTTTTTTTCATCAATCAGGTTTAGTTTTTTCTGTGCAAAAGCTCCCCACAGCACAAAGACTACATTTTCTTTCTTCTCGGAAACCTGCTGAATAATGAAATCTGTGAATTTGTCCCAGCCCAAATCTTTATGCGAGTTAGGCTGATGCGCCCTCACAGTAAGCGTAGCATTGAGCATTAGAACCCCCTGCACTGCCCAAGAGTCCAGCTCATTGGTAGTTTTGGATATTCCTAAATCTTCTTCCAATTCCTTAAAAATATTTTTAAGCGATGGCGGTGCCGTAACCTGGTCTGATACAGAGAAACAAAGTCCATTCGCTTGGAAATCATTATGATAAGGGTCTTGCCCGATAATTACTACCTGAACACTATCAAAAGGGGTAAGTTCTAACGCCCTAAAAATCATATTCTTCGGCGGAAAGCATTTCGTAACTGCGTATTCCTGTTTCACTTTCTCCCAAAGTGTGGTGAAATATTCGGAATTCTTTATCGGTGAGAGCACTTCAGTCCAAGTCATATTGTTTGGTTTAATATTTATTATTTACACTCTTTCCAGCTCATCTGCACTTATCTGCGTTGTAAAAAGTCCGTAGTTGAGTGTTACTTTATTGTTTTTGGTATCTATTTTTTCTATCGTGCCTATGCTGGTACTTCCTATGATACGCACCCGCTGGCCTATTTTGAGCCACAATGCCCGTTCCTTTCTATTCTGCTCTTGTATTTTTTCTTCTACTTTTGCAATATTCTGTATTACAGAGTCTTTTTTAAGCTCCTGAGAGACTTTTCGTCTGACGATTTTCAATTTTTCTGCCTCTGTTTTATCCGAATCCTGCTTACGATATTTCTCTTGTTCCAAGATTTTCACAAAATCTTTGACTACTTCTTTTCGGGATTTTCCCTTTGCATAGCTGTCTATAAATGCCTGTATTTTAGTCCCAAACTGCAGTTTTCTGTGTTCATCTTCATACAGCTTTTGGAAGTTGTAGAGCTTCTGCTGGAGCTGCTCGTTTAGTTTTTGCAGATTTTCTTTTTTATTTTGTGTAAATTGTTGTTTTTCTACTAGTTGGGATTTTAATTTTTCTACCTCAAATTTTTCCTGCTGGAGCTTTACAATGGTTTTGTCTAAATCTACCACTTCCCTTTCTACTTTCTTTTTAGCAGCATTGATGATGAATCTCGGGATTTTATTTTTTTCTGCTACTTCAAAGGTAAAAGAACTTCCTGCCTGCCCGATTTCCAGCTTATACATTGGCTCCAGCGTTTCTTCATCAAAGAGCATTGCTGCATTTTGGGCGTGAGGGAGCTGTTCCACTACCAATTTAATATTGGTATAATGCGTGGTAATGATGGCAAAACTCTTTTTTTCGTAAAAATATTCCAGAAAAGCCTCTGCCAAAGCCCCTCCCAGCTCTGGGTCTGAGCCTGTCCCAAACTCATCTATCAACAGAAGGGTATTTTCATCTGCTTCCCGTACTATTTTGCTCATTTTTTTCAGGCGAGAAGAATAGGTAGATAGGTGATTTTCAATAGATTGATTATCCCCAATATCCGTCATGAGTTTGTCAAAGAAAAACATTTCACTTTTAGGATGGACGGGCACCAAAATTCCCGACTGAACCATCAATTGCAGCAGTCCAACGGTCTTAAGAGTGATGGATTTCCCTCCTGCATTAGGCCCTGATATACAGATTATTCTGTTCTGCTGCGTGAGTTCCAGCGTTTGGGGAAATATCTCCTTGTTTTCTACTTTATTTTGTATCCAAAGCAGAGGATGGAAGGCATTGATGAGTTTCAGAGACTTATGTTTGTTTATTTTAGGCAAAACCCCATTTATCTTTTGGGCAAACAAGGCCTTTGCTCTGGTAATATCAAGGCTGAAAATGTATTTTTGATAACTGAATAATTCCGGCTGAAATTCAGCGATTTCTGCTGTTAATTTTCTTAAAATCCTGTCTATTTCTTTCTTTTCTCTTTCCTCGCTTTCCCTCAGCTGATAGTAATGTTTTACCACGCTTTCTGGCTGAATATAAGTAATAGAACCCGTTTTAGAAATGCTGAGAACCCTGCCCGAAACCCGCTTTTTGAACACCGATTTTACAGCCAAAACTCTTTGGTCATCTATGATGCTCTCGCGGATTTCATCCAAAAAATCATGCTGGGCATAGTGCGTAAGCGATTTATTAAAATTCTCCTGAATAGCGCGTTTCGCCGAAGAAATTTCTTCTCTTATTTCCTTTAATGATGGTGATGCCTCGTTTTTCACTTCTCCAAAACGATTGAAAACCGCCGAAATTTTATCAATGATTTCTTTTCTGAATTCCAAATCTCTGACCTCCGCAGAAAGATGAGGAAAAATCTCCGCGAATTTTGGGAAGAAAGACTGCAGTTTTCCTACCTGCTCGGTTATTCTTTTTATCTTAATGAAAGCTCCTGCCTCCAAGCGGAAATTTTCTATCAGCATGAGGCGGAGTTCTTCTTCTATGTCCTCGTATTCATCAAAAGGAATAGCATTCTCACTTTCATAAGAACTGAGAAATTCGGATGTTTTTTTCAGAAGAGATACAGCCACATCTATTTGCTGAGGCTTGATTTCTAAAATTTCCGCTGCTATTTTAGGAGAATACGCATAGGGAGCAATCTCACTGAGCAGTTTTGGAAATTCTAATTCATCTAAATGGTCTTGGGTAATTTGCACCGTGCAAAGGTAATGTTTTATTTAAAATTAAAAAATGTAGCTCTAATTCTAAAATAAATTATATTTGCAGCTTGTAAATTAATTCTTATGAAAAAACAGTTATTAAGCATTTTATTATTAGTGAATATCATTCATTTTCAGGCGCAGGAAAAGGAAATTGATGTGATTCTTATTCAGGGGAAGTTCCTTAGTACTCCGTTTCAGAGAGTTTCAGAAAATATAGAAGTCATTACCAAAAAAGATATAGAAGCTTCTCCCGCTAGAAACATAGATGAACTCTTGCAGCAGTTTTCAGGATTGGATATCCAAAGACGGGGGCCTCATGGCGTACAGTCTGACATCTCGCTCAGGGGTGGGACATTCGGGCAGGTACTTATCTTACTAAACGGGATACAAATGAATGACTCCCAGACAGCCCACAACTCTCTGAATATACCCGTAGACCTCAGCTCTATAGAAAGAATAGAAGTCATCAAAGGTCCCGCAGCAAGAAGGTTCGGGCAGAACGCCTTTGCGGGGGCTATCAATATCATTACGAAAACTTCCTCCAAAGAAAAAGCAAGAATCTGGGCAGAAGGGGCAGATTTCTCCACTTATTCTCTTGGTCTGAATGGCACTTTCGGGAGTGAAGGTTTCCAAAATCTATTCCAGACCAATGCCGCTGCATCTGGAGGATACCGCTACAATACAGACTACGAAATCAGAAATGTTTTCTACCAAGGGAAAATAGCTATCCCGAACGGAAATATAGGTGTACAGGCAGGATTTTTAGAAAAGAAATTCGGGGCGAATGGTTTCTACGGAAGCCCTACTGCTGTAGAACAATACGAGGAAATACAAACTTCTGTGGTGAGTGCCAGCTATCACCAGAAGTTTAATAACTTAGGGCTTCATTCTGCTCTCTACTGGCGCAGGGGACAAGACATGTACCTCTGGAACCGAAAAAGACCGGAACTCTACCGAAATATGCACATAGGGAACAATGCAGGAGGAGAAATAAACCTGAGCTACCTCTCCCCCATAGGGACTACCGGCGTGGGCGTGGAACTCCGAAGCGAAAACTTGGCTTCTAACAACCTGCGCAACCACCAGCGCTTCATCACGCAGGTGTTTTTGGAGCACAACTTCTCGTTTTTCTCCGATAGATTGAAGATTATCCCAGGTATCTCTTGGATTCGTTTCTCCAGCATGGGAGATTATTTCTACCCTGGGCTGGATGTAGGTTTTAGCTTTAACTATCAGCATAAAATCTATGCAAACATTGCCAAAGTCCATCGTACGCCTACTTATACCGACCTATATTATAAAAGCAGAACCGAAGAAGGAAACGAAAACTTGGTCTCCGAAAGAGCTTTGTCTATGGAGGCAGGATATTCCTTTAACACTCGGAATTTCAATGTTAAAGCAAGTGTCTTCCGCCGAAATACAGATAACATGATAGACTTCGTAAAGAACCTGCCCCATGAGAAGTGGAAAGCGGAGAACATCATTTCTGTGGATATCAAGGGGGCAGAACTCTCCGCAGAGAAGCACCTGCCTTCCATACAGACCACTTTCCAGGCGGCATACACCTACCTGCACAACAGCGGGAAGTATTCTGCCAAGTTTTCTAAATATACGGCAGAAAACCTGAAACATCAGTTCATAGCGAAGATGGAAAACAAGCTGTTCCAAAACATTTATAACCAAACCATCTACCGCTACCAAGAACGCCAGACCACAGGAAAGAGCTATAACCTGATAGACGAAAAACTGAGCTACCGCCGAAAAAACAGCGAGGTGTATCTGCTCATCAGCAACCTTACGAATACGCATTACACCGAAGCTTTCGGGGTGCCTATGCCAGGAAGATGGTTCCACATAGGTGCAAGCTTTACAATAGAATAAGGAATTTTTTTCCTACATCTTGGGGAGCGTTTCCTACATCTTGGGGAACGCTCCCTTCATATGAAGATACTCTTACTTCACTTGAAGATAGTCTTCTTCTTGATGAAGATACTCTACTTCACATTAAGATTTGCTTACTTCATATGAAGATTTGCTTACTTCACATGAAGATTTACTTACTTCACATGAAGATTTACTTACTTCACATAGATTTTTATTTACTTCACTTGAAGACAGCCTTCTTCTTGATGAAGATGATCTACTTCACATGAAGATTGTCTTCTTCTTGATGAAGATTACCTTTTTTACCTTTAAAAACAAAAAAATCCCCCTTGATGAAAAGGGGGACTATGTTTTTTATCTTTTATTTGTTAAAAGCCAAAGGATATTTCACATTAGAATGAGAGGAAATGCTGGCTTTCAGAGAGCCTACGAGGAGTTTTGCCTCCATCTCCACGGGGATATGGTTTTGGTCATTGGTCACCCACATGATTACGCCCTCTTTTTCCTTGAAAACCCTCCCGCTCATCACAGATGGAATGATTTTCAGACATTGTATCTTGCCGAGTTTGGTCTTTTTGGTCTCTATGCCTACTACTTTTAGGAGAAAAGGGTAAGATTCATCATCTATCCAGACATTTAGCTTTATCTGGCTTCCTACCTTCAGCTTCTGGTGAGACATATTCCTAAGGTGATAAAAGGCGGAGAGCATATCCTGAATCCCCTCAAAGGTGCGGAAGTTCCTTGTTTCCTTTTTAAACTTGTCATAAAGCACGAGCGTCTTATCATCATGATTGAAAGAAGTCTCGTAATGCCTTCTGTAACTTCCCTCGGAGATGTTCCGCACATAAAAGCTCGGAAGCCCTGTCTGTGGGTCTATGTAGCTTTCGTAAATGTCATTTACCTTAAAGAAAGTATTCACTATCCCTGTGCTGTAGCCCTTGCCTATCACTCGGTAGTGGGGTTTTCCTTTATAGCTGATCTGCCCTACGCTCAGTTCTGCCACTCCAGCGTTTATAAAGCCGTAGTGTATCCTGTAAGTAATCTTTTCGCCATCATTAATATGAACGAGCTGCGCAGAAACAAGCCCAAACAAAAACAATGCGAATGCTGACAAAAATTTTTTCATAAATAAATCTTTTTGGGGTGAGTGTGGCAAAAATGCTGCCAAAAGTTTTTAGTCTCTATTATCCAAGACAAACTGCTCTATCTCTGCGGATAGAAAGGGAGTCCCTTGGATTTTGTTAAAAAGAATGCATTTTACCTGATATTTATCTTGGATAAGTTTAATAAGCTGTCCGTTATTGATTTCCGGAATGATGATTTTCTTAAACCTGCCAAGCACCTCCCCCAAGTCTTTTGGAAATGGCGCCAAGTTTCTCAGCTGAAGGTGTGAGACAGAAACATTCTGTTCAAGGAGATTTTTCACGGCATCTCGGATACTTCCATAAGAAGAACCCCAAGAAAGCAGGAGGATTTCTCCAGTATCCCCGCCTTGGTCTATACTTAGAGGAGGATAAGATGCACTTATATTTTCAAATTTTTCAGCTCGTAATTTCACCATTTTTTGATGATTGGCACTATCGTAACTTACATGCCCTGTGATGTCTTGTTTCTCCAGCCCTCCTACTACATGCTCTTTCCCTGCTACACCTGGGACAGCTATTCTTCGGGAAAGATTTTCTTCCCTTGCATACGGCTGATAGGCTGTGCCGTCTGCTTCTTTGATATAGGGAGAATGAATATCAGGCAGGGATTCAAAATCTGGGATAAGCCAAGGTTCCGTACCATTTCCGAGGTATCCATCAGAAAGAAGGATAACTGGCGTGGTGTGTTCCAAAGCTATTTTTACCGCTTGGAAAGCTGCCGCAAAACAATCGGAAGGAGACTTAGCCGCGATGACGGGTATCGGGGCTTCTCCGTTTCGCCCATATACAGCTTGGAGAAGGTCTGCCTGTTCTGTTTTAGTAGGCAGCCCCGTAGAGGGACCTCCCCGCTGGACATTGACAACTACCATAGGAAGTTCTAACATAAATGCAAGACCTAATCCCTCTGTTTTCAAAGCCATACCAGGCCCCGAAGTAGCCGTGATACCTAAATCACCAGCAAAGGCAGCTCCTATCACAGCGGTCATTGCTGCTATTTCATCTTCTGCCTGAAAAGTTTTCACTCCCAGAGGTTTATATTTAGACAAATAATGTAAAATATCCGATGCGGGAGTAATAGGATAACCTCCGTAAAACAGCTCCAAACCTGCCTTTTGTGCCGCCGAAAGCACTCCTAAAACAACAGCTTCATTTCCAGAAATACTGCGGTAGATTCCTTCCTGCATTTCTGCTTTTTCTACTGCAAATCTTTCAGTGAATACTTCTGCTATTTCTCCGTATTTATACCCAGCTTTCAGAACCTCTATATTGGCTTTTTTTATTTCTGAATTTTTAGAAAAGTGTTTTTCTATATAGTCTTCGGTATGTTTTACATCCTTTGAAAAAAGCCAATAGATAAAGCCCAGAGCAAACATATTTTTGGATCTGTCTTTCTCTTTTTGAGAGAGAGAAGTCTCTTTCAGCGCTTCTAATGTATTTTTTGTAATGTCTATTTCGTGAATTGTAAAGCGCTCTCGCAAGGATTCTATGGGATTCTGCTCATAATCCGCCAGAGCAAGATTTTTCCTATCAAACCCCGCCGAATTTATGATGAGAATACCGCCCTGTTTTACTTTATGAAGATTTTTCTTTAAAGCAGCTGCATTCATTGCTACCAAAACATCACAAGAATCGCCAGGAGAATTGATTTCCCTGCTTCCAAAATGTATCTGAAAACCAGAAACTCCCGCAATAGTCCCTGATGGCGCCCTTATCTCAGCGGGAAAATCCGGCAGAGTACTAAGGTCATTCCCAAAGAAAGCTACAGTCTGGCTGAACTGGCTTCCTGTAAACTGCATCCCATCCCCAGAATCTCCCGCAAATAATATTGTGACATCTTTTAATTCCTTGATATTCATCCTCAATTTTAAATTTTCGTCAAAGATATGAAAAAAGCACTTACATTTCCTGTAAGTGCTTTTAGAGTGGCCCCACTTGGGCTCGAACCAAGGACTTGCTGATTATGAGTCAGCTACTCTAACCGACTGAGTTATAGGGCCTAACCAAAGAATTTTTAAATCCTTTAATCAAATTGGTTTGCAAATATATTAAATAAAACTGATAAATCACAAAAAAATTAATTGATTTTTTAATGTTTATATTTTAATTAACTGATTTTCATTAAAGAAACATAAAAAATTTATTGTTCATCTCAAATATATCATTAAAATTCAATCTTTTTATTATATTTGTTCCAAATTGATTTTTTTGAAGAAAGAAGATTTACAAGAGCTTCTAAAAAAGGTAAAGGAAGGAAACCAAAAGGCACAAACCAAATTAATCAACTATTTTTGGGAAGATGTTTTTGGCTTTATTCTAAAAAAAGTCCAAGACAAAGTAACTGCGGATGAACTTACTGTTGTAGTTTTTACAAAGGTTTTGGCAAAACTGGATTTATACGATGAAAATTTTGAGTTTAAAACTTGGATTTTAACCATCGCACAAAATTCAGTGATAGACTATTGGCGGAAAGAATCAAAAAAGGAAACTCTAACAGAAAATTTAGCAGAAGTAAAAAATGAATTTGAAAAATCTCCAGAGGAATTATTAATTTCCAAACAGCAGCAACAGCGCATCATCAGCACGATTGCTTCTATGGACAGTAATTACCGCAAGATACTGGAGCTGAGATTCTTCGAGGAAAAAAGCATAAAAGAAATTGCAGAAACTCTGAATATTTCGGTTGCAAATACGAAAGTGAGAATAATGAGAGCAAAAAAAATATTAGCTGAATTATTAAAAAACGAATAAAAAAATAATGAACAAAGAGGTTTCCGAGACAAATACCATAACCAATAAACCCAAGTGGATAAGGGTAAAACTCCCAACAGGAAAAAACTACCGAGAACTCCGCTCATTGGTTGATAAATATAAGCTTAACACCATCTGCCAGAGTGGCTCCTGCCCAAATATGGGAGACTGCTGGGGCGAAGGAACGGCTACCTTTATGATTTTAGGGAATATATGCACCCGTTCGTGCGGTTTTTGTGGAGTAAAGACTGGTAAACCACTGGATGTAAACTGGGAAGAACCAGAAAAAATAGCCCGTTCCATCAAACTAATGAAAATAAAACACGCTGTCATCACCTCCGTAGACAGGGATGATTTGAAGGATATGGGCTCTATCCTCTGGGCAGAAACGGTAAATGCTGTGAGAAGAATTTCTCCCGAAACCACACTAGAAACCCTTATTCCTGATTTCCAAGGAATTACAAGACATCTTGACAGAATGATAGAAGTGGCGCCAGAAGTCATTTCGCACAATATGGAAACCGTGAAAAGGCTGACACGAGAAGTGAGAATTCAGGCAAAATATGAAAGAAGCCTAGATGTCCTCAAATACCTGAAAGACTCAGGACAGCGAAGAACAAAAACAGGAATAATGCTGGGGCTGGGCGAAGAAAGAGATGAAGTTTTCCAAACCATAGAAGATATCAAAAATGCTAATGTGGATGTAATCACCATAGGGCAGTATCTACAGCCAAGTAAAAAACACCTGCCTGTGAAAAGATTTATCCCATTGGAAGAGTTCGAAGAGTATAGAATTTTCGCGGAAAATCTGGGATTCAGACATGTAGAGAGTTCGCCTCTTACAAGAAGTTCTTACAGAGCAGAAAGACATATTTTATAACTAAATAATAATTTAACTTAAATTTTAATATTATGAAAATTACATCATTAGGCATTTCCCTTTTAGCAGGAGCTTATTTCCTTACTTCCTGCTCCACGCAGAAAAATGCAACAGAACAAAAAGTAATGGAAGAGAAAAAAGAAGAAAACCACGCTCATGCCCAGCAGCATGACCATGGGATTGCTCTTGATTTGATGGATACTTCCGTGCGTCCGCAAGATGATTTTTACAACTATGTAAACGGCGGATGGATGAAAACTGCCGTAATTCCTGCTGACAAATCTACTTGGGGTTCTTTCCAAGAATTGAGAGAAAAAACTGATGAAAATTCACTAAAAATCCTAAAAAACATCCTTTCTGAAAACTACCAAAAAGGAACTGAGGGACAACAGATTCAGGATTTGTATGCTACATATATGGATATGGACAAGCGTAACGCAGACGGCATCAAACCTATCGAAAAGGATTTAGAAGAGATAAACTCTATCAGAAACCTAAAAGACCTTCAAAATTACCTTATAGGAGCAGTGAGAACTGGAGACAACCCGCTATACGGATGGAGCGTTTATACAGACCTTAAAAACTCTAAAATGAACGCTGTTTATCTTGGTGGGCCTCGTTTAGGTTTAGGTAAAGATTATTACCAAAAAGAAAATGAAGCGAACACAAAAACTATCGCTGAATACAAGAAATATGTGGCTTCTCTATTGCAGATTTTAGGCTACAAAAATGCTGATGCTACAGCACAGAAAATCGTAGATTTTGAAAAGAGTTTAGCAAAAACTATCCTAACCAACGAGGAAGGAAGAGATGCTAACAAGCGATACAATCCAAAAACTACGGCTGAACTTTCTAAATTGGTGAAAAATGTAAACTTGGCTAACTATTTGAAAGAAGCAGGAGTAAACACAGACCGAGTAATTCTATCTGAACTGAAATATTACGAAAACCTTGATAAATTCATCAATAGTAATAATATTGCTCTAATCAAAGATTACCTAAAACTTCGCCTTCTTTCTGGAAGCGCATCGAGCCTTGACCAGAGATTGGATAAAATTAACTTTGATTTTTACAGCAAATATCTACAAGGACAGAAAGAGCAAAGAGCTATGGACAAAAGAGCTCTTAGCCTAATTAACAGTGTTCTTGGTGAAGCTTTCGGAAAATTATATGTACAAAAATACTTTTCTCCAGAGGCTAAACAAGAAATGGAAATCCTGATAGGTTACCTGAAAAAGGCTTACCACAAGCACATCAGCGAACTAGAATGGATGTCCAGCGAAACAAAAACTAAGGCACTAGACAAGTTACACAAATTCTCTGTAAAAGTAGCTTACCCGAACAAATGGGAAGATTACTCTAAACTCGTAGTAGAATCGCCTAAAAATGGGGCTTCGCTTTATTCTAACCTAAAAAATGTAGCTGAATGGAGCTACGAGAAAAGCCTAGAAAAAGTAGGAAAACCTGTAGATAAAGAAAAATGGGGAATGCCGCCTCAAACGGTAAACGCCTACTACAGCCCTACGAACAACGAAATCGTATTCCCAGCGGCTATTCTACAAGCGCCTTTCTTTGATTTCAAAGCTGACCCAGCGGTGAATTTCGGAGGAATAGGAGCTGTTATCGGACACGAGATTTCTCACGGATTCGATGATGGAGGAGCTCGTTTCGATGGAGATGGAAACCTCAACAACTGGTGGACAGAGCAAGACCGTAAGAATTTTGACATCAAAGTAAAACAACTTGCAGAGCAGTACAGCAAATACGAGCCTGTAAAAGGAAGTTTCGTGAATGGTGTATTTACCAGCGGTGAAAACATCGCGGATTTAGGAGGAGTTTCCATTGCCTACGATGCTCTTCAAATGTACCTGAAAGAAAGAAAAAATCCAGGTATCATCAGCGGTTATACCCAAGAGCAAAGATTTTTCCTAAGCTGGGCTACTATCTGGAGAACTAAATCTACAGAGCAGTACCTCATAAACCAAGTGAAAACAGACCCACACTCACCAGGGTTCTACCGAGCTTTTGCTCCGCTTATCAATGTAGATGCTTTCTACAAAGCATTTAATGTAAAAGAAGGTGACAAACTCTATAAAAAACCAGAAAACAGAATCAAAATCTGGTAAGAAAACCATAAAAAATCCATCACGAAATGTGATGGATTTTTT
>CALHQK010000009.1 GCA_938037185.1 uncultured Riemerella sp.
ATTCCTGCACAAAATAAGTATTTCTGATGCAATAATCCAACTATGCGTCTAATAATTTAGTAAATATAGTGCGCATTTAGTTTTACGGAACACCAAAATCGATATCCGAACCACGAAAATCGACATCCGAACCACCTAAACCGACATCCAAACCTCGAAAATCGATGTCCAGACCACCAAAATCGACATCCGAACCACCTAAATCGACATCCGAATCACGAAAATCGACATCCGAACCGCCAAAATCGATGTCCGGAGCATGGTTTTCCCCTTTTTGAAGGTTAGAAATATCTTTTGGCAGGTAATATCTACCCTGCTAAGAGTTTTTCAGGAAGTTTTCAAAGAGCATTTCTATATTTTTTCTACCTACGGGATTTTGGCTGTGTACTGCGTAACGAGGGAGCGGCAGACTATTTTCCAAGCAGTAGTCAATGAGAAATTTAGCACAGTCATACCCTGATTTTCCCTCGCCCAAATCATGGTCAAAAGAAATAAAATCCGGTAACCCTTTCTGCAAAATATATTCCGTAAATCCTTCGTAGTCATACACCCTGTCAAAATCAGCAGGCGTAGGGCGCAAATCATCTAAGTATAAATTCATTATTATCAATGTTTTAGGTTATACATTAAGTTGTTTTTTCTCTTTATCACAAAATACACCAATGGAAAGAAAACATCCTGCGTTTGCTGATTGTCCATTGTTTCTGCAAAGATAGCATTTTATATATTCAGTTTTTTGGTTAAATTTGTCAGCATCAATATTAAAATTATGAATTACAGAATAGAACGAGATACTATGGGAGAGGTGCGCGTTCCTGCCGATAAGCTCTGGGGCGCACAGACAGAGCGTTCTCGAAACAATTTCAGGATAGGACAGGAAGGCTCCATGCCACAGGAAATCATAGAAGCCTTTGCCCTGCTGAAAAAGGCGGCCGCTTATGCCAATCACGACTTGGGAGTCCTTCCCGAAGAAAAGAGAAATGCCATCGCCCGTGTCTGCGACGAAATCCTTGCCGGAGACCTCCACGACCAGTTTCCGCTGGTTATCTGGCAGACAGGCTCCGGAACGCAGTCTAATATGAACCTAAACGAGGTAATATCCAATAAAGCCCACCTAAACAGCGGAGGAACGCTCGGTGAAAAGTCTTTCATTCATCCCAATGATGATGTGAATAAATCCCAGTCCTCCAACGATACTTTTCCTACGGCAATGCACATCGCAGCCTATAAAAAGGTGGTAAAAGCCGTACTTCCCGCTTTGGAAAAACTCCGAAATACCCTGCACCACAAGACAAAGGCCTTTCACGATGTAGTAAAAATCGGGCGAACCCACCTGATGGATGCCACTCCGCTTACTTTAGGACAGGAGTTTTCGGGCTATGTAGCCCAGCTGGACTATGCACAGAAAGCCATTACCAATACTCTGGAACACCTCAGCGAACTGGCACTCGGCGGAACGGCAGTAGGAACCGGACTGAATGCTCCCCAAGGCTATGATGTAAAAGTCGCAAAATACATCGCAGAATTCAGCGGACTGCCCCTCGTAACCGCACCCAATAAATATGAAGCCCTTGCCTCGCATGACAGCATTGTGGAAACCCACGGAGCATTGAAACAACTTGCCGTAGCCCTCTACAAAATAGCCCAAGATATCCGCATGATGGCTTCAGGACCGCGGTCTGGCATCGGCGAAATCTTCATCCCAGAGAACGAACCCGGCTCTTCCATCATGCCAGGTAAAGTAAATCCTACCCAATGCGAAGCCCTTACGATGGTCTGCGCCCAAGTGATAGGCAATGACACGACTATTTCCTTTGCGGGAACCCAAGGACACTATGAACTGAATGTCTTTAAACCGGTAATGGCGTTTAATTTCCTGCAATCGGCACAACTTTTGGCGGAGGCCATGCTTTCCTTTGAAGAACACTGCGCCGCAGGCATTGAACCCAATCATGCGAGGATAAAAGAACTATTGGACAACTCACTGATGCTGGTAACAGCACTGACCCCTCATATTGGTTATGAAAACGCTGCAAAAATAGCCAAAACAGCCCACCAAAATGGCACAACACTGAAAGAAGAAGCCATTAATCTCGGGCTGATGACAGCAGAGCAGTTTGATGAATGGGTAAAACCAGAAAATATGGTAGGGAATTTAAAATAAAAAAAGCTGAATTAATCAGCTTTATACCAAGTTTGGTTTCTTCCGATAAGAGAGAAGCCAATATACCCACGAACGATGAGCTTACTGCCTTCTTTTTTCACGGTGCATTTATAAGTTTTTCCGTTTTTAGGGTCTGTAATAGTCCCTCCGCTGAACTCGCCTCCATCTTGCTGTAATCCACGGATGACTTCCATGCCTAAAATAGGCTTTCCTTTTCGGTCGTCTTTACAAGAGGAACAGTTCGGGTCTGCTGGTTTTATCAGCAGCTGAATCACTTTTGCATAAAACTTCCCGTCAGACTTTTTGAAAATCTCTACAATAGATTTTGCCTTTCCTGTTTCATCATCTATCGTTTTCCATTTCCCTTCTATCTGAGCATAAGATAAAGTACCGACAAGAGAAAACATAAGGCTGAAAAATAGTTTTTTCATAATTATTAATTTTAAAGCACCAAAAGTACAAATTTATCTTAAACAACAAAATTTTTTTATGCTAAAACTTTTTATTTTCGGTGGTTTATAATGTTAGGAAAATTTAAACATCATCAATACATTGATTTTATCTTTTATCCAATTTCCTATTGATGACTCTATTCATGTAGTCCTGATGCCAAGCCTTGCAGAGGAGTTCTCCCTGTTTTATTTCTGGCGAATTTATTTTGCCAAGTAAATTATTTTCTAACCCAATATCCGTGTTTTTATAAATTCCTGTAATTTCCTTTCCATTAAACAGATAGATATAATTCCCAATAATGAAATGCTCCTGAATTCCATCAGAATTTATGATAAAATGGTCTTCTCTATGGTCGGAAACGAGGCTTCTCCCCCAGCTTCGGATGGGCTGGTTGTAGCCAATGAGGTCTGCAAGCGTAGGGTAAATGTCTATCTGCTGGGCAAATTCGTTGTTTATTCCTTTTAATTTATATTGAGGATTAGGCGAATAGAACAGAAGCGGTAGGGCATATCGGTTCATTGCTTTTTCAAATTCAGGGTAATAGACTTGGTTCGTGTGGTCGCCAGTGATTACAAAAATAGTATTGTGATACCAAGGCTGTTTTTTAGCTGTTTCAAAGTACTTTTTGAGTGAATAATCCAAATATTGGATAGGTTCATGCATGTCTATTTTGCCTTTTTTGAATTTCCCCTGATATTTTTCTGGAATTTTAAACGGATGGTGAGACGAAGCCGTAAAAACCGTAGCCATAAAAGGCTGTGATTTCCCTGTATTTTTAGCAAAATATTGAAGGAAAGGTTCATCCCAGATAGCCCATATCCCATCAAAATCGGCATCGTTATTATATTCCGTTTTTCCAAAATAATGTTTAAACCCGAGAATATTCCCAAAGCCAAGAAAGCCCATAGAACCATTCGGCGCACCATGATAGAAAGAAGTATCGTAACCTAAATCATTACAAACAGAAACAATGGATTGTATTTTTTGGTTGGAATAAGGCGAACCTGTAAAAGCATCTTTCAGTGTAGGAATACCTGCCAAAATACTGCTCATTCCATGAATAGACTGTCGCCCATTAGCAAAAGTATTTGGAAAAATAAGGCTTTCGCGGGCAAGGCTGTCCAAAAACGGAGTGTAAGAAACATAATCTTTAATATCTTTCCCCTCATTGAAAGCCCCTGTATATTCGCGTCCGAGACTTTCTACAATGAAAATAACAATATTAGGCCGAGGATTGGGAGTTTGTCTCTCGTATAATTTAAAAGGATGGATGTTTTCTTCAATAAATTTTTCATCAACGAAATGGACTTCCTTAAAACCATTGGTATTTATTGTCCTAAAAAAAGAAAAAACACTATTGAGAACCAGATTGGCATGAACTGGATTTTGAATGTGCCTATTCGCATCCACCATATTAATCGGGCGGGTGCTGTGTTTGAAATCCCCACGGATACCGCCCACTGTAAGCACCGCGGCAAGGCACAGATGGAGGACAGAAAACACGAAATAAGGAACAAGTTTGCTTGGTCTGTTTTCTTCTATTTTTATTCTCGTATAGAGAAACACCCATAAAGCCATCAGCCCAAGAAAAGATAGTATAATGAATGGATTTTGAACAATGGAAGCCATGAAAACTTTAACAAGATTATTCTCATTTTCAATAACATTCAAAACTGCCGAAGTAAGGCGGCTCTGGCTGAATTTAAAATAAACAAAATCGCCAAAATTCATGGCATACGCTAGTCCGTTGGTAACAAAATATACCCAAAAAAGCATTTTTTGATAACCCTTTTTAGTGTTGATTGTCAGCGGAATAATACTTAACAAAATAAAAAGAGCATTAATATAAAGAATAGCCGTAGTATCAAAAGCCGTTCCATAATAGGCAATATTGAAATATTCGCTGGCGGTTTCTATTTTGATTAAATTTCTATTAAAAAACCAAAACAATAATCTGGCAATTTGATAGAATAAAAACACAAGCCCAAGCCTATATAACAGAACATATATTTCTCTGAAACGGGATTCTTTCATAGGGATTTTAAGATTTATAATTTATAGAGTTTTCTTATTTTTGCAAAATTATAATAAAAATACTTTAATAGTTCTTATTTTTGTTCTCTATTCTATTTTTGAGCATAATAATTTTTAAAAAGGAAAAATGAATTTTATTAAAAACAACTTGGCTAATGCCTTTACACTGGGCAATCTTTTTTCAGGAAGCGTGGGAGCGATTATGCTTTTGCAGGGAAATTATCAGATTACAGCGGTCTGTATTATTATCTCCGCTGTATTAGATTTTTTTGATGGATTCATTGCAAGAGCATTGAAATCTAACTCAGAACTTGGCGTCCAGCTGGATTCCTTGGCGGATATGGTTACTTTCGGGCTGCTGCCGGGACTTACAATGTACAAAATGTTAGAGCCTTTTGGTTATGGCGTTTTTCCTTTTGAAGTCAAGTATTTAGGATTATTTATCACTCTGTTTTCTTGCCTCAGACTGGCCATTTTTAATATTGACGATGAACAGAAATACTATTTCAAAGGGCTGAATACGCCGAGTAACACTTTCCTGATTTTTGGGCTTTACTATGCTTATATGGAAAAAAATGCTTTCGGGTTTTTACTTGATAATCAATGGCTTTTGATAATATTTACAGGATTGTCTTCTTGGCTGCTCATCAGCCCTGTTAAAATGATTGCCATGAAATTCAAATCCATGAAACTAGAAGATAATTATCCCAAAATTACCCTATTTATCGGAAGTATTTTAATTTTGGCGTTTTTAGGAATTGTAGGCATTCCAGCAGTCATAATCTATTATATATTAGTGTCATTAATATTTCAAAAGCGATTAAAATAAAAAATGAATTTAAAACTCCATAAACCACTCTGTATCTTTGATTTAGAAACCACAGGAACTAATGTCGGGAAAGATAAAATCGTAGAAATATGCGTATTGAAAGTCAATCCCGATGCTTCACGAGAGAGCAAAACATGGCTTGTAAATCCAGAAATGTCCATACCTAAAGAATCTACGCTGGTGCATGGCATTAGCGATGAAGATGTAGAAGACGCTCCCACATTTAAGGAAATCGCACCAAAAATTATGGAAATGATTTCCGGAGCAGATTTAGGCGGATTCAATTCCAATAGGTTTGATGTTCCTCTTTTGGCTGAAGAACTTTTACGGGCTGGGTTAGATTTTGATTTAGCGAAATTCCGCCTCGTAGATGCACAGACTATTTTTCATAAAATGGAGCCGAGAAACCTTACTGCGGCTTATCGGTTCTATTGCGGAAAAACACTTGATAACGCCCATTCTGCCGAGGCAGATGTATTGGCAACATTCGAGGTTCTGGATGCACAGGTCGCTCATTATCAAGACCTACCAAACGATATCGCGGGACTGAGTGAAATTTCTTATCACAATAAATTTGCTGATTTGGCAGGATTTGTTGCTTTTAACGAAAAAAATGAAGAAATTTTCACTTTTGGAAAATACAAAGGACAGAATGTGAAAGATGTTTTTCAAAGAGATATAGGCTATTACGGATGGTTGCAAAACGCTGATTTTCCGCTATATACCAAGAAAGTATTTACAGCCATACAACTCAGAAGCAGATTTTAACTAACAAAAAACATAATTAAAAATTTTGGTGTTCAATAAAAAAACTGTATCTTTATTGAAACAATAAAAAAATTAATGTTATGGCTACTATCATTTTACCTGTAGATTTTGGAAAAACTACTGATACTCTGCTCACTGCAGCAGTAAAATTCGCAAAAGAAATAAAAGGAAAAATTTGCCTCATACATGTTGCTCCTGTGGATTTGGGTCTTGCAGTGGGAGATGTGGGAATGCAGTATTTTCCAGAAATCGAACAAAATGAGATAAAGGAAGAACTCCTTGAACTGAATGAGCTAGAACAGCGTGTTATAGCGCTGGGCGTGGATTGTGAACATTTATTGAAACAAGGCATCGCCAAGGACATTATTTTAGATTATGCCAAAGAAAAAGAGGCAGACTACATAGTAATGGGCTCTCACGGAAGGAGCGGGATGTACGATGTGTTCATCGGAAGTCTTACCAAAGAACTTACCAAATCCTCCCCTATTCCTATATTGGTGATTCCTTGTCATGAAAAATAAAATTTTATTAAAAAACTCTCGTGCTTTTGGCTTGAGAGTTTTTTTTGAGGCAAATTTTAACTTAAAAATTTAAAATCGTATTTTTGAGGATTGTTATTAAGAAATAAGAAGATGGACATTCAGAAAATACGGAACTTGTTCCCTATATTGCAGACAGAAATCAATGGAAAGCCTTTGGTTTATTTGGATAATGCAGCAACTTCACAAAAACCAATATCAGTAATTGAAACTTGGGAAAAATATTATAAAACACTGAATGCCAATGTGCATCGTGGAATTCATACTCTAAGCCAGCAGGCAACCGAGGAAATGGAAAACTCTCGGAAGAAAATCCAGAAATTCATCAACGCTAAAAAAGATTACGAGGTTATTTTCACAAAGGGAACTACCGAGGGAATCAACCTCATAGCCTATTCCATAAGCCACCTCATCAGCGAAAATGATGAAATAATTATTTCTTATTTGGAGCATCATTCTAATATTGTCCCTTGGCAGATGCTTTGTGAAAGGACTGGTGCGAAACTAAAAGTGATTCCTATGGATGAAAATGGAGTTTTGCAGATGGATGCTCTAGAAAACATGCTTTCTGAAAAAACCAAAATAGTTTCTGTAAATCAGGTTTCTAATGCTTTGGGAATCATTAATCCCATTGATGAAATCATCGCTAAAACAAGGCTGCTGTCAGATGCTTTGGTCATAATAGATGGAGCGCAGTCTGTTTCTCATTTTCAGATAGATGTACAAAAAATGGACTGTGATTTCTTCGTTTTTTCTGGGCATAAAATGTATGCTCCTATGGGAACGGGAATTTTATATGGAAAAGAATCTGCTTTAAACAAATTAATGCCTTTTCATGGAGGCGGAGAGATGATTGCAACCTGTTCTTTTGATAAAACCACTTATGCAGATTTACCTTTTCGCTTTGAGGCTGGGACACCTAATGTTAGCGGAAACATAGCTCTGGGAGCTGCAGTAGATTTTATACAAAGTGTTGGTCACGAGCACATTATAACTCATGAAAAAACATTACTAAAATATGCCCAAGAGCAATTATTACAAATAGATGGTTTAAAAATTTATGGCAAAAATGCAGAAAAAGCAGGAGCTGTTTCCTTTAACCTTGAAGGAATTGGAATTGCTTCCGATGTAGGAATGATACTTGATAAACAAGGAGTTGCGGTACGAACAGGGCATCATTGCGCCCAGCCGATAATGAATTATTTTAATATTTCGGGAACGGTTCGGGCAAGTTTCGCAGTATATAATACTTTGGAAGAAGTAGATATTTTGGTAAATGCCGTAGAAAAGGCAAGAAAAATGCTGAAATAGAAAATTTAAAATTATTGAAAAATATGTTAAAAGCAGGTTTAGTAGGTGCTGGGCATCTTGGAAAAATACATTTGAAATTGCTCAACCAATCAGAAAAATACGATTTGGTGGGCTTTCATGATAAAGATATAGAAAATTCAAAAAAACTGGAAGCAGAATTTGGGTATAAATTTTATGAAAACTTGGACGAACTCTTGGATAAAATACAGGTTCTAGATATCGTGACACCTACATTTTATCATCATGACTATGCTAAAATAGCCATAGAAAGAGGCTTGGATTTTTTCATAGAAAAGCCTGTAACTCAGACTTTAGAGCAGGCAGAAGAGATTATTCAGCTTTGTAACGAAAAGGGAATCAGGGCGCAGGTAGGGCATGTAGAGCGCTACAATCCTGCATTTATCGCTACGAAGCCGTTTATCAGTGAACCAAAATTCATTGAAATCCACCGTCTGGCTGAGTTTAATCCGAGAGGAACGGATGTTTCTGTGGTTTTGGATTTGATGATACATGATTTGGATATTTTGCTTTCTCTGGTGAAATCTCCTGTGAAAAATATCCATGCAAGCGGCGTCTGTGTGGTCAGCAAATCGCCTGATATTGCCAATGCCAGAATAGAATTTGAGAATGGATGCGTGGCGAACCTTACCACGAGCCGAATTTCAATGAAATCAATGCGAAAGAGCCGGTTTTTCCAAAGAGACGCCTATATTTCGGTGGATTTCTTAGAGAAAAAAGCGGAGGTTATCCGTATGAAACCAGCTCCTGAAAACCCATCAGATTTTGATATGATTATCCAAAATGCAGAGGGCGAAAGAAATCAAATCATATTCGAATATCCTAATATTCAGCCGAATAATGCGATTTTGGATGAATTGGAAAGTTTCGCAAACTCCATCACCGAGAATAAGCCCGTGGAGGTAAGTCTGGAAGATGGAACAGAAGCGCTGAAAGTGGCTTTGGAAATTATGAAACTAATTGATAAAAAATAATTTATATGAAAGCTTTTAAATTTATTTTGTTGTTATTTATTACTTCTGCATCGCTTGTTTTTGGGCAGGAGAAAAGGTATTTCTTTAAGTATGAGTATTATCCAAATTCAGAGTATTTAATTAAATATAAAACACATACGGATGGAGGATATAAGTTTGTGGGAAGCAAGGAAGTGTTAGATAAAATAGGAATGGATGGGATGAAAATGACTATGAATTCAGATATAGAAAGCGCCATTGCTACACAAAAAAAGCAAGGTAACAATGTTCCATTCATATTAGAATATACCAAATACTTTTACGAAGCAGAAATTAATGGAGAGACAGTAAACAGAAAAATTCCTTTACAAGGAGTTAAATTGATTGGTGATATTGTAAATGGTAAGAAAATGGAGGTTAAGAATGTAGAAGGAAACATCAATGAAGACATAAAGAAGATATTGATAGAATCTATTAAGCAATTTGCTGAAATGAATACTCAATTTCCCAAAGAAGGTCTAAAAATAGGTGATAGTTTTGATATGGTTATACCATATAAACAAAGTATACCGAATGCGGGCGATATAGAAATGAAAATGAATGTAAAATATAAACTCTTAAAAGTAGAAAAAGAGGAAGCCTATTTTGATATATTGATAGATTTTGTAATGGAAGGAAGGGAAAATATTAAAAAAATGGATTTGTCTGGATCTGGTGAAGGAAAAGGTTTTTTATTGCTTGATATGAAAAATAATTATTTTACCGCTCAGAATCTAGACATGACTATTAATTTAAAATTTAAAACAGAATTACTTACACTTGAAAATACTTCTAAAGCCAAATCCGTCATTACTCAACAAAAAATAAAATAAAAATATTTTTTAGAGAAACTACATTTATATTTATTAACTTTGCAAAACCTTATAAGGTATATATTTTTAGTTAAACAATTTAAATTTAGAAAGTTATGAAATTACCAAAGTTTTTGATGGCAGATAATTCAGAATTTCCAGAGGATTTGTTCGTGGTACATACAGAATATCCAAGATTTATCCTAAATGTAGAGGAAGAAGAAGTAGAATGGTTGGATGATTTGGAAGGAGATGATGAGGAAACCGTTGCAAATGAAGCTACAAAAGTAGTAGAAGAAGCATTCGCATGGTGTGATGAAGAATTAGCGAAATACGACGATTTGGAAGATTAATTATCTTTAAAACAAAATAAAAACCCACTTTTTAGGTGGGTTTTTTATTTTATAGACCGAAAGCCTTTTTGATTTCTTCTACTTTATCCAGTTTCTCCCAAGTGAAAAACTCTAAACCTTTGATGGTAAGCTCGTTTTTAGCTCCTTTGTTGAAGGTTTTATCCGCTACATAATAATTTCTTCCCATGTGTCCATAGGCTGCTGTTTCGCAGTAAATAGGATTTCTCAGTTTTAGGTTTTGCTCTATCGCATAAGGTCTCAAGTCAAATAATTGCTGTACCTTTTCTGCGATTTCTCCATCAGTAAGATTTACTTTGGAAGTTCCATAAGTGTTGATATATAAACCACAAGGTTTAGCAACTCCGATGGCGTAAGAAATCTGAACCAAAATTTCATCTGCAACTCCCGCTGCTACAAGGTTTTTAGCGATGTGTCTCATGGCATAGGCAGCACTTCTATCCACTTTAGAAGGGTCTTTTCCAGAGAACGCTCCACCTCCGTGAGCACCTTTTCCTCCGTAAGTATCTACGATAATTTTTCTTCCTGTAAGCCCAGTATCTCCGTGTGGGCCACCGATTACGAATTTCCCAGTAGGGTTGATATGAAATGTAATATCATCATTGAAAAGCGCCTGAATTTCAGGTTTTTGTTTGGCTTTAACTTTTGGAATTAAAATCTCGATGATGTCTTTTCTGATTTTTGCCAGCATGTTTTCTTCTGTGTCAAATTCATCATGCTGAGTAGAAACCACGATGCTGTCTATTCTCACAGGTTTGTGATTATCAGAATATTCTATCGTAACTTGTGATTTCGCATCAGGACGAAGGTAGGTGATTTCCTTATTTTCTCTCCTCAATGCAGAAAGTTCTCTCAAAATAGAATGAGCCAAGTCTAATGCCAGAGGCATATAGTTTTCGGTTTCGTTGGTTGCATATCCGAACATAATTCCTTGGTCACCAGCGCCTTGTGCGTTTGCTTTGGTCTCAAAATCAGAATTTTGGGTAATTCTATCCACTCCTTGGTTGATGTCTGGCGACTGCTCATGGATAGCAGAAATCACTCCACAAGAATCTCCATTGAACATATATTCGCCTTTGGTGTAGCCAATATCATTGATAACCTCCCTAGCGATGGTCTGCACATCAAGGTAAGCCTCAGATTTCACCTCTCCAGCTAGGACAACCTGCCCAGTGGTTACGAGCGTTTCACAAGCTACTTTTGAGTTCTTGTCATAGGCCAAAAAATGGTCTATCAGCGCATCGGATATTTGGTCTGCAATTTTATCTGGATGTCCTTCAGAAACGGACTCTGATGTAAATAAGTAAGCCATAAATTTCTTTATTTTTGGGTTATAGATTTTAAAATTTATATAAACTGTGAAACCAAAATAAAGAAACTAAAAAGAGAATTTCTGTTTTAGCATTTTTTATTGAGGTTGCAATCAGTACAAATTTTTCCTCTTGATTTTAAAGGGCAAATTTACATAAAAAAATTAAACTTCAAAATTAAATTTTACTCAGGAGCGATAATAGAGAAGTCCTTTGGATTTTTATTGTAATTAAGATGTTTTGATAAAGCATCTTTTATAAAAGACCCAAATTCATTGAGCATTTTTTGTTTATAAGTTGGTTTGTAGTAAATGAGGCTGATTTCTCTGGAAGGAAAAGGTTTTTTAAAATGAAAAACTTTTTTCTTCTGCTCTTCGGAGAGCTGCTGCGTGGCAAGTTCTGGGAGCACAGTGATGCCTCCTGTCTTGTCCACCATTTTTATGAGAGTGCTGATGTTGGATGCGGAAAATTCCAAGTTTTTGGGTTTCAGTGAGTTTTCCCTTAAATGACAGATGGTTTCCATTTGTTTTCTCAAACAGTTTCCTTCTTCCAAAAGCCAAAATTTATCTGAATTAAAATCCTCAGAACCTATAAAATATTCATCTTTATTTTCATAAGAGGAATAAATCAGCAGTTCTTCATTAAAAAGAAAATCACTGAAAAATTCTTCTGTCTCATGATATGGAGTAGAAATGATACCTGCATCTATTTCGCCAGATTTTAGCGATTTTATGATGTTTTCGGTATTCATTTCGTGGATGTTCATTTCTATTTTTTGGTTTTGATTTAGAAAATCAAAAATTTCGTTTGGAATGAGAAATCCAGAAACTGTAGGAATAATCCCAAGGTTGATTTTCCCAGCCAATACATTATTGAGTGAATGAGCTTTATTTTTCAGTTGTGTAATGTTATCCAGCACGGCTTTAGCAGAGGAAATAATCTCATCTCCAGCATCTGTGGTGCGGATGGGATGGGTAGTTCTGTCAAATATTTTTATACTAAGCTCATCTTCTAATTTCTGAATCATCGCGCTGAGTGTAGGCTGTGTGACATGACAAGCCAAAGCCGCCTTCCCGAAATGCTTGTATTTATCAACGGCGATGAGATATTCTAACTGCTGGATGTTCATGATTCTAAATATTACTACTGACAAAGATACTAAAAAATAAACCTCTGGATACATGAACATCCAAAGGTTTACTTAATATAAAAATTTAAATGAGAAATTAAATCTTACTCAGCAAATTTCTGAAATTCACTTTGTTGTCTATGATTTGTCTCAGTTCAGAAACTGCCACACGCTCCTGCTCCATAGTATCGCGGTGTCTTATCGTTACCGTGTGGTCAGTAAGGGTGTCGTGGTCTATGGTAATACAGAAAGGCGTTCCTATGGCGTCCTGTCTTCTGTATCGCTTACCGATGCTGTCTTTGTCTTCATAGATAAGATTGAAATCATATTTCAAATCATTGAAGATTTTTTCTGCATATTCTCCCATTCCATCTTTTTTCATCAGTGGTAAAATGGCGGCCTTTACAGGAGCAAGGGCAGGCGGCAAGGATAATACCGTTCTCTCTGAACCATCTTCTAAAACTTCATCTTTCAGGCAGTGAGAGAATAGAGCTAGGAATAATCGGTCTAATCCTACCGAGGTTTCCACCACATACGGAACATAACTTTCGTTTCTTTCTGGGTCAAAATATTGTAATTTTTTTCCTGAATATCTTTCGTGAGCCGAAAGGTCAAAATCCGTTCTGGAATGAATTCCTTCCAATTCTTTAAACCCAAATGGGAATCTGAATTCTATATCCGCCGCTGCATTGGCATAGTGAGCTAGTTTTTCGTGGTCGTGGAATTTGTAGTTTTCTTCGCCAAGACCAAGGGCAAGGTGCCAGTTTAGTCTCTTTTGTTTCCATTCTTCATAGAATTTTAGTTCCGTTCCTGGCGGCACGAAAAACTGCATTTCCATTTGTTCAAATTCTCTCATTCTGAAAATAAACTGTCTCGCAACAATCTCATTTCTAAATGCTTTACCAATCTGTGCAATCCCGAAAGGAAGTTTGTGGCGTGAAGTTTTCTGAACATTCAGATAATTCACGAAAATCCCTTGCGCTGTTTCTGGACGAAGGTAAAGGTCCATCGCGTTCTCAGCAGCAGCACCTAATTTAGTCCCGAACATCAGGTTAAACTGTCTTACTTCTGTCCAGTTTTTAGAGCCTGTGTCTGGGTCAGCTATTTCCAGCTCTTCTATTAGGGCTTTTACATCAGCAAGGTCGTTGTTATCCAGCGATTTAGCCATTCGGGAAAGAATGTTTTTTTGTTTTTCGCGGTATTCTAATACTTTTGGATTAGTGGAAACGAATTGCGCCTCATCAAAAGCCTCACCGAAGCGTTTTTTAGACTTTTCTATTTCTTTTTGGGCTTTGTCTTCTAGTTTGGCGCAGTAGTCTTCTATTAAGACATCGGCACGAAAACGCTTTTTGCTGTCTTTGTTGTCTATCAGTGGGTCGTTGAAGGCATCCACATGCCCACTCGCCTTCCAAATGGTAGGGTGCATAAAGATAGCGCTGTCCAGCCCTACAATGTTTTCATTGAGCTGAATCATCGCTTTCCACCAATATTGTTTGATGTTGTTTTTTAGTTCTATACCATTTTGTCCGTAGTCGTATATTGCAGAAAGTCCATCATAAATCTCACTAGAAGGGAAAATAAATCCATATTCCTTGGCGTGAGAAATCACTTTCTTAAAAACATCTTCTTGCTTTGCCATCGTTAAAAAAATTTATGCAAAAATAAGGATTTTAGTTTAATATTCTATACAAAAAAACACCCTCCATTTAGAGTGTGTTTTGTATTTTATTAATCCATTTTTCTAAGGAATGCCTCTAATTTGTTCTTGTAGGTATTGTCTGTAATCCCTGTACCGGAATTATTACCTCCTTGTGAAAACTCAAGTTCAGAGAAGTTGACCCCATCTCTTCTTCCTACCAAAAGAGTAATTACCCATGAACCATTAACTTCAGTTCCTCTCGTATTATTATACTGAGGGGCTGCCACAAGATCCATATTAGCATAGTCGGCTTGTATTGCCCAATTGGCTCCTGACTGTTTTAATATCACTGTAGGAGGAGCAATTCTAGAACTATATGAAACAGCACTATTACGCACAGCAGGAACCCCAGTACTTCCTACGAGCATTACTAAATTACCTGCTGATGTTGGGAGCTTAAAGGAAGCACTCATTATGGCTACGGCATATTTATTATAATTAATTCCTGTATCAAAATTCTGAATCCAGTCTCCTTTTACATCATTAATAGTGATGGTAAGGATACTCGTATTATTAGTGAAAGGAACTCCTTGGTACACATCCCCTACTTTATCTATTATCAGAGGTCTATAATCATCATAACTTACAGTAGATGTTGTATTTCCTCCTAAATCTGCATCCATAGCGGAATTCACATTTGCACTATGTTTAGGGGTACCTGCTAATCTAAGGACAGGTTTTCCGTTATTAGCAGCAGTGTTTTTTATAGTTAATGTTCTTGTAGGAATATCGGTATTTATTCCTATTTTCCCGCTTGTCTTGGTTGCTGCATTGGTCTCGTTAATAGCCTGAGCATTGATAAGCAGCCCGCTTCCTAATGAAACAAATAATAATGTTCTTTTCAACATAAATTATATTTTACAAATGCGCAAAGATAATATTCAGAATATCTGTTACAATATTTTATTAATAGATTTTCTCATATATGCTTTATTGAAAATATCTATTACAAAGAATTATACCTCACTAAAAATATAATAAATGATGTTTTTATCTCCTGCTGTATGTAAATAATTCCGTAGTTTTGTTAGCAAAAAAATTTAACAATGAAAAAGAGTAATACCTATGCTATTTTTATAATCGGGGTCTTGTTTTTTATTTTTGGGTTTGTTACTTGGCTCAATAGTACTCTGATTCCGTTCCTGAAACTGGCTTGTGAGCTGGAGTCAGACACGCAGGCTTTCTTCGTGACATTTGCCTTCTATATGGCTTATTTTTTCCTCTCCATCCCTTCGTCCTATATCCTCAGCCGTACAGGCTTCAAAAGAGGAATGGCACTGGGGCTGGGCATCATGGCGCTGGGGTCTTTGGTCTTTATTCCGGCGGCAAATACCAGAAGTTTTGGGCTTTTCCTTGGCGGACTTTTTGTGCAGGGGACAGGGCTGTCTATCTTACAGACGGCGAGCAACCCGTACATCAGTATTTTAGGCCCTATTGAAAGTGCAGCGAAGCGGATAAGCATCATGGGCGTGTGCAACAAGATAGCTGGAATGCTGGCGCCCATAGTTTTAGGTGTTTTAGTGCTGAAAGATGCCGAAGGAACCAAAAACCAGCTGGATGCCGTGGCAGATTTGGTGCATAGAAATCAGATTTTAGATGAGCTGGCTTCCAAGATTATTATGCCTTATATCGTGATGGCGGTTATTTTGGTTTTACTTGCCGTTATGATTTGGCGTTCCGCTCTTCCAGAGATAGAGCAGGAGGAGGAAGAAAGCACAGCCAAGACTGATAAAACTTCTGTTTTCCAATTTCCGCATTTGGTTTTAGGTATGCTCTGCCTGTTTCTGTATGTAGGGGTAGAGGTGATGGCTGGCGATGCCATAGGAACCTACGGACAGACAATAGGGCTTTCGCTGGATACTACCAAATATTTTACCACCTTTACGCTCTTTGCTATGCTGATGGGCTATCTTGTAGGGATTTTAGCCATACCGAAATACATCTCACAGCAGAAAGCACTGGCAGTTTCGGCTGTGCTGGGGGCAGTTTTCAGTGTAGGAGCTTTTATGAGTTCTGGTTACACGGCTATTGTATTTATTGCCTTATTGGGCTTGGCAAATGCCCTGATGTGGCCGGCGATATTCCCTCTGGCGATAGATGGTCTGGGGAAATTTACCAAGATAGGTTCTGCTCTTTTGGTAATGGGGATAGCAGGAGGGGCAGTTCTTCCGCTGATATATACTCTGCTGAAAGACCATCATGTTTTCAGCAATCAGCTTTCGTTTTTGGTGGTGATGCTTCCTTCTTATGTTTATATATTATATTACGCAGTAAAAGGCTATTCGGTTGGAAAAGAAAAATAAAAGTATAAAGAGAAAACTGAGAATCTGGGCAGGCGTATGGTTTGCCCAGATTCTTTTGTTTTATATTTTTTCTAAAATATCTCCGGCTGTCCGCCTTTTTGAATCTTTCTACGAGTGGAAAAAAGATTTTTTCGGCTTCGTGTTTTCCAAGCTGGGTTTTTCGGCAGGAGATGTTTTGTATTTTCTGCTGGGGCTGGGGTTGTTGTTTTCTTTGGTGAAGATTTTTCAGAAAAAAAGCAGAAAAAAATATACTCTGAAACTGCTCATTTCTTGGAATGTGTTTTATTTTGTATATCAGTGTTTTTGGGGAATGCTTTATTTCCAGCAGCCTATCATCAGCAAGTTATCAGAAAAGCCTCCTACCGAAGAAGAAATAAAGTCTCTTGCAGTAAAATACCTCAACCGCTGTCTCTATTCCAGAAACCGAGTAAAAGAAGATGTCAACGGAGTATTTATGATAGAGAACATCAGGGAAATAGAGCAGGAAATTCTCTCCCAGCAGAAGCATATCCCAGCATATTTAAGCTCCAAAAAATCTGTGGAGATAAGTAGTTTTAAGCCAAGTCTCTATTCTGGAATGATGAGTGCCACAGGAATATCAGGCTATTATAATCCCTTTACTACAGAGCCTCAGTATAATGCCGCTGAGCCCTCTACATATATTCCTTTTACCCTCTCTCATGAATCTGCCCACCAGCTTGGTTTCGCCCGTGAGCAGGAAGCTAATTTTATTGGGTATCTTATTGGCAGAGATTCCTCTAATTGGGAACTGAAATACAGCACAGAATATTTTGTCTTGAAAAGTCTATTAAGTTATTTGGTGGAGAGAGATGAAGCGTTTGTGAAAAATATTCTTTCCAAATACAGCGAAGGTATGCAGCGCGACAGACAGCACGAAAAAGATTTCATTGCCCAAAACCAAGGACTGCTGAATGATTTTTTCTCTACTGCTAATGACTTATTTCTAAAATCAAACCAGCAGGAAGGGAGTGTTACTTATAGTTACTTTATTGATTTGCTTGTCCGCTACGAAAGAGGGTAAAAAAATGGCTCACACAAAAGAAAGTGTGAGCCCAAAAACACAAATGATGAAAAAATTATTACTCTTAGCCAACTCAACAGCTACCTAAAAAGTGCCACAAAAGTAATAACATTTTTTTAATAAAACAAATATATTATCAAAATTTTTAGTTTTCATTCATAAATTCTTCGGTAAGCTCCATATTATGATATACATTTTGTACATCATCATCTTCCTCGAAGCGCTCCAGCATTTTCATATTAGCTTTGAACTGCTCTTCACTTACTTCTTTAGTATTGTTTGCAATTCTTTGGAGTTCAGCGCTTTTTGCTTCTATCTTTAATTCATCTAATTTATGAGATAGAGCCCCGAAGTCCTCAAAAGCAGTGGTAATCATTACTTCTTCTTCATCTTGGTCTATTTCTTCTGCTCCTCCGTCTATCATTTCCATTTCGAAATCATCCCAAGGTATTGTAATAGATGCTTTATCAATAGTAAAAATCCCTTTCCTATCGAAAATGAAAGACAGTTCTCCATTTTTTCCCAAGTTGCCTTCAAATTTATTGAATATGGCTCTTACATTGGCTACAGTTCTAGTAGGGTTATTGGTAGTACATTCTATGAAAAATGCTACCCCCCCTTGTCCATATCCTTCGTAAGTGATTTCTTCGTAGTTTTCAGCATCTGCTCCGCTGGCTTTTTTTATAGCTCTGTCTACATTGTCTTTTGGCATATTTGCCCCTTTTGCGTTTTGGATGCATCTTCTAAGAGCAGGGTTGGAATCTGGATCTGGTCCTCCTGCTTTTACAGCAAGGGCGATATCCTTACCTATTTTAGAAAATGTTTTTGCCATTTTATCCCATCTGGCTAGTTTAGAGGCTTTTCTATATTCAAATGCGCGTCCCATATAATTTAGAATTTAAGATTACAAAAATAGATAATTTCTGATGAATAAAAAAATGCTCCCATTACTGGGAACATTTTTTATTTTGAAAAAACTTTGTTATTTTCTTCTTTTAGCCGGAGCTTTTTTCTTAACAACTTTTTTCTTAACAACTGGTAAGTCTGATTTTTGAAGAGCTTCCCAAGCAGCACCATCGATGGCTTCTACTACTACTTTTCTATCTCTTGCTCTTTCTTCGTCAGAAGCTGTTTCAGGAACTACAGCATCTCTCTCACCTACACCAGTAGATTTTAATTGAGTATCTGCAACACCTCTTTGCTCTAAAGCTTTCACGATGTAAGCTGCTCTTTCTCTTGAAAGTTTCAAGTTGTAAGCATCATTACCTTTCTTATCTGTGTGACCAGTAACAAGGAATGTACCTCCATTAGAAGATTTGATTACTTCTGCAGCCTGATCTAATTTTCTAAGAGATTCAGGGTTACTGATAGTTGCTTTATTAAAGTCAAAGATAATACCTTGTAAAGCTCCAGTAGCTTCTACTGCGAATTCAGATGCAGGTTTAGGACATCCGTTGTATTCTGGCAATCCTGGAACTTCAGGACAAGCATCATCTTTGTCAAGAACTCCGTCTCCATCAGTATCAGGCCAAGGACAACCTTGATTTGCTACTGGACCTGGAACTTCAGGACAAGCATCATCTTTGTCAAGAACTCCATCTCCATCAGTATCAGGCCAAGGACAACCTTGGTTTTCTACTGGACCAGGGATTTCAGGACAAGCATCATCTTTATCAAGAACTCCATCTTTATCTTTATCTCTGTTACCAAATCTAAAGTTGATAGAAGCAGAAGCTTGCCAGAAGTTAGATAAATCAGATTTTTCTGTTGGAGTAGTTACATAATCCCCTTGGATACCAATACCAAAGTTTTTAGTAAACCAGAAGTTAGATCCTAAACCACCACTTACAGTAAAATGATCTGCTCTTCTTTGTGTACTAGCTTCTCCGTCATAGCCACTATATACTTTTCCATGCACATCAGTAAGAGGGAAGCTTACATTAGTATAATCATGTCTTAAGTAGTTAGCACCTACTCTTACATATGGATCAAACCAAGATTCTTCATTCCAAAATCCATTCACTTTGAATTGAAGACCAAGACCTGTCATCAAGAAAAATTCTTTATCCATATTAATTCTCTTGTTGCTAACATTCCCTACGGAAGTCTGCCAGTCAAGAACTAAAAACTTGTTTAAGTTTCTTGCAACAGTTAATTTTGACAATGGCGGCGTAATCACGAAATTATTCATCGTGTACAAATCTTTAGAAGAAAAAGCATCTCCTAATGCCTGCCCTACACCTTTATTAGCCGCTACATGGTTTACTCCGTGAGCTCCTACCCCAATCAACCATCTATTATTAGTGGTCTGGGCAGAAACAGAAGTAGCCACTGTAAGCGCTAATGCTGTAATTCCTAATCTTAGATTTTTCATAGAATTAAATATAATTTAAAATTAATTAGATACAAAATTAGTAAAAATATTGATATAACAATACTTTTTTTTAATTTTTCTTTAAAATTCTGTCAAGATTTCGTTTGTTTTCTCGCTCTTTTATGGTTTCACGCTTGTCAAAGAGCTTTTTTCCTCTTGCTAAAGCTATTAAAAGTTTAGCTTTATTCCGCTCATTAATATAGAGTTTTAAAGGGACAATTGTAAATCCAATATCCTTTACTTTTTTCTTTAATTTATCAAGTTCTCTGGCGTGGAGCAGGAGCTTTCTTTCTCGTTTTATTTTGTGGTTGTAGAAAGTCCCAAATTTATACTCATCAATAGTCATATTGATTACAAAAAGTTCATTATCAATAAATTCGCAAAAACTTTCCGTAATAGAGGCCTTGGACAGCCGGATGGATTTTATCTCAGTGCCTGTAAGGACTATTCCAGCCTCATATTCTTCAAGTATTTCATACTCGAATCTTGCCCGTTTGTTGAATATATTTATATTTTTTGTCTTTGTCATTTTGTAAAATTGAAGTTGCAAAATTAAATATTATCTATAATATTCATAATACTGCCGACAGAATTTTTCAAATCAAAAGGCATTTGGTAGTCCCGAAGGTTGTTTTCATAAGTTTTGAAACTTTCTGGATGGAGGAGAGCCTGTTCCATTCCTTTATAAATGCCATCTTGGGAGTTTTCTACAATGAGCCCGAGTCTGCCGTTTTCCAGCATTTCTGCCACGCCGGAAACATCGGTTGCTATAATGTTCTTTTTCAGCGTGATGGCTTCAAATAAAACCGTAGGAAAGCCTTCGTAGCGCGAACTCAAAATATAAAAATCTGCCTGAGAAAAATAAGGGTAAGGGTTAGAGGTAAAGCCGAGCATTGTAGCGGTTTTGTCTAATCCTAAATCGGATTTCAGTTTTTTAATGTTTTCAAAATCATAGCCGTCTCCGATGATTAGCAACTTGTGGAATAATCCCTTATCCAAAAGCCTTTTGTGTGCTTCCAAAAGTCTGTCAAAACCTTTCTGCGGAAACACTGTTCCTACCGAAATAAAAGTAGGAATAGATTTGTCAAATACATATTTTTCAGTTTTCTCCTTTGCTTTGTTTATAATTTCATTGGTATCCAATGGATTATAAATCCTGACTATCTTTTCTTTTTGCTTTTCATTTTCAGCTAATGATTCAAATAAGTTTTGAATTTTTTCTGAAATAACCATGATTTTATCAAAGCCAAAGAATTTTCTGATTTCTTTGTCATTATAGCCTTTTACTTGGGACAAATCATTGTGAATCCAGACTAATTTTTTAGATGATTTTAGAGGAGAATTCAGTATTTCATCCCTAAAACCATGGATTGCCGCAAACTCTACATCGTATTTTTTGTTTTTTAATTTGTTGTGATATAGCAGCTTAGGAAAAACCTTCAATAAACCTTGATAAATCACCCGCATCGCCTTTGGAATGATGTCCTGAGGGCGGTTGGTAGTAATCATTTCGCCTTTGTTGAGATACAAAACATTGATCCACTTCGGGATTTCCGAAAGATACTTCCCCGAATACAGGTTGAGCAGCAGGTCTATCTCATACTTATCGGCAGGGATGTTTTTCAGAAAAGTTACCAGCACTTTCTCTGCGCCGCCATGACGCAGAGAACCAATGCGGATAAGGATTTTTTTCTTTTTACTCATGTTTTATTCTCTCTTCCTCCAAGTCTATACGAAGGATAAATTTCCTGATAATATCTTCGTTTATTTTCGGATTTTCATTGTTTATTTTAAAAAGCAGTTTTCTTTTTTGCTCCAAAACATTCAGATAAATATCACGGATATGGTCTGGCACTTTCATGTTTTCTTCTGATTCCAGCCGCTCTTCCCAGTGGCTTACATAGTGCCTTAGGGAGCGGTTGTTTTCTATTTCAGATTTGTAATTAGAGTTGATGTATTCCAGAGAATTCTTAGCCAGTTCTTTAAGGATAAATTTCTCAGTTTCGTTTTCAGGAAGATGGTCATCAAACTCGGGTAAATTTATCTTTTTAATGATAAAAGGAAGGGTAAGCCCTTGGAATACCAGCGTTACAAAAATAGTCACAAAAGTGATGTAAAGGATTAAGCTTCTATGCGGGAAAGGTGTAATATCATCTTTCAAAGTGAGAGGAATAGAAAGTGCTGCCGCCAGCGAAACTACTCCGCGCATCCCAGACCATCCGACTATGAAAGGGCTTTTTAGCTCTACTCGTGGGTCTGCAACAGTGATGAATCTTTTCATAATCTGTGTAGTAACTAGCGCCCCATAGGAAGCAATAATTCTAATAACGATAAGCACGGCGGTAACCCAAAGCCCATAGATAGTAGCCTGAACGATGCTTACCCCGTCTTCGTGCAGTCCGGAAACAATCTCCGGCATGTCTAAACCAATGAGCAGGAATACCAAACCATTCAGCAGGAAAGTAAGGCTGTGCCACACATTGATACCTCTCAGCCGTGATGAGCTGTTCAGATATTTCGTGCTGTTATACGAAAGGTATAACCCGCCGCACACTACCGACATCACCCCAGAAGCATGCAGAACCTCTTCCGCTACGATATACATAATGAAAGGCGCAGCGATAGACAATATCACATCTATATCTTCATTCGTAGGAAACCATTGGTGGATTTTTATAAAGATAAATCCGATAAGCAGACCGATGCCCACTCCGGCAAATATCATCCATCCAAAACTAAGAGCTGCATCCTGCCATATAAACTGCCCCGTAGTCACTGCCGCTGAAGCAAACCGGAAAATAACCAATGAAGAGGCATCGTTAAATAAACTTTCCCCTTCCAAAATGGTAGCTATCCGCTTAGGAACTTTCACAAATTTCAGGATAGAGCCGGCACTCACGGCGTCTGGCGGAGAAACAATTCCTCCTAACAAAAACCCAAGAGCCAAGGACATCCCAGGGATAAAATGATTGACCACGAAAGCCACCGAAATGGCCGTAAGAAAGACCACAATAAACGCAAAACTGAAAATCATTCTTCTCCAGCGCCATATTTCTTTCCATGAGTTGGCAAGAGCCGCTTCATAAAGCAATGGCGGAAGGAATATAATGAGAATAAGGTGCGGGTCTATTTTTATGACCGGCGTTTTAGGGTGCATACTTACCGCAAGCCCCGCGATGAGGAGCAGGATAGGGTAAGCGACCTTTATTTTATTGCTTAGCATGATTAGTGCTACAATCAGCAAAATCATTCCAAGGAAAAATGAAAAATATTCTACTATCATTGTTTTTTGATTTTATTCCGCAAAATAATATTTTTTTCTTTAATATGAAAATTAAATTCAAGATGCTATACAGAACATGGTCTCTCCTTTATTCACGGGCGGAGTGCTTATTTTGTATAAGATAATGCCGTCTGCGGGAGCGCTTATTTCATGGATGATATTCCCAAAATCATCAGTAATATAGCCCAGCTTTTCTCCTTTTTTTATTTGGTCTCCTGCCTTGTAGCGGCTGTAGAATATTCCCTTTTCGGGAACTTTTATATAAGACTGCCGGCCGAAAAATTGGTAAGCTTTCTTTTGGGTTTCCGCCTTCTTTTTAGGGTACATTCCCATGAAATCCAGCATGCGGTATACGGATTCTTTCAGCAGGCTGATGTCTTCCCTGTCTGCCGTTCCGAGTTTCCCCGCTTCTATGCTTAGTGCCGCCACGCCGTTCTGAACAGCTTGTTTAAAGGCATACAGAGCTGGTTCGGTTTTCGTAATGGTGTAGGGATAAGCCACAATATAAGGCATGCCCGAAACCTCCGAGAGCCTATGAGCCAGCTGGGTGTTTTCTTTGTCTTCCTCGTTGTTGTAATAACATGCAAAGGGTATCAAATCCTCATTGGCATCTCCGCCGTGAATGTCCAGAAACACATCAGAAACGGGAATAATATTTTTGGTAATCCAGTGGGCGGTCTGCTCCGTGATGCTTCCCGAAGCGGAACCAGGGAAAGCCAGGTTTAGATTTTTCCTGTCCGTAGGATTTACAAAGGGAGCGCGGCCATAGAAAGACCCAGCATTTGCAATGGGCAGAATGACCAGTGTGCCTTTTAGCTGTTTCGGGTCTATTTCTTTCAGCAGCTCCTGCACAGCCATGATGGGCGGATATTCATACCCATGAATTCCGGCTACGATGGTGAAGACCCTGCCTTTTTCTTTGCCGTTGATGACGCTCAGCGGCATATAGTGGTTTTCATCTTCTTTATTAAAGACTATTTTGGTGTCAAACCTATCGGCGGAGGCTTGGTTGATGAGCCGATTGATTTCCTGTGCATTCATTACAAAATATTGGAATATTAAAAAGATAAAGAATCGTTTTTTCATTTTTAAACAAAAGATTTTTTAGAACCTGCGGTGCAAAACTTCGGTTATTTCAGTCTGTCCGGATTTTGTTTGAGGAAGCTGTCCCAGCTCGAATAAGATTTTGTGCTCTCCGCCTTTCCCGAATTGAAATAATGGCACACCGCCACCGCCAGCCCATCTGAGGCATCTAAGTATTTGGTGGGAAATTCTTTCAAGCCGAGCAGATTTTTCAGCATGCCTGCCACCTGCTCTTTGCTTGCGTTTCCGTTTCCTGTAATCGCCATTTTTACTTTTTTAGGAGAATATTCGGTAATGGGAATATCGCGGTAGAGGCTCGCTGCCATCGCAACGCCCTGTGCCCTGCCGAGTTTGAGCATACTCTGCACATTTTTCCCAAAGAAAGGAGCTTCCAGCGCCACCTCATCAGGGTGGAACTCATCGATAAGGGCTAAAGTCCTCTCAAAGATGTATTTCAGCTTGGTTTCGTGGTTAGGGTATTTTTTGAGCACCAGCTCGTGGATGGAGACCAGCTCCATTTTACTTCCCTTCACGGAGATAATCCCAAAGCCCATCACGGTAGTCCCTGGGTCTATCCCTAAGATGATTTTTTCTGTCTGCATGGTGCAAAAATAAGAAAAAACCATTTTTAATCAATCAGGTTAAGGAGCAGATAAAACCAAAAATCATTTTTTGCCGAGCAGACTGGCGGTCTTTTTTGATTTTCAAGGGCTAAAAATCACTTTTTCCCTGTTTATAGGACTTCGCGATAGGTTCCGAACCGGCTCGACCTAGCTCAGAGGCAGCTCAGCCTAGCTCAGAGGTAGCTCAGCCTAGTTCAAAGGTAGCTCAACCTAGCTCAGAGGTAGCTCGACCTAGTTCAGAGGTAGCTCAACCTAGTTCAAAGGCAGCTTAGCCTAGCTTAGAGGTAGCTCGACCTAGTTCAGAGGTAGGTTGCCTTGGCTTTGAGTTTATTTTAAATAGTGATGAATAATTTATATGTTCTATAATGTTTTATATTATGTTCTTTTGGCTTGAACCAAACCTAACGAAGTGGTTCGGCGTAGCCAAAAGAACGAAAAAAGACCATTTTGTTCTGTGCTTTTCCTTGATGAAAAGCACCAAAAATCAAGGCTTGGAAAGTCCAGCTAAAATTTTATTCAAAAGCCTAAAATTCTTATAACTCGCTCCATCGCTTTTCCCTTTGCCTGCTCAAACAGGAAGAATTTTTTACGGCTTTTGAATAAAATTTCTTAACGCTTCCCTTTCCTATGCTGTTTCCCCCAAAGGGGGAAGAACAGCCGACAAAACAACATTATAGAAAAACGGAACAATAGAAACGCAAAGCTGGTTCGGCCTCCGGAAAGAGAGGCGTAAAAATGGAGCGAGGGAGCCGCAAAAACTTCTGTTGTCTGAGCCGATAGGCGAAACCTAACGAAGTGGTTCGGCGAAGCTGTAAGCGAGCCAATTGTGAGGATTTTAGGCTTCCGAGCGAACATTTTAGCCGAGCTTTCCGAAGCCTTGAACTTTTGGTTCTTTTGGTTCAAGCCAAAAGAACAATATAGAATATATCAATTATTTATCTCGCACCCCCTTGATAGGTATCTGCACCCCCCCTCGGAACCTATCGTAACCCCCTTAGTAGGTGTCTGCGACCGCCTCGGAACCTATTGCAACCCCCTTGATAGGTGTCTGCACCCCCCTCGGAACCTATCGTAACCCCCTTAGTAGGTGTCTGCACCCCCCTTGGAACCTATTATAACCCCCTTGATAGGTGTCTGCGACCGCCTCGGAACCTATCATCCCCCCCTTAATAGGTGTCTACACCTACCTCGGAACCTATTGTAACCCCCTTAGTAGGTGTCTGCGACCGCCTTGGAACCTATTGTAACCCCCTTAGTAGGTGTCTGCGACCCCCTCGAAACCTATAAAAACGGTAGGGCAGGGATGATATAAATCAGGTTTAGGTACTTTTGGTTTATTTTTTATAAATTCGTGCTTATTTTTCCTTTGTAAAATGAAATCCACTTATACTGTCATCAATGCCTCGGCTGGGTCGGGCAAAACTTATACCCTCGTACAGAGACTTCTAATGCTTTGTCTGGAAAATCCCAGCGAGCCAGATGCTGTTCGGCATATCATTGCCCTTACTTTTACCAATAAGGCTGCCAATGAAATGAAAGAGCGAATACTCCAATGGCTGGGAAAATTCACCGCTGAAAACTATGCCCAATGCCAAGAACTGCTGGATATACAGGGAAAATTCCGCCAACAGGGCAAAAATATCCCTATCGATGAGCTGCACCGCCGTTCCCAAGCGGTTTTGGACTATATTCTGCACCACTACTCCATGCTGAACATCGGTACGATAGATAGATTTAATTCTAAATTGGTGCGTTCTTTTTCCTACGAGCTGGGACTGGCGCAGAATTTTAATTTGGAAATTCAGCCCGAACCCTATCTGATAGAAGCCGTAGACCAGATGCTGGACAAGATAGGCGGAGACAGAAAGGTATCGGATACTTTCATAGATTTTGTGAATTATAGTTTGGATAATAACGAGCGGGTAAATCTGAGCCAAACGCTCTACCAATCGGCAAAGGAATTTGTAAAAGACATCCACTACAAAAGGCTTTTGGAGAATAAATATTTTGACTGGGAAGCCTACGAAAACACCAAAAACAACATTAGAAAAAATCTCACCGAAATCAAAAAAGCCTCTATAGAAACAGCGCAGAAGGCCATTTCGCTTATCAAAGAAAGAGGGCTGGAAATAGAGGATTTCTCTGGCGGAGGGAAAAACAGCATTGCCAAGTTTTTCCATGAAGTCGCAAAGTTCTACAACAATGAGCGAAGAGATTTCCCTTTCCCGTCTAATGAGGAGTCCGCACTGGCAGTTTTTGAAAAAGGCGCTTCATCCAAATCAAAACACAAGGAGCAGGATATTTTTGACATTCTCAGCCATTTGATGGAAAGCAGGAGAAACCTCATCAGCAATTATATCCTGATGCAGAAAAAAGAAAAAATACTTCACGCCCTGCTTCCGCTTCGGGTAAATAAGGAAATCCAAGATGAACTTGCCAAAATAGAGGAAGAAAACGATTTGGTTCTGCTTTCTAAATTTAATATTATCATCAATGAAAACCTGAAAAATGAGCCTTCGGCTTTCATTTACGAAAAAGTGGGAACTCGGTATCTGCACTACTTCTTTGATGAGTTTCAGGATACTTCGGCGCTGCAATGGCAGAATTTCCTGCCGCTGCGAGATCACACAATTTCTTCGGACAATACGAGTTTTACCCTTGTGGGAGACCCTAAACAGAGCATTTACCGCTTCCGAGGCGGAGAGAGCCAGCTGATGCTGAACATCATCAATCATAAAGAAAATGCGCCTGTCCCTGCCAATGTCATTTCACTAAAAGAAAACTACCGAAGTGCGAGAAACATCGTAAGGTTTAATAATGAACTTTACCAATACATATCCGAGCAGGGAGATTTTGAACATAAAGAAATTTTCGGCGAAAAAGCCCAGCAGGAAGCCAAAACAGACATCGACGGCAGAGTAAGAGTAAATCTGATAGAAAACGCCAAAAAAGAGGATTTCTACCAAGATACCGCAGACCAGATGCAGCAGGACATCCAGCAGTGTCTGGATAATGGCTTTAGATTCTCGGATATTACCATCTTGTGCAGAGGGAATAATGATATATTCAACTATTCTCAGCTTTTGGGAAGCAGGGAAGTGCTGTACAATGGAGAAAAAACCTTTATAAAAACCATTTCCGAACGAGGGCTTACGCTTAATCTCTCTAAAACCCTGAATGCTCTGATAGAATTTCTAAACTGGACAGCCGCTCCGAAAAGCAAAAAATTTCTGGTGATGCTGTTCTACTATCTCAATGATTTAGGGCGAATCAAAATCAATGATTTTTCAGTAGAAATGCTGGAAATTCTGGCTATTGAAGAGCAGAAGGAATTATTTGATTTTATCAAAAAAAGATACGGGCTGGATTTGGCGCATTCCCATATTCCGAACCTCAATCTTTACAACTTTATAGAACATTTCGTTTATGAATTTTCTGTCAAAGACAAGGAAATGGATTTCATTCTCAATTTCTTAGAAATGCTCTATGGCTTCTCCCAAAACACAGGAATGACCCTGAAAGATTTCCTGAAATTCTGGGAGGAGGAAGGCAAAAACATCTCTATCCAAGCCTCTGAAAATATAGATGCTGTGCAGATAATGACCATCCACAAAGCCAAAGGGCTAGAGTTTCCTGTAGTCTTCCTGCCGATGGAAAACAAAAGCCAAGATTCCAAATTCACGGAATGGTATGATTTGGAGGGAAAAAACGCTCTCAGCGCGGTGAATATCTCGGGATTTGATAAAGGATTAGAAACCTACGATGAAGATATAGAAATATTCAACAGTGAGAATGTCTATAAAAACTTCATAGACCGCCTCTGTGTGCAGTATGTAGCCACCACACGCCCTGTGGAACAGCTTTTCCTTTATCTCCAAAAACCGAGCAACTCGGCTAATCATTTGGAAATATTTGACTTTGTAAATCAATACAATATAGAAAATGTGGACAACTTTGATTTATTCGAAACAAATGAGGAGCTGCTCAGAAAAAAAACTAAACAAAAGAAAAAAGAATGGGCTACGATGAGCATCTCATCCATCCACAAACAGGGAGAATCACTGGCTAATATCCAAATCGCCACGCCATCCAAAAGTTATCAAAAACGAAAAGAGAAAACAAGAATGGGTCTTCTCATTCACGATATTTTAGCGAAAATAAACCACAAGGATGATATGGAAAAGGTCTTGGATAGTTTTTTCCTCTTGGGAACAATTACCGAGAAAGAAAAAGAAATCATCACAAAGAGAATTTCGCCAGTTCTAAATGATGAAAAATATGCTCCATATTTCAGTGGAAATGAGAAAGAAATCATCAATGAAAGAGAAATTCTCGTCACTTTGGAGGATGGAGAGCAAAAATTCTACCGACCAGACCGCGTCATAAAAACGGATGAAGGCTACATTATCGTTGATTTCAAAACAGGTGAAGAGGAAAGAGAAAAACACCAAAAACAGGTGAAAGATTACCAAAACGCCTTAGAAAAAACAGGCAAAAAGGTGATAGAAACAAAACTTATTTATTTTGATTGATAATTTTTAACAAAAAATATTATGAAAGACTCTGTAATGGGCATAGAAATAGAAAAAGTATTAGAGGATTGGGAAAATTCCATTATACAGTTTCTGCCAAAAATGGTAGAGGCGGTTATCGTCCTTGTTTTATTTATCTTCTTAGCTAGGATAGCCAAAAGAATTAGTCGCCGCGCTTTTAAGGTTCATCTGAACATTTCTCATATCATCGCTTCTACGGTTTATTGTTTTTTCCTGTTTTCGGGGGTTTATCTTGCTTTGGAGCTTTTGGGGCTGGACAAGGTTTTCTCGCATCTGCTTGCAGGAGCTGGGATTGTGGGAATTATCGCTGGTTTCGCTTTCAAAGATGTGGCGTCAAATATCTTTGCGGGACTGCTTCTGAAAACCCACAGCCCATACAAGGAGGGCGACTGGGTGGAGATAGATGATAAATACGGCATTGTCACGCAGGTAAGTCTGATCACTACGACCATAAGAACCATTCCTGGGCAGGATGTTTTTATCCCAAATCAAATTATTTACAGCGGAACATTTACCAATTTTTCCACTTTGAAAAAAAGGAGAATTATCCTAAAAACAGGCGTTTCTTTTGGAGATGATTTGGAGTTTGTGCAGGCTACCGCTCTTGATGAAATCAAGAAAATAAAAACTCTGCTTCCTGATGAAAAAGTGGATTTGTATTTCACAGATATTGGAAATTCTACATTTGATTTTGTACTTCGGTTTTGGATAAAATTTGAAACCAATGATGATTTCTACGAAGCTATGAACGAAGCCATCATGCGGATAAAAAAACGATTCGACAAGGAAGGGATTTGTCTAGCCTACCCCGTTACTACGCTGGATTTTGGTGTAAAAGGCGGCGTGAATATCTTTGACAAAGAAATAAAAATCAATAAAATTTAGTATTAAATACATAAAGAAAGGCTAAAAAATAGAGCTTTCTGATTTCTCAAGAAGCTCTATTTGTATTTAATTAAATTCACTTCACTTACCGAATGTCTAAATACTTATGCGTCTGCACCGATGACCGCCACTGTGGGTTTTCCAATATATAGCTGGTAATTTTAGGGTAGTTCGTTTCTCTTTTGCTCCATTCGGATTGCAGGTAGAGGAGGCAGTTTTCGGAAACTTTGGCAGCCTGCTCCTCGGCGAACTTAAAATCATGGTTATTGAAAATCACCATTTTCAGTTCATTGGCTTTTTTATAGACTTCCGGCAGGGGCTGTTTTACTTTCTTTGGCGATAGTGTAATCCAATCCAGATGCCCGCTCAGCGGATGTGAGCCAGAGGTCTCTATGTGGATGGTGCAGCCGAGTTCTTTTAGTTTTTGGGTAAGAAATTCTAAATTCCACATCAGCGGTTCTCCTCCTGTGATGATGATGGTTTTGCAATGCTTTGCCGCTGTCTGGGCGAGTTCCTCCATGTCTAAAACAGGATGAAGAGAGGCATCCCAGCTTTCTTTTACATCGCACCAGTGGCATCCTACATCGCATCCTGCCAAACGGATAAAATATGCCGCCCTGCCCGCGTGGAATCCTTCGCCTTGTATGGTATAAAAATGCTCCATCACGGGGAGCATTTTTCCTTGTTTGATTAATAATTCTTGCTCTTTTTTTTCTGACATTAATGTAATTAATTTTTGTTTTTATAGGCTAAAATAGTGTTTTTCATCAACATGGCTCTGGTCATAGGGCCTACACCGCCTGGAACAGGCGTGATGTGACCAGCTTTCTTTTCGCAGTCATCAAAATCTACATCGCCGACTAATTTATAGCCTTTTTTCTCATTGCTGTCTTCCACTCGGGTAATTCCTACATCTATGACCACAGCACCATCTTTTATCATTTCTGCTTTCAGAAACAGCGGACTTCCTAATGCCGTGATGACAATGTCCGCCTCTTTCGTAAGCTCCTCTATATTCTGGGTGTAAGAGTGGGCGAGGACAACGGTGGAGTTGCCAGGATTGCCTTTTCTTCCCATCAGAAGGCTCATAGGTTTTCCTACGATGCGGCTTCTTCCGATAACCACGCAGTGTTTTCCTTGAGTGTCTATATTATATCTTTCTAAAAGCTGCATAATTCCGAAAGGTGTGGCAGGGAGAAACGCCTCCATTTCCAAAGCCATTTTGCCGAAATTCTCTGGATGGAAGCCATCTACATCTTTGCTGGGGTCTATTGCCATGATGATTTTTTCTTGGTCTATATGCTTGGGCAGAGGCAGCTGGACGATAAATCCATCCACTTCGGGGTCATTATTTAGAGCTTCTATTTTTGCTAAAAGTTCTTCCTCTGAAACGGTGTCGGGCAGTTTTACTAAGGATGAAACAAAGCCTACTTCTTCGCAGTCTTTTATTTTGTTATTGACATAGGCAATACTTGCTCCGTTTTCACCGACTAAAATAGCTGCCAGATGAGGAGGTCTTTTCCCACCAGCGACAATGTTTTTTACTTCTTCTTTTACTTCTTCTTTTATTTCTTTGGACACTTTAAGTCCATCTAAAATTTGTGCCATATTTTTTATTTTCTAATTAATTTAAATTTCATTTATTTTCCGCTCTCCATGCGTATACTTTTGTGGGATTTTCTTTTATAAGTTTTTCATTTCGCTCAAAGAGGGCTGTTGCGAGATTTTCATCTTTTGTGGCTTTTAGATAATATTCTTTGGCTTTTTGCAGGTCTTTTTTAAATTTAATCCCCGCATGATACATTGCTCCCAGTGAGGAAATACTCATTTCTTCGTCAATGGCTTCCCCTTTTCTGAACCATTCCACCGCCTTGTCATAGTTCTTTGGCAAATCTCCACCGAGCGTGTAGAGGTATCCGAGATTATAGATAGCTTTCGGATTTCGCAAATTGGCTGCTTTTTCCATCCATTCTATTCCCTGCTGGGTATTTTTCACTTGTGGATTGTCTTGCAGATAGATGAAAGCTATATTATTCATCGCATCCACATCACCCAGATTAGCCGCTATTTTATACCATTTTAAGGCTTTTGTAAAGTCTCCTTTATTTTCTCCTTTGTCATTATAATAGATGTAAATCATACCCAAATAACTAGGAAAAGCTACCTCAGTAGGGAAATTCTCATGCCCCCAAGTGTAGAGTTCTATGGCTTTTGGGATATTTTGTTTTACTTCTTCCCCTTTAAGATAAAAATAAGCAACTTGCACCAGTCGTTGCTTGTCTTTGGTCATTTTCACTGATTTTTCTATCAGCTCCAAATTTTTCTCGTAGTTTTTCTCCACACCCCAGCCCATATAATACATATACGCCAAGTTATCCACCGCAGAGGAACTCCCCAGATTAGCTCCTTTTTGGAAAAGCTCTATTGCTTTTTTGTAATCTTGCTTCACACCTGTGCCATCTCGATACAGAAGTCCTAAATTATTACAAGCATCTGCATGATTGGATTTCACGGCTTTTTCTAACAATTTCACAGCTTTTCCATAATCTTGTTTCACTCCAGCCCAGCCTTTTATGTAAATAGTCCCAAGCGTGTTCTGTGATTCTGCATTGCCTTTATCAGCTGACTTTTGGAACCATTGTAAGGCTTTTTCATTGTCCTGTGGATAGCCCTTTTCTCCCATAAAATAGGATGATGCGAGATAAAACATCGCTTCTGCATCCCCTTTTTCGGATTTTTTCAGCAAGTCATCTTGAGCCTGTATCAATCCTGAAAAGAAAATTAAAACTATTATTAATAAAGTTCTCATAGCCATTAGTTTTTGTTATTTGTTTGTTTTATAATAGTTTATCAGCCCATTCGTAGAAGAATCATGGGAAGAAATTTTATCAGAATTGATAAGTTCGGGTAAAATTCTGTTTGCAAGGGCCTTTCCGAGTTCTACCCCAAATTGGTCAAAACTAAAAATATTCCAAATCACTCCCTGAACGAATATTTTATGCTCATACAAAGCGATAAGCTGCCCCAGCGAAAAAGGATTTAACTCTTTGAACAAAAATGAATTTGTCGGAATATTTCCTTGGAAAATCTTATAATTTACCAGTTTTTCTATTTCAGCAACAGATTTATTGGTTTTTTGTAACTCATCTAAAACCTGCTCTTTATCCTTTCCAAACGCCAAAGCCTCTGTCTGCGCAAAGAAATTCGCCAAAAGTTTTTCCTGATGGTCAGAAACCGAATTACAAGACTTCGCATAAGCGATAAAATCCGACGGAATCAGCTCCGTTCCCTGATGAATAAGCTGATAGAATGCGTGCTGCCCGTTAGTTCCTGGCTCTCCCCAGATAATCGGTCCAGTTTCATAATACACAAATTCCCCATTTCTATCCACAGACTTACCATTGCTCTCCATATCGCCCTGCTGAAGGTAAGCAGGAAAACGGTCAAGATACTGAGAATAAGGCAAAACAGCATGCGAACTTGCATCAAAAAAGTTTCTGTACCAAATGCCCAGCAATGCCATCAACACTGGAACATTTTCAGAAAAATCTGCTTTTTGGAAATGAATATCCGTGTCGTTTGCTCCTTTTAAAAGTTGTTCAAAATTATCATAACCAATTGATAATACTATGCTTAGACCGATAGCAGACCAAAGCGAATAGCGACCGCCGACCCAGTCCCAAAATTCAAAAATATTTTCTTCTGCGATTCCAAATTTCTTAACCTCAGAAACATTAGTAGAAAGCGCCACAAAGTGCTTCGCCACATCTCCCTCGCTGCCAGATTTTAAGAACCAATCCTTTGCAGAATGGGCATTGGTCATGGTTTCCTGAGTGGTGAAGGTTTTAGAAGCAATAATGAATAGCGTAGTCTCTGGGTTGAGGTTTTTAAGCGTTTCGGCTAAATGATTTCCATCTACATTAGACACAAAATGTACATTCAGCCTTGTTTTAAAATGTTTCAATGCAGAGCAGACCATCATTGGCCCTAAATCCGAACCTCCAATCCCAATATTCACCACATCCGTGATTTCCTTTCCCGAAAACCCTTTGTGCTCGCCCGAAATCACCTTTTCCGAAAAAGTTTTCATTTGAGAAAGAACTCTTTTCACATCGGGTTTTATATCTTTCCCATCCACTAAAATCGGCTGGTCAGAAAAATCTCTCAAAGCCGTGTGGAGAACCGCCCTTTCCTCGGTTTCATTTATTTTTTCGCCTGAAAACATTGCAGAAATTGCCGTTTTCAGTTCGCATTCTTCAGCCAATTGGAGCAAAAGATTTTTTACCCTTTCATCGATTAGATTTTTAGAAAAATCAAACAAAAAGTTTTCTCTTTTTATAGAAAATTCTTCGAAACGATCAGGGTTTTCAGCAAAAAGCTTCCTTAAATCAAAGTTTTTTTCAGCAAAATATTCATCCAGACCTTTCCAAGCCTTGGTCTGGGTAGGGTTTATTTTTGGTAGCATAAATTTTAATTATTTTTTTGAATTTTAATATCCATCCCGAAAATTAAGTTTAAAAACAAATGGAAAATCTACTATATTAGTTCCTCTATAGCTTGCAGGAGTCCATTTCTTCTTTTTGTTATAGTGTAAACATCTTACTATCATATTCATAAATTCCTCATTATCAGCAACAGGGTCAGCATGGATAAACTGTAAATCTCCTTCTGTATTAACTTCAAAATAAGTAGTGATACTGAAATCCTGATTCCAATTAAATTTATCAGAATTGAAACAAACCATGAATTTCTTTCTGAAACCTTCTATTCCATCTGGATGAATCGCAGAAACATAGCTTAACTTGTCAGTAGGGATATTATTAATAAACTCATTTGGGACAAATAAAAATCTCGCAACAGCTTTTACTTTTTGGCCGTTTAGTTCCGCTGGCTGCCAGTTTTTGAGGTAGGGAAGGGCAGATTTTATCATATCATAAGCACACTGGTTATTTGCCACCGCCGCTTTATCTTCCTCTTTTACTATCGCAACACTTCCATCCACATTTACTAAAACTTTCACATTTATTGCTTCTTTTTTATTGGGACAAGTCTGATAATTTTTCTCTTTTAGCACTTTCGCTAAATCTGAATAAAACCCTTTATAGCCGTCTTTATAGGAATCTTGTTTCTTAGGATACATATACAGCACTTGTGCATTTAGATTTAGAAAAGCACTGAACAACAGCATTATTAGAATTAGTCTTTTCATAATTTTTTGTTTCCAAAGATAAAGATTTTTTTCTCAAAATTCTATCATTAGGGTAATTTAAAAATCCCTGCGCACAGCAGGGATTTTCATCATTTATTTTTCTTCTTCTTTTTTATCTGATTTTTTCCAAAATTTCTTTCTGTTTCTCCAAACAAAGATTCCTAAAATGCCCGCTAAAATAAACATCCAAGCGTGTGCAACTAATATTAAAAACTGCTGGAATCCGTAGAAACCATCGGCAAAAGCCTCTTTGATACTATATCCAAAACCGCCTTGGTATTTATTTTTTAAACTCTTAGTATTTGGTATTTCTACTTGCGAGATTTTTGATTTTGGTTCCGAAAGATAGATTTCCACAGTGCTGTATTTCAGTTCATCAGCGAGATTTAAATCATTTATTTTCTGGTAAATAAGCTCTCGCTCGTTCTCATTGACTGCTTCCGCATTTTTTATTGTGTTGGTCTGTTGCGAAAGCTGGGCTTTGTGTTTAGCCATTCTTTGTTTTTCTAATTCAGCCATTTTGATGTTCGTACTCACATCTTCTGCTGTGATTATGCGCTCTCGGAGGAATATGTTTTTGTCATTCAGCTGTTTTAAGAAATCTGATAACTTTTCCGTCGGCACCCGCACTTGCATTTGGTTTTTAGTGATATATTCACGGACAAGCATGGATTTTTCATCAGACTGAGGAAATACTTTTTCCTCCAAAACTTCGCTGCGATAATTGCTGAGCGTTACAAAACCGCCCATTTCCTTTAATGTGTTTTCTATGTAAATAGTTGCCTGATATACATCCGAAACCTCCATGTTTACATCTGCTTTTCGCACGAACTTCTTACCCTCCACTTCTTGAGAGGCAGCCATAGATATAGGTGCAGTAGCACTATCCGCAACAGCTTCTGATTCTAAGTTTTTTAAATCAGTCACTGCATAAGCCGCTTCTGACTCATTTTTTTTAGCACAAGAAGCAATAATGACTAAAAACACTAAACTAAAAACAATTTTTTGAGTAATGGATTTCATAATAATTCATATTTAAAATTAATACCCCAAAATTCCGCTAAAAAATATTTTAAGATTTGTAAATTTAGAATAATTTTTTTGAAAAACAATTTTCTAATATAAATAATTGAAAAACAGTTTTTTGTAAATAAACTGCTTTTGTAAAATACATGATTTTTACTGCTTTTAGAAAATTCTTGTATTTTTTGAGTAATAAAATGTAAATTTGTAAAGTAAAAATCTCTAAAATATACCAATTATGTTTAAAAAAGTAATTTATTTAGGTCTTATGGCAGGAGCAGTTCACCTTGCTGATGCTCAAAAAATTAATTTAGGAAAAGCTCTAGATGCAGGAGCAAAAGGAGTAAAAGCACTGACTTTCTCTAACGCTGATGCAGCAAGACTTTCTAAAGAATCTGTAGACTGGATGGATAAAAACAATCCAGTAGCGGGCAAAAACAGCCCTTATACAAAAAGGCTAAACCGCCTTTTCGGAAAACACAAAAATCAAGATGGGCTTACTTTAAATTATAAAGTATATTTAGTAAGAGATATCAACGCTTTCGCTGCTGCTGATGGAAGCGTGAGAGTTTTCTCTTCTCTTATGGATATCATGACTGATGATGAGCTTTTGGCTGTTATCGGACATGAAATCGGGCATGTGAAAAACGAAGATACTAAAGACGCCATCAAATCTGCATACACTAGAGCTGCACTTGTAGATGCTGCTGGAGCTGCAAGTAACACAGTATCAAAACTTAGCGACTCTCAGTTAGGAAGCATGGCAAATGCGTTCTTGGATTCTTCTCACAGCAGAAAACAAGAAAGCCAAGCGGATGACTATTCATACCAATTCATGAAATCCAATGGTTATAATGTAGTAGGAGCTTACACTGCATTCAAAAAATTAGAACTACTAGCAGGAGGTGCTAAAGAAAACGGATTCCAAAGAATGTTCAACTCTCACCCAGACAGTGGAAAAAGAGCTGAAGCAATTAAGAAAAAAGCGATAAAAGACGGTCTTTGGAAAGATCCAGGAACAGTAGAACTTCCAAAAACTAAAATTGTTCAAAAATAAAACAAGAACTTCTCTCAGATTTGAGAGAAGTTTTTTTATTAAAAAAGTGATAGGATTTTTGTAGTAGAAAAAAAAAGTTTATATTTGCAAACTAATTTTAAAATTAAATACTTATAACAATGTTTGCAATCGTAGAGATAGCGGGGCTTCAATACAAAGTAGAGCAAGACCAAAAGTTATTTGTGAACCGTTTAGCAGGAGACAAAGGAGCAAAAGTTTCTTTTGACAAAGTTCTTTTAACTTCTAACGGAACTGTAACAGTAGGCGCCCCAGCTGTAAAAGGAATCGCTGTAGAAGCAGAGATTTTGGATCATGTCCAAGCTGATAAAGTAATCGTTTTCAAAAAGAAAAGAAGAAAAGGTTACAAAGTAAAAAATGGTCACAGACAACAGTTGACTCAAATTCAGATTACTTCTATCACTGGTTTTTCAGGAGGAGCTAAGAAGAGCACAAAGGAAACTGCTAAGCCAGAAGTTGCTGGTGCAGATAGAGACACTGTAGATTTCAGCGAAGACCACGAACTTAACTACAAATTAAAAAAGTTCAATCTTTCTCAGTCTAAAGAAAATAGAGAAACTCTAGTATCTCTTGCTGAAGGAAAAGCAACTCTTCCTCATGCAGAAGTAGATGCTTTGATTGAGAAAAACATCGCTAAATTTAAAGAATTAAAAAAGTAATAAACCCTTAAAAACCATAAAATAAAATGGCACACAAGAAAGGAGTTGGTAGTTCCAAAAACGGTAGAGAGTCTCACTCTAAAAGATTAGGCGTGAAGATTTTTGGTGGTCAGGAAGCTATTGCTGGGAACATCATTGTAAGACAAAGAGGTACTCAGCACCATCCAGGTGAAAATGTAGGAATGGGTAAAGACCATACATTATTTGCCCTTGTAGATGGTAAAGTAGTTTTCACTAAAAAGAGAGATAACAGATCTTTTGTATCTGTAGAACCAAATGCTTAAGAAGCATTGATAAAAATCCAAAAAGCCTTAGTTTTCTACTGAGGCTTTTTTATATGAATATAAATCGATTTTATTATGAATAACGATATTTTACTGAATATAGCTAGTGAATTCGGGACACCTTTGTATGTATATGATGCTGAATCAATCAAAAATCAATACCAAAATTTAACTTCAGCTTTTCCCGAAAAAACAAAATTTTTCTACGCTTGTAAAGCATTGACTAACATCAACATATTAAAATATGTAGAACAGCTGGGCGCAAACCTTGATTGTGTCTCTATCAACGAAGTCAAACTTGGACTCAAAGCAGGATTTGCTCCTGAGAAAATCTTATTCACGCCTAACTGTGTAGACCTCACAGAGATAGAAGAAGCTATGAAACTGGGAGTTCATATCAACATCGATAACATCTCCATTTTAGAGCAGTTTGGGAATAAATACAGTGACTCCTACCCTATTTTCATCAGAATAAATCCTCACATATACGCGGGAGGAAACCACAAAATATCCACAGGGCATATTGATTCTAAATTTGGGATTTCTATCCATCAGCTCCGCCATATAGAAAGATTAGTAAAATCCACAAAACTGAATATTGAAGGGATGCATATGCACACGGGCAGCGAAATCAGAGACCCAGATGTATTCCTACAAGGAATGGAAATCATGTTCGAATTAGTGGAGCATTTTCCTAATTTGAAATACATTGACATGGGCAGCGGTTTCAAAATTTCTTACCACTCAGATGATATGGAAACAGACATTGCTTTACTTGGTAAAAAAGTGGAAGATGCTTTCCTTGGCTTCTGCAAAGAAAACAATAAAGAGCTGGAACTTTGGTTCGAGCCAGGAAAATATTTAGTGGGAAAATCTGGACATTTCTTGGTAAATGCCAATGTTATTAAACAAACTACTGCTACGGTTTTCGTGGGAGTAAATTCTGGGTTTAATCACCTCATCAGACCTATGTTCTATGATTCCTACCATATCATAGAAAACCTCTCTAACCCTACAGGAACGGAGAGAATCTACACCGTGGTGGGAAATATCTGTGAGACAGACACTTTCGCTTGGGATAGAAAACTCAATGAAGTCCGCGAGGGAGATATTCTGGTTTTCAGAAATGCAGGTGCGTATGGTTTTGAGATGAGTTCTAACTTTAATTCTAGACTAAAACCTGCCGAGGTTCTTTGGCTGAATGACAAAGCACACCTCATCAGAAAAAGAGAAGTTTTTGAAGATTTATTAAAAAATCAAATAGAAGTTCTGTAAGTGAAATATTTTTGGGAATAGAAAATTTCCAACTTAAATCTGTCAATTTGGCAGAAATTTTATATCTTCGTAAAAAATTAGAATGTGGAGAAGAAGTACATAGATGAAACACGCCAAGGCGAAGCCTATGCAATCGCAGACCTTGATGGAAATACGAAAAAACTTTTTTTGGAAAGCTATGGTTGTCAGATGAATTTTTCTGACTCCGAAATTGTAGCCTCTATTTTACAAAAAAATGGCTACAATACTACTACAGTTTTGGAGGAAGCCGACTTGATTTTACTTAATACCTGCTCAGTTCGGGAAAAAGCAGAGCAGACGGTAAGAATGCGACTTTCACAGTTCAAAACGCTAAAGAAAACAAAGCCAAGCCTCACCGTAGGTGTTTTAGGATGTATGGCGGAGCGATTGAAAACCAAACTCTTGGAAGAAGAACATTTGGTGGATTTGGTCGTAGGGCCAGATGCCTACCGAGACCTGCCAAACCTTTTGAAAGAAACTTCAGAAGGGCGAGATGCCATCAATGTGATGCTTTCCAAAGAAGAAACTTATGCCGACATCAGTCCTGTGCGTCTGAGCGGAAATGGCGTAACTGCTTTCGTGACGATTACGCGTGGATGCGACAATATGTGTACTTTCTGCATCGTGCCTTTCACTCGTGGAAGGGAAAGAAGCCGAGATCCTCATTCTATTATCAACGAGTGCAAAGAACTTTGGGAAAATGGTTATAAGGAAATCACACTCCTTGGGCAGAATGTAGATTCCTACCTTTGGTATGGTGGCGGTGCGAAAAAGGATTTTGACAAAGCTTCCGAGATGCAAAAGGCAACTGCCCTGCATTTTGCACAACTGCTGGAAATGGTAGCACAGGCCGTTCCTGAGATGAGAATTCGTTTTGCGACTTCCAATCCGCAGGATATGAGTCTGGATGTCTTCCGTATGATGGCAAAATATGACAACATTTGTAAATATGTGCATTTGCCAGTACAAAGCGGAAGCGATAACATGCTGAAAGCCATGAACCGCCAGCACACCCGCCAAGAATATTTAGATCTAATAAAAGAAGCGAAAAAAATCGTTCCAGATATTGCTTTTTCTCAGGATATTATGGTCGGTTTCTGCGGAGAAACAGAGCAGGACCACCAAGATACACTTTCCCTAATGAGAGAAGTGGAATACGACTATGGTTATATGTTCGCCTATTCAGAAAGACCTGGAACGCCTGCGCACAAGAAGATGAAGGACGATGTCCCAGCCGATGTAAAACAACGCAGACTCTCCGAGGTGATTGCCTTGCAGGGCGAACTTTCCACCATGAGAATGAAAGGATATGTAGGCAAAACCCATGAGGTACTGATAGAAGGAACTTCCAAAAAAGACCCTAACCAATGGAGAGGCCGAAATTCCCAAAATGTAGTAGTAGTTTTTGACAAACAAGAGGGCCAGAAAATAGGTGATACAGTCTCTGTATATGCCTACGACAGCACACAGGGAACGCTGATTGGAAGGGTGGTTCAGATTATTTAATAATTACTATAAATTACATATGGAGACTATACAATTAAAAGATCTTATTGATAATTTAGTAAAACTCCCAAAAGAAAATGAGTGGGTTGAATTTAAACTAAATTTTCACTCTTTTGATGAAATTGGAGAAAGAATATCCGCTTTGTCTAATGGGGCGTGTATAAATAACCAAAATTTTGGTTATTTAGTCTTTGGTGTTGAAGACAACACTCATAAAATACTGGGAACAACATTTAGTGCAAAAAAAGAAAAAAAGGGGGGAGAAGATTTTGAACACTGGCTAATAATGAGATTAAGTCCAAGAATTGATTTTGAAATTCATGAGTTTAACTATGATGAAAATAAAAAAAATTGTCTATTTATAATTCCTGCAGCAAAAAACCAACCTGTAGATTTTTACCATAAATCATATATTAGAGTGGGTTCTATAACTAGACGCCTCTCTGATTTCCCAGAAAAACAAGCTAAAATTTGGAGAAAAGAAACTGTCTCCTTTGAAAAAGAAATAGCTAAGAGTAATCTTAATATTTCTGATATTTTTAAGTTTTTAAATACAGAATTGTATTTTGATTTAATGAAAATTCCGTATCCTTCCAATCAAGAAGGAGTTATTGAAAAATTTGTAGAAGAGGGGATTGTTTTAAAGGATAAGTTATACTCAATCTCAAAATTGGGAGCTATTCTTTTTGCAAAAAATTTAAAAGAATTTGAAAATATTAATAGAAAATCTATTCGAGTAATTGTTTATAAAGGCAAAAATAAAGTTGAGACAGAAAGAGAACTAATAGGAACTAAAGGATATGCTGTGGGGTTTGAAGGGCTTGTTGATTGGATAAACAGTCAGTTACCAGCTAATGAGGAAATTGGAAAAGTATTGCGTACTGATTCTAGAATGTATCCTGAAATAGCCATTAGAGAATTAATAGCCAATGCTCTCATTCATCAAGATTTTACAGTAAAAGGATTCCCAATGATTGAAATATTTTCTGATCGTATTGAAATATCAAATCCAGGAACTCCATTAGTTACTCCCGATAGATTTATAGATGCATATATATCAAGGAATGATAACCTTGCTGACTTAATGAGACGAATGGGATTTTGTGAGGAGAAAGGAAGTGGATTAGATAAAGTTATTTTTTATAATGAATTATATCAACTTCCTCCAATAAATATTATTGATTCAGACAATAGAACAAAAGTTGTTATTTATTCATACAAAAATCTAAATAATTTAGATAAAAAAGAGAAAATAAGGGCATGTTATCAACATGCTGCCTTGAAATATGTATCTAATGAAAAAATGACAAACCAATCTTTAAGAGAAAGGTTCAATATAGATGATCACAATTATTCTATTGCTTCAAGAATTATTGGGGACTCTTTAAAAGAAGGAGTTATAAAAGATGACAACCCTGAAAATAAATCAAAAAAATTTGCAAAATATATTCCTTATTGGGCATAGCCGTTTATGTGATGGTTATGTGATAAGCAACTGTATCCATAGTTGTAAACTGTTGATAATCAACAATTTCGTTATGTGATGGCTATGTGATAAAATTATTTTAATTATGTCTGACTTACAAAACATAAAAAACCGTTTCGGTATTATCGGAAATTATCCTGCGCTAAACAGAGCGCTGGAAAAAGCGATACAAGTGGCTCCTACGGATATTTCGGTTTTGGTCATCGGAGAAAGTGGTACAGGGAAGGAATTTATCCCAAAAATCATCCACTCCGAATCCAAGCGCAAGCACCAGCCCTACATCGTGGTAAACTGCGGTGCTATCCCAGAGGGAACGATAGATTCGGAGCTTTTCGGGCATGAGAAGGGTGCTTTTACGGGAGCAACCAGCACGAGAAAAGGTTATTTCGAGGTGGCAGATGGCGGTACTATTTTTTTGGATGAGGTGGGCGAACTTCCTTTGCAGACGCAGGTTCGTTTGCTCCGTGTTTTGGAAAGTGGAGAATTTATGAAAGTTGGTTCCTCGCAAATCCAAAAAACCAATGTAAGAATAGTAGCGGCAACGAATGTAAATATGATGAATGCCATTCAGGAAGGGAAATTCCGTGAAGATTTGTATTACAGACTAAATACCGTTCAGGTGGATATGCCGCCACTCCGCGAGAGAAAAGGCGATATTCATTTGCTCTTTAGAAAATTTGCCATTGATTTTGCTGAAAAATACAGAATGCCAGAGCTAATCCTCACCGAAGATGCAGTGCGGTATTTAGAAGGCTATTCATTCCCTGGGAATGTCCGCCAGCTGAGAAATTTGGTGGAGCAAATGACCGTGGTGGAACAGAGCAGAACCATCAATGCGGAAAGACTTGCAGAATATATCCCTGCGGACAACAGACTTCCTGTGGTTTCTAATCATTCTAAATCAAATAATAATTCTGATTTCAGTTCGGAAAGGGAAATCATGTATAAAATTCTCTTCGATATGAGAAATGATATCAATGATTTGAAATCTCTGACTTCGGAACTTATCAAAAACCGAGGAACAGGAGAATTCTCTATGCATGAACAGAATCTAATCAATAGAATTTACACGCCAGATGTATCATCAGCAAACCCTAGTTCACTCCTTTATTTCGAAACGCCGCCGGCAGAAATACAAAATCCGACCATCATCACAAGGTCTGATATGGAAAATTATAACAATATAGAGGACATAGAATTAGAAGAAGCTCAGCCAGAATCTTTATCTTTGCAGAATAATGAGCGAGACCTCATCATAAAAGCTTTGGAAAAACACAATGGAAGAAGAAACAAGGCGGCAGATGAACTCGGTATCTCGCAGAGAACACTTTATAGAAAGATAAAACAATATAATTTGGAAGACTGATGGGAAATTTTTTAACCAAAATAAAACTAAAAATCGTCCTGATGACAGCTGCCATGGGAATAGCCCTTTCCTCGTGCTACAGCTTCACAGGGTCTTCGCTCAGTCCTGAGACGAAAACGATTTTAATCAAAAATTTTCCGAACAATGCCGCTTTGGTAAATTCTGATTTGAGCCAAGATTTCACGATGGCATTACAAAATATGTTTTTGCAGAGAACCTCCCTCAAAGGAACTTCTGAAAACCCAGATATCCTGATAGAAGGCTATATCTCGGATTACAGCATCACGCCGACATCTATTTCTTCTACTACGATAGGGACAACGGAGGCTGCACAAAACAAACTTACGATTACTGTACATGTAAATTATGAAAACAAAATAGAGCCTGAGAAAAACTTTAACAAAACTTTTTCTGGAGAGGCTACATTTAGTAGTGATTTGGATATCAATGCTATAGAAAGCAGCCAAGTACGAATAGTGAATGAAAGAATTATTAACCAGATTTTTAATGAAATTGTAGCAAATTGGTAATGGAAACAAGAATAATAGACCTTATAAAAAACCCTGAAACTCTTAGGGTAGAGGATTTAAACTTATTGGAAACGGAAATAGAGAAATTCCCTTATATGCAGAGTTTGAGGGCTATTTATCTTTTGGGTGTTCATCGTTTTTATAATGAACATTTCCCAAAAGAATTGGCAAAAACGGCTGCCTATACGACAGACAAGAGAATTTTGTACAATTTGATTAACAAAACCAATGAAAACAGGGCTGCTGCCTTAGTAGAAAAGGCATTTCCTTTCAAAACAGAACTCACTACAAAAGCTCCTGAAATTCAAGAAACTAAAGTAGTAGAAACTCCTGTTCCTGCTGAAGAGGAAGTTGTGGAAAACACTGATTTGGTTATTGAAACACAATCCACTGAAATCAGTGAACCTGTTTCTTTTGTAGAAGAAAATACAAACGAGGAACAAAAAGTAACAAATATTGAAACTCCTTCTATACCAGAAGTTTCGCCTGTAGAAGAAACTCAGTATAGCGCCTCTTCTCCAGAAAAAAGCGAGTATGAACAGAAGAAACTAGCCATTGATGAATACATTGCCGCTGAAATGGCAAAACTAAAATCTGGAGCAGCTATAGAGGAACCAGCTATCGCTGAAAAAGAGGAAAATATTGAAATAGCTGAAACTACTGAAACTACTGAAACTATTAACGAAACAGAAAAAGAAGAAGTTATAGTTGAAGAGGTTAAAGCTGAGGAAAGCTTACCAATAGAAACAGTAGAGGAAAGAGAGGTTGAGATTGAAACTGAACTTGTTGTTGAAACTGAAGAAGAGAGATTTTCCGCAGAAGAATTGGCTAGTCCAAGTACATTTAACCTGAAAAAGCCTAAAGAAACAACGATTGATTTCTATAACAGAAAACAAACTGGTTTCGTAGAGGAAACTTCTGCACAAAAATCAGTTGAAGAAAACAAGGTAAAAGAAACAACGGTTGATTTTTATACTAAAAAACAAGCAGAGCCAGTAGAGGAAGCTCCTGCACCAAAAGAGGATTTTTATTCAGCTGAAACAATTTCGGAAAGTTCAGCTAAAAACGAAGAAAGGGAAACTACTATTGATTTTTACGCTAGAAAGCAAACCGAATCCGTAGAAGAAATTCCTGCGCAAAAAGAAGATTCTCATTCAGTTAAAACAACTTTGGAAAGTCCAACTGAAAACGAAGAAAGAGAAACAAATATTGATTTTTATACCAGAAAACAAACTGGCTTCGTAGAAGAAACTCCTGTGCAAAAAGAAAATCACTACTCTTCGGAAGAACCAGTTTCAGAAAGTTCAATTGAAAAAGAGGCAAAAGAAACAACTATTGATTTTTATGCTTCTAAAAAGGCAAATTCTGATGTTCAAGAAGAACAAACATCTTATTCGCCTGTGAATATTTATCAAAAACAAATAGACACCGAAAAAGAAGATGTAGCAAAAGTTTCTAATAATCCTATTCAGGAGGGAAATATTTCTACAACGGAAGAAGCAACAAACAGTGAGAAACTAGAACCAAAGGCAGAAATAGAAACAGAAAAAGTTTCAGAAGTAGCGAAACCTACATCTAATAGCAATGTAACTTCGTTCATTAGTACTTGGAAAAGCTGGCTAAAAATAGACCGTTCAGAAATCGTTA
>CALHQK010000010.1 GCA_938037185.1 uncultured Riemerella sp.
TTTTTTTGAGTTTTTGTGCTATAATCTTCTTACTTTATGACTACTAAATGAATACTCCTTACCCACTTCCGAACGGGTCGATAACCACTAAGTTAGTACCCTTCGACCACTAAACTAATACCCCCTGACCCCTTCCGAACGGGTCGATAACCATTAAGTTAATACCCTCCAACCACTAAATTAATACCCTTTTACCCCTTCCGAACGGGTCGATAACCATTAAATCAGTACCCCCTCAACCATTAAACTAATACCCCCTAACCCCTTCCGAACAGGTCGATACCCATTAAGTTAGTCCCCCTTGACCGCTAAATCAGTACCCCCTGACCTGTTCCGAACGGGTCAGGGGGCATTCATTTGACATACTCTATGTTTTACAATTCTAAAGCTTTTTTCTCATCATTATCCATGAGCAGTTCCACTGGATTTTCTATGGCTTCTTTCACAGCCACCAAGAATCCTACGGACTCACGACCATCGATTATTCTATGGTCATAAGAAAGCGCCAGATACATCATCGGACGGATTTCTACCTGCCCATTGACAGCCACAGGGCGTTCTAAAATGTTATGCATCCCTAAAATCGCACTTTGTGGCGGATTAATAATCGGTGTAGAAAGCATAGAACCAAAAGTCCCACCATTAGTAATGGTAAAAGTTCCGCCCGTCATCTCATCTACAGAAATATTCCCATCACGAACTTTCGTAGCTAAATCTTTAATCTTTAACTCAATACCTTTAAAGGACAAAGTCTCTGCATCCCTGATAATCGGCACCATAAGTCCCTTTGGCCCAGAAACCGCCACAGAAATATCACAAAAATCATAGTTGATTTTTTGGTCGCCATCTATCGCTGCATTCACATCTGGATAAAGTTTCAAAGCTCTGGTAACTGCCTTTGTAAAGAAAGACATAAAACCAAGTCCTACGCCATGTTTCTGCGAAAATTCTTCTTTATAAAGTTTTCTCAGCCTGAAAATTTCGCTCATATCCACCTCGTTGAAAGTAGTAAGCATAGCCGTTTCGTTCTTCACAGAAACCAATCTGGCAGCCAGTTTTCTCCTCAAAACAGAAAGTTTCGTAACGGTCTGCTTGCGGTTTCCTTGAGTTCTTCCCATTGCTGCGACAGCTTTTATAGCATCTTCTTTGGTGATTTTTCCGCCCACTCCAGTTCCTGTAACTTTATCAGAATCAATGCTGTTCTCCTTCAAAATCACTTTTGCTAATGGAGAAGATGGATGAGATTCTTCTTTTTTAGGTTCTTGCACAGGAGCAGCCACTGTTTGTGCTTCCACTTTCATTTCCGAAGCGGGTTTTTCTGTTTTCGCAGCTGACCCTTGTGCGGACATATCTATAAGGCAGACTACCTGCCCTACTTTTACTACATCTCCTTCCTCGGCTTTTAGGGTAATTACCCCTGACTGCTCAGCTGGGAGTTCTAGTGTCGCCTTATCAGAATCTACCTCTGCTATCGGCTGGTCTTTTTCTACAAAATCGCCATCTTTTACTAACCAAGATGAGATTTCTACTTCTGTGATGGATTCGCCTGGTGAAGGCACTTTCATTTCTAATATAGACATAGCTCTAAGTCTTTATTTTATGTTAATAAACTCTATTGTTTATCCTATTAAATTTTCCAAATCAAACACTCGCTGGATTACCTGTTTTTGGTTTTTATCAAAACCTTTGTGCGTTCCTGGAGCAGGCGTACCGCTGGACACTGGAGCGATTACCTGAATTCCTGTGTTTCTCAAGTTTCTCAAAATATACGCCCAAGCTCCCATGTTTTCAGGTTCTTCCTGCACCCATACTATTTCTTTATTATGGGCATATCTGTTTATTATCGCTGTGAGAGTTTCCTTATCCAAAGGATACAGCTGTTCTAATCTTACCAATGCCACTCTTTCCTCATTTAGTTCTTCTCTTTTTGCTAAAAGTTCATAGTAGATTTTACCGCTACATAGGACTACTCTCTCCACTTTTTCAGCATTTATCAAGGTATCATCTATCAGAGTTTGGAACTCTCCATTTGCCATTTCTTCAATGCCAGAAACTACTTTCGGATGTCTCAACAAGGATTTTGGAGTCATCACTACCAATGGTTTTCTGAACGGCTGTTTCATTTGTCTTCTAAGCAAATGGAAATAATTGGCCGGCGTGGTACAATTTGCCACAAAAATATTTTCATTAGCACAAAGCGTAAGGAATCTTTCCAATCTCGCGGAAGAGTGCTCTGCGCCCTGTCCTTCCATTCCGTGAGGAAGCAACATCACAAGTCCGTTTTGGATTTTCCATTTTTCCTCTGCCGCTACTAAATATTGGTCTATGATAATCTGCGCTCCATTGGCAAAATCCCCAAACTGCGCTTCCCAAATCGTAAGTGTTTTCGGAGAAGCAAGGGCGTAGCCATAGTCAAAACCAAGAACACCATATTCAGAAAGATGGGAATTATAGATATCAAACCTGCTGTCAGAAACATTTTTTAAATAAATATATTCTTCCTCCGTATCTTCTGTTTTCAAAACAGCGTGACGGTGAGAAAAAGTCCCACGCTCCACATCCTCGCCCGAAATACGGATATTATAGCCCTCTTTCAGCAGGGAAGCATACGCCAACAACTCTCCTAACGCCCAGTCCAGCTCGTTGGTTTCCTGAACCATTTTCAGTCGCTGCTGGAAAAGACGAATAATTTTATTAATGAATTTTTTATCGCTTGGAAGCACAAAAAGTTTTTGTGCTAATTCTTTTAATTCTGCTAAATCAAATCTGGTATCCACCTTTTCCAAGGTTTTTCCCACAGCTGATTTTGAAAAATCACGCCAATCTTCCTCCATGAAAATAGACATCTGATTGCGTTCAATTTCCTTCGCTGCCTCGAAATTTTCATCTAAAAGAAGCTTAAACTCCTGCTCCATTTCTGCGATGATTTCATCCGAAACGATGCCTTCCTGAAGCAGTTTTTGTTTATAAATTTTCCTTGGGTTAGGATGATTTGCGATTATATCATATAGTTTAGGCTGGGTAAATCTTGGTTCATCCCCTTCGTTATGTCCATATTTTCGGTAACCTAAAAGGTCTATATATACATCTTTGTGAAACTTGGCTCTATAATCTGCCGCGAAGCGAATAGCATGCACCACAGCCTCCACATCATCAGCATTGATATGCATCACAGGAGAGTCCGTAACTTTCGCTATATCAGTACAATAAGTAGAAGAACGAGCATCGAGATAGTTGGTAGTAAAGCCCACCTGATTATTTACCACGATATGCACCGTTCCACCTGTTTTATAGCCGTCCAGCGTCATCATTTGGGCAATTTCATAGACAATTCCCTGCCCTGCGATGGCAGCATCTCCATGAATGACAATCGGTAAAACTTTGGTATAATCTCCTTTGTATTGGTCTATTTTTGCTCTACAAATCCCTTGAACCAAAGCTCCTACGGTTTCCAAATGAGACGGATTAGGAACGAGATTGATTCTAACTTCCTCGCCAGAAGCCGTTGTCACTCTTTTAGATGCACCAAGATGGTATTTCACATCGCCAGAGAAAACATCTTCATCGAATTCCTTTCCTTCGAATTCAGAAAAAATTTCTTTATATGATTTTTGGAAAATATTACTCAGAACATTCAGCCTTCCACGGTGAGCCATTCCCAGAACTACCTCATCTACACCATGTTGTGAAGAATAGCTAATAAGCTGGTCTACTGCTGGGATAAGGGACTCGCCGCCTTCCAAAGAAAACCTTTTCTGTCCAACAAATTTGGTATGAAGAAAGCGCTCAAAAGCAATGGCTTGGTTTAGTTTATGCAAAATCTGGCGTTTTTCCTCCACGGAAAGAATCGGATGATTTTCGTTTTCTGAAATCCATTTTCTGATGAAATTTTTCTCCTCTACATTTTTGATGTGAATATATTCCACCCCGATGGAGTCACAATATACCTGTTCCAAATGCTTTATAATATCTTCCAAAGTAGCTGGAGCAGCCATTCCGACTTGTGTAGCACAATCAAATTTCTTACCTAAATCTGCCTTTGTGAGACCAAAATTCTCAATATCAAGGGTCGGCGAATACTCCCTACGCTTCCTTACAGGATTGGTCTTGGTAAAGAGATGTCCTCTGGTACGATAAGCCTCAATGAGATTGATAACCTTAAATTCCGTGAGGATATCCTCTGGCACGGCACCTGTATTTATGCCTGTCTGCACCACTTGAGGGACTTCCTGCACTGATTCTCCATAATTCTCTAATGCAAAATCAAAGCCCTGAAAAAACGACTTCCACGAAGGCTCTATACTATCAGGACTCTGAAGATATTGTTGATACATACTGTCTATCAACTCTATATGCACTGTATTTAAAAACGAAAACCTGTCCATCTATACTTATTTTTTATTTAAAAACAGGAAAAGACAATTTTAGCAACACTTCCCTGCCCTCGCTGGGTGTTTCTACAAACAATTCTTCCAAAGTGCCGTTTCTAAGGGAGTCTTTTCTTATTTTATCTTTTAGTTTTGCTATTGTTTTTATTCTTTGTTCATATTGTCCTTTGTAATACATGCTGTATTTTTTAGATTTATTCAGTTTTCTGAAAACAAAATTATTATCCATTATTTTCTCTTCCTTAGACAAAGGAATTCCGTAAAAATAAGAAATTTCTTTGTTTTTAAGGTTTCCTTCTTCCATTAAAAGGACAGGCATGCCAAATTCATCTTCCCGCTTGGATAAATCTTTTGTCACAAAATTCATCAATTTATTATGATTTGTTACAATATTTTTAAATAATATCCCTTTTTGATTAACAGCCGTTACATTCAATCCCAGCAACAGGCGCTCTCCCTGTTCTTCTACCATTATGCTGTCGTATTTTATTTCACTGAGCATAATCTCTTTATACACTTTCCCTGCGAGAAGATTTTCCAGATTTTTGAGGCTTAAATTAACTCTTTCTGTGATATTATCTTCCGCATTTAAACTCTTATAGCGCATCATAAGAGGGATTTCTGGCGTTTCTACCGACCAGACAAGTTTTGTTTTGTCTCCTTTTGGGATAAATTTTATATTCATCTTGTAAGGATGCGTGTCATCAGCCCAATAAAAGTGATATTTTATCGTAGAATTGGGATTTACATAGCGGATAAATATCTCTCCATAATCATTTTTATGCTTGGTATTTCTAAAACTCATTGCACTGCCCTCCCCTACATAAGGCTGAAAATATTGGTAATTATATTTTTTCTCCAATAAAAACTGATTCCACCTCGTAAAATTTTGAAAATTTTCAAACTGAGGAAATATTCTTTCCACAGGATAGCCAATTTCCCTTTCTATCACAAATTTCTGATTTTTATCCAGAGAATTCATAAACCACACATAACCAGATACTAACAAGACTAATAAAAATAAAATAATCCTAAACCAGCGCACTACAAAATATTTTAAGCAAATATATAATATTTCCGCATTTTTACCGAACAATTTGTGCACATAAATTCACTCTTCCATTCTTCATTAAAGCCATAAAAGAAAAAAATAAAATTTTCTTACCTTTGTCTCATGCAAAAAATCTTAATAGTAGAAGACGAAAAAAGTATCTCTAACATATTGGAAAACATACTTTCAGATGAGATACAAGGCTCTGAAATCACCATTGCAGAAAATGGTCTGGATGCCTATAAATTGATAGAAAAAAATGACTTTGACCTGATTATTTCAGACATCAAAATGCCTAAATTATCAGGAAACGAACTCCTCATGCAAAGCCTTTCTATAAAGCCTGAAAGTGTTTTTCTAATGATTTCGGGACATGCGGATATAGAAACCGCCGTAACCTGCCTGAAAAACGGAGCGTATGATTTCATCTCCAAGCCTATTGATATTAACAGGCTGATTACGAGCGTAAAAAATGCCTTGGAAAAGAAGGATTTACAAAATACTAAAAATTCGCTCATCAAAGAAAATACCCAACTGAAAAAGAAAGTCAGCAAAAAATACCAAATGATTGGCGAATCTCCTGCTCTGAAAAACATTCAAAGCATGATAGAGAAAGTAGCGCCATCTGATGCCAGAGTCCTCATCACAGGCTCTAATGGTTCTGGAAAAGAGCTGGTAGCACACGCCATCCATTCCCTCAGCGAACGCAGCAAAAACCCTATCGTAGAGGTAAACTGCGCCGCCATCCCTTCGGAACTTATTGAAAGTGAACTATTTGGACATGTAAAAGGTTCTTTCACGGGAGCTATCAAGGATAAACAAGGAAAATTCGAACAAGCCAACGGCGGTACTCTTTTCCTAGATGAAATCGGTGATATGAGCCTCGTAGCCCAAGCCAAAGTCCTTCGTGCTTTGCAGGAAAATAAAGTTTCGCCTGTGGGAAGCGACAAGGAAATAAAAGTAGATGTGCGCGTGCTGGCGGCAACCAACAAAGATTTGAAAAAAGAAATAGAAGCAGGAAAATTCCGTGAAGACCTCTACCACAGGCTTTCCGTGATAGAAATCCATGTTCCTTCTCTGGATGAAAGAAAGGACGATATTCCTATTTTAGTGAAACATTTCGCGAAACTCATCTCGGAAGAGCAGGGAACTTCGGTAAAAGAATTTGATGACAAAGCCATAAAAACCCTCCAAAATTTCTCATGGACGGGAAATATCCGAGAACTTAGAAATGTAGTAGAAAGGCTGATTATATTAGGTTCAAACCCTGTAACAGCAGAAGATGTAACTAATTTTGTAAGAAAATAATTTTATGTTTTTATCCCTTAATCTTAAATATACCCGAGAATGTTTTAAACTCGCTCTCCCTGTGATGCTTACACAGCTTGGGCAGGTTTCTGTGAATTTGTTTGATAATATGATGGTGGGAAATATGCTGGGCTCCAACGCACTAGCTTCCACCGCATTAGCAAACTCTGTTTTTATTTCAGTTTTTATTTTTGGTGTTGGTGTTTCATTTGCCATTCCTCCGTTAGTCTCTGAGGCTCAGGCTCAAAAAGACCATGACAGAATCAATAGTGTTTTTCGCCATGGAGCAGTGATAAATATCCTTATCGGAACGATTTTGACTTTCATCCTGTTAGCTATAGCGCCACTATTACACTACGCCAAACAGCCAGAGGAAATCATTCCTGATGCTATTTTATATCTTTCTATCATTTCGCTGAGTGTGATTCCGATAATGAAATTTCAGACTTTGAGAGAGGTTTCCGAAGGGCTGTCCTACACCATCGGCGTAACGATAGCCACTGTTTCTGCGAACCTCATCAATGTAATTCTGAATTATGTTTTCATGAAAGGACTTTTCGGTCTGGAACCGATGGGCGTGGCTGGAGCAGCCTATGCAACGCTGATTGCAAGGGTTTTCTCCGTTATTTTCCTATACATCGTGATGAAAAGAAATTCCATCACAAGAAGATACATTAACGAACTGAGTTTCAAGATTTCTCTTTTCAAAAAGGAAATGTTCCAAACTCTGCTGAAATTAGGTCTTCCTACGGCTATGCAGTTGTTTTTTGAGGTGACAGCCTTTGCTTTGGCAGCCTTTATCTGCGGTATGGTAAGTACTACGGACATCGCTGCCCACCAAGTTACCATGAGTATGGCTTCCTTTACTTTCAATCTTTGTGCTGGTTTTGGTGTGGCTTCTACGATTATGATTGGGAAAAAACGAGGAGAAAAAGATTTCGTAGGCGTGAGAAAAATCGGGATTAACAACATGAAAATAGTCTTTCTATTCATGCTTATAAGCTGTCTGACCTTTACCATTGGTAAAAATGTCCTGCCTACATTCTTTACAAAGGAAGATGAAACAGCCGTGATTGCTCTGGCTTCGCAGCTACTGGTTCTCGCTTCACTTTTCCAGCTTTCGGATGGATTACAGCTGGTTTCTTTGGCGTGTCTGCGCGGATTACAAGATGTAAAAATACCAAGCGTCATTACATTCATCGCCTACTGGGTGGTAACGCTTCCATTAGGATTTTTCCTCTGCATAACCATGGAAATGGGCGCTTATGGTATGTGGGTAGCCTTTGGGATAGGTCTTACCATTTCTGCCACACTGCTTGCTGTCCGATTTTTAAAAATCAGTTCCCAAAATAAAAAATAAAGATTTGGTTTAAATCCTAAATAAATGTGGATAAGAACAAAATAAATAAAATCGGTTTATGTTTTCTAATAGGATTAGGACTATGGGGAGGAGGAACATTTATAAAAGATTTTTTTATAAATGAACCTAAATTAAGAGAAAAAGGAGGATATACAATAGGATATATATATAAGTATCGTAAGCGTCTAAAGGGAGCTGATATTTCTTATTATAAATATAATGTTAGAAATAAACTATGGTATGGTTCTACTATAGACGGAGAATCAGAAGAACTTATTCATAAAAGATTTTTAGTAAAATATGTAGAAGGAGAAGACTTATCTAAGATACTATTAGAATACCCAGTCCCAGACAGCATAAAAGAAGCCCCACCAGAGGGCTGGAAGAAAATGCCGGAGTGGGCAAGTGACAAAATAAGATGGTTTAATACCAAGTAATGAATTTTTTGGGAAT
>CALHQK010000011.1 GCA_938037185.1 uncultured Riemerella sp.
CCCGCCACTGCGCCTCTTTGCTTCCTGCTTGTGCAAGAGTAGTCCCAAGACAAGAGAAAGCCACATCGCCATGAAGCAAAGCCGCCCATGTTTCTGGTTTTTCGAAATCAATAATATGTGTGTATAGCTTGGGATTTTGATAATTATAAGCCCTGCGCACGAAAATATGCACCTCCGTAAAAGCCTCATCTTCTAAAAGCTGCGCGACCAACTCCTTCCCTGTCGCTCCCGTAGCACCGATGACTAATGCTTTCATATTTTGTTTATTTAATGGTAAATCCGTTCAACTTTCTTAGTGATTATCCAACTTATCGTTAATAATTCTATCCATAAAATCCTGCATAAACGCCCGCATATCAGCAACTCCTTTTTTCATTTCATTATTAAGCGGTTTGTTTTTAAGATTTTTAGTAAGATTGACATCTTCCTTATCATAGATACCGATGGTTTCTCCCTTAGTATCCAAAACATAAATGTAATTACCCTGAATAAGCTGGTAAAAATTGGTATTGGTAACAAAAGCACGAGGCGTCTCGTTTTTATCAGACATTAAACTACGCCCCCATGAGCGGAAGGGTTTTTGGTAGCCAATCAGATCAACAATTGTCGGAAAAATATCTATCTGCTGTCCTAACACATCGGAGGTCCCTTGTGGAATAAGGTTTTTATTAGGACTAAAAAGGATAATGGGTATTTTATGGTGTACTATTTTTTGTCTATAATAATCATAAAAATTTTCAACGGTATGGTCAGAAATGACGACAAAGATAGTATTCTGATACCATTCTTCTTTTTGTACCGTTTCAAAGAATTTTTTTATAGAAAAGTCGGTATACTCCACTACATTATGCATTGGCATATCTCCTCTATTAAAGCGGTTTTTATATTTCTCCGGCACGGTATATGGGTCGTGAGAAGACAGCGTGAAAACCGTTGCTAAAAAAGGACTGCGCATTTTGTTTACTTCTTTAGCAAAATATTGTAAAAAGGGTTCATCATCTATCCCCCAGCTTCCATTATAAAAATGCTCGTCGTTAAATTCTGTGCGCCCCAAATAAGATTCATATCCTATCTGTTTAGTGAATCCGTTAAAATTCATAGAACCATTGGTCGCTCCATGGGCAAACATTGTTTGGTAGCCCAATTTTCGTGCTATATTAGCAACTGATGATAGTTTTCTTTGTGAATAAGCAGACTGCACAAAAGCCTTTTCAAAAGTGGGCATACCTGCTGTTACGGCAGAGATTCCCTCAATAGAATGGATACTATTGGAATAGATATTTGTGAAATAGAAACCTTGCTGAGCTAAAGAATCCAAAAATGGTGTATAAGATTTATAATCAGGAATATTGGTATTTTGGTTCATTATTCCAAAATACTCTGCTCCCATTCCTTCAAGAATAATCAGAACAACATTTGGTTTTTCAAGAACTTGACGATTATACTGCTTTATGGGTTTAATGTTCTCTGTAATATAATCTTGTGTTGTAAATTTGTATTCTTGAAACCCCTTATTTTTACCCATTGTACGAAAAATAGTGAACGGAGTATTTAGCAAAATATTTACTTGAGAAATATCTTCTGCATACTTATTGGCGTCCATTACAGTAAGTGGAACAACCCCTCTTTTAAAAGACATTCCGCGTATTCCGAAGATTAGGGTAGGTACAAACATCACAATAACAAGAATAGAAGTAATAAAGTACTTTTTCCTATTAAGAATACGCTGTTCCGCAATTTCTACCTTTCTATAAAGAAAAATCCATAATCCACATAAAAGCAAGAAACTTAAGAATATCATTTTATACTGCACTAAAAACCCGCCCAAAAGGCCGATAGGGTTGTTTTCATTTTGAATCAGTCCCCAGTCATTAGTAGTAAGGCGCGTTTTATTATAAGAAAAATATGCCGTATCTACAAAATTGAGCATATAAGCAGGAATATTAAACAGAAAATACACCCAAAATAGCACTTTTTGGTATTTGGGTTTCGTATTGATAAGGATTGGAATTATGCTCAGGAAAATAAACAATAAATTAATATAAATAATGGCTGTCGTATCAAAAAGAAGCCCATAGAAAGCTAATCGAAAAAAATCTCCAACCCCCGAAACGGAAAGATATTCCTTATTAAATGCGTAAAAAGTAAGGCGTGCAAAAAAATAAAACAGATATACTAAAAACAATCTGTAAAAGAGAACTTTATACTCTGTTGTGCGAAGGTTTTTCATTATTTGAAAGCATTTGTTTAGTCATCCTTTATCCCCATTTCATAGGAAATAGAATAGCACAAATAAAATAATCGGTTTTAACTAAAAATTTCGCTATTTATTTGTTTTTTGGATATATTTTTCTATCGCCATAGTCATAGAGGGCGTTTCTTTTGTTGGCGCCATCACATCTACTCTTAAGCCTGCTTCTTCAGCAGCTTGTTGTGTTCCCACTCCAAACACGCCTATTTTCATTCCGTCTTGTTTAAAGTCTTCAAAATTTCTAAATAAAGATTTTATCCCCTGAGGACTGAAAAAAACCATCATATCATAGTCTTTCAGTTTCAAATCAGAAATATCACTGCTTACAGTTTTATACATTACTGCTTTTGTCCAGTCTATTCCTGCTTTATTCAGCACATTAGGAATATCCTCCCCCATTACATCGGAACATGGGAGAAGGTATTTTTCATCCGGATATTTCTTAAACAATGGCAGCATATCACTCACTGTTTTTTCGCCGAAACTTATCTTTCTCTTTCTATAAACAATATGCTTCTGCAGGTAGTTTGCTACAGCCTCAGACTGGCATACATACCTCATTTCATTCGGCACTTGGAAACGCAGTTCTTCTGCTAACCTGAAATAGTGGTCTATAGCTCCTCTGCTGGTAAATATAACCCCTGTATACTGCGAAATATCTATCTTCTGCTGTCTAAACTCTCTTGCATCAACACCTGCAACATGGATAAAAGACCTAAAATCAAACCTAACTTTCTCCTTTTTTGCTATCTCTGCATAAGGAGAAGATTCTATATTAGGTGCTGGCTGTGAAACCAATATTGATTTTATTTTCATTCTTAATCTAAAATTTTATATAAATATAAACTTCCAAATTGCCAACACAGGCAAAATTTGAAGTCCGCAAATATACAAAATTTTATAATACCATTCTTCCGGCAGTGGCTTCTCTCTGTGAAGAAAATAAAAAACATTCTTCCCTACAAAAAATACCAACATAAAAAAAGCATAATAAATATACGCATCTCCTTTATCTGTAACATAATAATAATGCGCCAGACACAAAAACACCAGCAGCAAAGACTCTACAAAATAAAACCGCTGTGCCGCAAAAGCTAAAACCAAGAATTTCTTAACCTGTCCTATTGCACTGAAAAACAACAAAGTAACCAACGCTCTCAACAAATAAAATAACAGCAGCAATATAATCATCATTCCTATTTTATTGAGAACAAAACCATTAGCCTCCATTTCAGCGATATATGGCGGAATAACAGGAATATACTGCGAAAACAAAACCGAAAAAACAACACAAAAAACAATGCTGATGATACTCCAGTTCAAAATATTATTCTGCCCACCCGAATATTCCTGAAAAAGAAAATCCAGCAAAGACTCTCCGCGCTGAAGCCAGTTCAGCATAATGATATAAACAAAACCAATACCCAATAGAGTAAAAATAACCCAATCATGGTTTTCAACAATTCTAACCACTCCTAAAAATTTTCAACAAAAATAAGGTTTTAAATTATTTTTAAACCTGAAGTTTTAAAAAAGATTATCTTTGCACTCTATACCAAATGAAAAAGTTAGTTATTATTCCTACTTATAATGAAAAAGAAAATATCCGAGATATTATTTCGGCAATATTTTCATTGGAGCAGGATTTTCACATTTTGGTAGTGGATGACTCCTCGCCAGATGGCACTGCAGAGATTGTAAAAGCCATGCAGTCTGAGTTTCCCCACCATCTGCACCTGAGCATAAGAAAGGTCAAAGATGGTTTGGGAAAAGCCTATATTCACGGGTTTTGGTGGGCATTGCAAAATAACTATGACTATATTTTTGAAATGGATGCAGATTTTTCGCACAATCCTAATGATTTGCCAAAATTATTAGAAGCCTGCCAAAAAGCCGATGTGGTAATCGGTTCTAGATACTGCAAGGGGGTAAATGTAGTCAACTGGCCGATGAGCAGGGTTCTGCTGTCTTATTTCGCATCTAAATATGTGAGGTTTATTTTAGGAATTCCCGTTCATGATACCACGGCAGGTTTTATTTGTTTTTCAAGAAAAGCATTGGAAAACATTGGTTTAGACAAAATTAGACTAAAAGGCTATGGTTTTCAGGTTGAAATGAAATATCGGGCATTCAAAAAAGGGTTGAATTTAGTAGAAATTCCGATTATTTTTACAGACAGAACACAGGGAGAATCCAAGATGAACGGCGGTATCATCACGGAAGCCGTGTTTGGAGTTATCAAATTAAAATTAAAAGCATTATTTGGGACTTTATAAATGAAAAGAATAATTTTTCTGTTTTTTTTAGTTTTTTTGTTTTCTTGCGGTTCAGAAAAACCTAAAAATCTTCTGAGCAAAGATGAAATGGCAGAAATCATCGTAGATTTGGCTATTTATGAGCAGTTTTTTTTTGTGGATTCCCAGCAAAATATTGATGTAGAAAACATTAATACTTTTGTTTTTAAAAAACATAAATCCAATGCTGCTGCTTTCAGAGAAAGCCATGCTTACTACCTCCGCACACCAGATGCATTAGAAGATATTTATAAAAAAGCAAAGGAAATAATCATATCAAAAGACCCCAAAATGAAGGAGTTTATTAAAAAAAATAATATGGAAAGCTCCTCCGTTAAATAAATATAACTTTATGAAGAAATTTTTTGAGGTTGAAAAAAACACCACTGGAAAAGCCCGCGCAGGGAAAATAACCACAGACCACGGAGAAATACAAACTCCTATTTTCATGCCTGTGGGAACTGTGGCAAGTGTAAAAACCGTTCACCAGCACGAGTTGAGAGAAGATATAAAAGCACAAATCATTTTAGGAAACACCTACCATCTGTATCTCCGCCCAGGAATGGAGATTATGCAGAAAGCTGGCGGACTGCATCAGTTCATGAACTGGGACAGACCTATTCTTACCGATAGCGGCGGCTATCAGGTGTTTTCTCTGGCTGCAAGCAGAAAAATGACCGAAGAAGGCGTGAAATTCAAATCCCATATAGACGGAAGCTATCATTTTATCTCTCCTGAAAAATCAATGGAAATCCAGCGACAAATAGGAGCAGATATCTTCATGGCCTTTGATGAATGTACTCCTTATCCATGCGAATACAACCAAGCCAAAGAATCCATGGAGCTTACGCACCGCTGGCTGAAAAGATGTATTGACTGGACATCAGCAAATAAAGAACTTTATGGACATCAGCAGAATTTATTCCCTATTGTTCAAGGCTCTGTTTATCATGACCTTAGAAAAATCTCTGCGGAAGTCATCTCAGAAGCAGGAGCCGCAGGAAATGCTATCGGTGGGCTTTCTGTAGGAGAACCAGAAGAAATAATGTACGAAATTACAGACATCGTTACAGACATCCTCCCAAAAGAAAAACCGCGATATCTAATGGGCGTTGGGACGCCTTGGAATATCTTAGAAAGCATCGGGCTGGGAATTGATATGATGGACTGCGTAATGCCGACACGAAATGCCAGAAACGCTATGCTTTTCACTTGGAATGGCGTGATGAACATGAAAAATCAAAAATGGAAAGATGATTTTTCGCCATTGGATGAATTTGGGACAAGTTTCGTGGATAGAGAATACAGCAAGGCCTATGTAAGACATCTTTTCGTAGCGAAAGAATATTTAGCAAAACAGATTGCTTCCATTCACAACTTGGCGTTTTATTTAGATTTGGTAAGAACTGCCAGAGAGCATATTCTTGCTGGAGACTTCTATGAATGGAAAGACCAAATAATACCTCAGCTGAAACAAAGATTGTAAAAAGTGAAGATTTTAGATAGATATATTATAAAAAAATACATAGGCACTCTTACTTTTATGCTTTTACTGCTGTCTATTATTGTAGTTGTAATAGACATCCAGTCTAAAACACCAAGAATAGAGGGCAATGGCTTTACTGTGAGCTATTTTCTCATCCACTTTTATCCTTATTGGATGCTGTCTCTGATCATTACTTTTATGTCTATTTTGGTTTTTGTTTCCATTATTTTATTTACTTCACAGATGGCAAATAACACAGAGATTGTAGCAATAATAAGCGGTGGAGCAAGCTTCCATAGATTTGCGAGACCTTATCTCTATAGTGCTTTTTTTTTGGTTATTTCTACATTGATTACCAATCATTTTATTCTGCCTTGGGCTAATGAAAAGAAAAACGAACTGATTATCTACACTTACAACACGCAAAACCGAGAAAAATACACAGAATACACAACGATTTCAACTCAGTTTTCGCCGACAGAATATATTTTTATTAACAATTATCATCAAAAAAACAAAAGAGGTTCTGGATATATGTATCAGAAGTTTGACAAACAGCAAAACATTGTCTATCAAATCATTGCCGATGAAGTAGAATGGGACGAAAAAAGTAAGCTGTTTGTTCTGCGGAATTATCTTGAAAAAACTGTTAGAAAGGACAATTCCGAGATTTTAGGAAGCGGAAATAAAAAAAATCAGGATTTCAAGCTAAGCCCCGAAGAGCTTTTCCCAAATGACCTTCAAGCCGAAAGCAAAAATACTCCTAAACTGATAAAATTTATAGAAAGAGAAAAAATCCGAGGCAATAAAAACCTGAACATGTACCTAAATGAGCTCCACCAGAGGACATCCATGCCTATATCTATATTCATCCTTACTTTTCTTGCTCTTTCCCTATCTTCACAGAAAAAACGAGGCGGGCTCGGACTAAATTTGGCCATTGGAATTGCGATTGCTTTTGCATTCATTTTTTCATTTGAAGTATTAAAAGTTATTTCCTCAAACCAAGTTATTTCTCCTTTATTCGCTATGTGGATACCCAACATATTCTTTGGTGCTTTGGCGGGATATCTTTATTTCAAAAGAGCTAATGAATAGTCAGTATAAAAGCTCTATTTCTTTATGATAGAATTTTTTTAGCCCATCTTTTTCCAAATCAACCCAGAGGAAGCCTTTTTCATCTGCATTTTTTATGATGCCATTTTGTCGCGTTTTATTAATTTCAAAAACAGAAATTATGTCTTTTCTAAATAAATTTTGATTATAAATATCCAAAATCTGCTCAGATAAAGGAGGATTAAAAAGCCTTTCCATGAAATAAGCATTCATTTCAAGCGCCCATTTATTTAAGTCAAACCTCTGGTTTGTCTGTGTAAAAATAGAACCTGCCTTAGGAAAATTCTCAAAAGATTCTTGTAAAATATTGATTCCTATACCGATGATAATAAATATTTCGCCATTCACACGCTTTCTTTCAATGAGCATCCCTGATATTTTTTTGTTTTGAAGGATAATATCATTCGGCCATTTTACTTTAACTTCCGTTTCTGTCTTTTTGGCAATAAAATCTCTCAAAATATTTGCGGTATGAAAATTGAGGAGATTATCGGAAATCAAAATTTTTCGCTGATGAAAAGCCATAGAAAAAGCAAGATTCTCGTTCGGAGCAATTCTCCATATGTTGCCATACTGCCCTCTCCCATTGGTTTGGTCAAAAGTATAGAGCGTAATCCACTCATCCTCTATCTTTTTTAATTTTGGCAGATAATGGATGATTTCATCATTGGTAGAACTGCATTTTTTTGTATAAAAAATTTGATTCATCATTCAAAATAAAGGATAAATATAAAAAGAATTATTTATATTCATTAAAAAAGAATAAATTTGCAATCTAACATAATTTAAAACTGAATGGAAGAATATATAGAAAAAAAGCTATTGATAGAAAAAATCATTGAAGCAATCCAAGATACTAAAGGAGAGGATATCAAGCTGTTAGACCTTACTAAAATAGAAAATAGTGCCGCGGATTACTTCATTATTTGTAGTGCAAACTCTAACACACAGGTAAATGCCATAGCCGGAAATATAGAAAAAAAAGTAAGAAACGAACTAAAAAACCGCCCATGGCATGTAGAAGGAACAGAAAATGCAATGTGGATTTTGGTAGACTATATATCCGTTGTGGTGCATATTTTCCAGAAACATATTCGCGAATTTTATGATTTAGAAGACCTTTGGAGCGATGCGCAAATCACTTCAATAGATGAAAATAATAACTTTACTTTTAAATAATTTATATGAATAATAAAGGTGGTTTTAACTGGTTTTACTTAGTTATCCTAATAGCATTGGGAGTATTATTTTACCCGCTGTTAGGCTCTTCATCATCTGCAAAACCCATAGATGAAGATACTTTCTTTGGTCTAATGCAGGAAGGAAAAGTAAAAGAAATAAAAGTTTTTCGAGATACCCACAAAGCAGATATTTTTCTAACTTCTGAGGCAAGAAAGAAAAACAATAGCCAAGACATTCTGCTTCCTTTTTCACAAAGTGCAGAAGCAGATTTAAGTTTATCCTACGGTGACCTTAAATACCTCCAAGAAAGATTTTATGAGGTAAAAAAGTCCAATCCTCAGATTAAAACAGTAATTAATTTTGGAGATTCCGGCTCCCAGCTGAAAAGCTCACTACTTACTATGGGAATGTGGATTGCTTTCAGTGCCCTACTTTACTACTTCATCTTCCGCAGAATGGGTAGCGGCGGCGGTGGCGGGCAAATTTTCAACATTGGCAGGTCAAAAGCAAGACTTATCAATGAAAAAGATCCTGTCATCACCTTTAAAGATGTAGCTGGTCTCGAAGGAGCAAAAGAAGAAGTGCAGGAAGTTGTAGATTTCCTTAAAAATGCTGAAAAATATACTAAATTAGGTGGCAAAATCCCTAAAGGAGTCCTGCTAGTAGGCCCTCCAGGAACAGGAAAAACCCTTCTTGCAAAAGCGGTGGCAGGAGAGGCAAAAGTTCCTTTCTTCTCGCTTTCTGGGTCTGATTTTGTAGAAATGTTCGTAGGCGTGGGAGCTTCTCGTGTGCGCGATTTATTTGCCCAAGCAAAAGCAAAATCTCCTGCAATTATATTTATTGATGAAATTGATGCCATTGGTAAAGCAAGAAGCAAGAGCAATTTCAATGCTGGAAACGACGAAAGAGAAAACACTCTAAACCAACTCCTTACAGAGATGGATGGTTTCGGAACGGATACCAATGTAATCGTGATGGCGGCTACCAACCGTGCAGACATCTTGGACAAGGCTCTCCTAAGAGCGGGAAGATTTGACAGGGAAATTTATGTAGACCTGCCTGAAGTCCACGAACGAAAAGAAATTTTTGAAGTTCATCTAAAGAAAATCAAAC
>CALHQK010000012.1 GCA_938037185.1 uncultured Riemerella sp.
TTTATAATCATTACTTAAATGGGTAATTAATCTACCTAATTTTTTATCAATATAATAGCTGGGGGATACCAAAAAGATTGGTCTGGTTTTGGGGGCATTTGGGGATAGTAGATAGCCCCCTATACCTATCCCTTTTTAACTCCATAGATTTTATCTTTATTAGTATCTATATAGTAATAGTATTTTTGATAAAGTGTTTTATACGAATAATCTTTTTCTAATTCTATTTTTATTTTAATAAGAACTATAATATCATCTCCATGTTTCCTCACAATTTTTGATTCTAATAAATCATATTTTAGATATTGAAATTTAGAATTATATTCTTTTATACCTCTCGTTATTGTATATTTATCTTTGGGGGTTTTATAATCAATAAAAAACTCAACTACATCTGCAAAATATACATCTAAATTTCCTCCGTTAGATAAATCTTCAAAATATCTGCTTAGGTACTCTTTATAATAATCATTATATTCTAGTGATTCATGCTCTGGATCTTCTTTTGACACGCCGACTGTATCAGTAAGTATCAAAGGCTTTTGAGTGTTAGTATTTTGGGGTAACTCTGTTGCAATAGTGTCCATTGGGATTTCTTCACTATCCTTTATATTCTCTCTAGTATCGTTATTATTAGATACTTGATGGTTACTTGAAATATTAAATGAAAAGACCCAATAAAATAACAGAAGAATCAATAATAGTACAATGATAACAAAAAAAGTATTAAAGTATTCTGAAATTTTGCTCCTGATAGAGACAGAGGGGACAGGATTGCTCTCCTCTCGCTTATTTTCTTGTTCAAATATTTCAGTATGATTATTTTGATAACCATTATCAATATCATCTAATCTTATTTCATATTCTTTCTGATTCTTATTTAAGTAGAAAGATTTGGTTTTTCCACTGTCTACCAAAATTATTCTCTTAGAAGAATACTGATTAATGTCCAGCTCTATAGGTGTTTTCCCCAAAAAATTACTCGCTACAACTGATGTGTAATACACCTCTACTCCTTGGGGAACTGATTTTATAATGAATTTAAAATTATCAACTGGGGATTGCTTAGACAGAGAAATACTCCCTTTTGTTGATTCAGCAGGTATTTCTTTTATTCCCTCTATATCTGATTGAGTAGGGTTGGTTATATGTTTCTCTCTTTTAATTTCAATATTATGTTCCCCTGCATAAACATTAACTCTCTCTCTATCAGGAGAACTCATGTTACCCAACAGATTATCAAGATAAAAATTTAATGACCTTTCATTTATATTTCTCAATCTTCTAACCAATTCTGATGATTGTGGATTTGATAAATCCTTTGATTTAAATAAAAAATTATCCTCATCATTAAATCCTCCTCTTAAATCTTTATTCCAAAGAGTTTTATCATATTTCAATGCTTCTAATGAGGTTAATAACAACCAAAAAGAAAATCTATCTATCAAGGGGTTGTAATCTGACATATTTCTTTTAGGATGCTGAAAAGAGGAATGTCCTTTTTCTATTGCTTGTTCTCCTTTAAGTGTAGGAATATACATAGCATCATAATCTACTAATTTTAGTTTTATGCCCCCACTATTGGTTTGTTCCACTAAAACATTTCCTGACTGAATATCTCCATGAGCTATGTCTTTTGCTTCTAAATCATGACTTAGCTCTACCAGCTTATTTTGTAATTCTGATATTTTCTGATTATCATTAATAATAAAAGATACATAATCATTAAGTTTCTGACCATGAGACCATTCTAAAAGTATAATAGGATATAGGTTACCTTTTATTTTAATACCTTCTTTATGGAGTGTATTTTTACAAAGCCAATCTACAGAAAAGTTTTCTAAGTAATTGGAAATAACCTCTATTCTGTTGATATTTTCCTGTTTCCCTCCACTTAAAAAGCATCTTAAAGCATACTCTTTCCCTGATTTTAAATTTCTAATTTTAAAAATTCCTGCAAATGCTCCTGACCCAAAACTAAAAATCTTAATCGGGGAAGTTTTACTTGGTATAAACTCATAAGTATCTGGAAGATTCAGAATAGAAGAACCATTTTTTCTAATTTCAATTTCATATTCTGAGATAAGAGGATAGTTCATTTTGTGTCCGTTTTTATAGTATCTATATTTTCTTCTAATTTAACTGGAGGTTTTTCTATCAAAGCCTTTTCTTTAATATTAATTCTTTTTGGGATCTTACCATTATATAATAAATATCCTATACCAAGAATGAAAAGCACGAGTATAATTATAGTGCATCCCAATATTTTCTCTAACACTCTATACTTTTTCTGTAAATCAGATATAATTATATCCTGCTCATACAAATGTTTTTTTATTCCTTCCATGCTTTTATCTTTAAAATCATTATTAAAATTAATATCAATGATTGGTGTTTCTACCTTAGGGAAAGTAAAATCTCTTGGAGGGTATATATTTTGTTCTTCAGATTTGGCATTAGGCTCTATAACACATATCGTTATATCATCTTCTTCTAGCCTTTTGGCTTCCCATTCTGAAATAATATAATCCTTAAAACTTTCAAAATCTTCTAAATGTAGAATTTTATCTATAATATTGTTATCTCTTAATGTCAGTCTTGCAACAGCATCTGTCATCAATATAATCTTGTCATTTTCTTTAATAGATAATTTGCCTGACTTGAACTGCTCTGGTTTTACTTGATGATTAAGAAGCCTCGTGGTGGATAGAAAACCTTTGTCTCTGTCCAACTCTTCTACATTTGAAAAGGGAAAAGATTGTAATCCATCTGTTGTTTTTACAAAACCACACACATCTCCAGAAGAAACATATCTTAAAGTGTCTTTTCCTACTTCAATCCCTATAAATGTAGCATAACTTCCATCAGCTATTTTGCGGAGTTCCAGCATTCTTAAAGCTGAATTAGGATTAGGTTCAAATTTTATTTCTGAAAAATCCTGTGCATATTTCTCTAAATCTATCAAGAGTTTTTCTACCTCAAATTCAGGATGCTGAACAAAATTATTAACCAGTATTTCTGCCCAAATTTCAGATTTAAAGCCTTGTGTTGCACCATCTGAAATAGCAAAAACTCCTTTTTCCCTGTTATAGTAATATTTATCTTGTATATCACTAAATCCATTAACAGAGCGTTTGTGTATTTGTAAAGTTCTTATTTTCATTATACCAACTGACTGCCTATATTTAAGAAATCCATAAGATGCTTAGCATTACCATTGAAAACATAGCCTTTTGCTCCCTGCTTTACATCATAATTCATAGCTCTTGCATTCTTTATCATATCATCATTTAAGGGTGTAGAGAGGTCAAAAAGCAGCTGGGCATAGTTATTCCAATTTTGCATACTTGAAGGAAACAATATGCTGTCTCCATCACTTCCTGAAATATGGATATTAAAAATATTCACACCTCCATAATTTGTATGCAATGATTTCAAATTATTAACTGCTTGTATGAGCCTCTGTTGGTTCATCCCTCCATCTGTTGCCTCTCCATCTGTGATATTGATAACAATTGGTGGATGGCAATCTCTATGATTACCCCAGTTAATCCATGCTTCACAAATTCTGTAAACATTCTCAAATGCCTCTGCCATTGGGGTTTGTCCAACAGCTTTAGGAGTAATCCAAACTGGATTTTCATTAGGATTATTAGTAATATTATTAATGGGATTATTAAACACATCCGAAATAGACACTACCCAATGGTCTCTAAGATTACCTTCCCACGCAGGTTCTATACCATTTCTAATGGCTCCATATCCTATGACAGATAACTCAAATCTATTTTTTATTGTTCCACTAGAATCATAGCATTTTAATCCCGTCTCAAATATAATTTCATTGATACTTTCTGCTAATTTTTGTGCTTTACTTCCCCCTCCTGAGAAATTATCTGCCATGGAACCACTCTGATCAAGCATATAAACTATTAAACATGGGTTAGTGGAGCTAATTTGTAAAGTTTCTAAATTGTACATTTTAAATAAGTTTATAATTAATATTTATTATGACCACCATTATAACTAAAGCTTCCTTTTTTATGCTGAGATGCTGATGAAGGAGTACTTTCTGATTGTCTTTTGCCGTAAATTCCCCCCATATGATTACTGTGGAACCCTTTTCTAACCATACTATCAACCATTATATTTTGCATCCCAGCTATATTTTGTTTGCTTTTTCTCTTATTAATTGTTCGAATAACTATAATGAAAATAATAATAAAAACTCCTATAAAAAAAGCTATGGGTAGAGCATTTTTGATTAACATCTCTTCATTATTTCCCCCTCCTTGATAAGAGGAGTATTTAGGTTTCCATGTTCCATCCTCTGTTAAAGTATGTGTTTCTTTTATAGGGACTTCTTTATACATCTCTATCTTACCAGCAACGCTTTTGGTCATCATTTCTCTTGCCTTTGGAATCCAATTACTATCAGAATTATTTATATAATTATTTCCTTTTGCTTTTGGTAGTTTTACTGCAGATTTTACTTCATAAACAGACAAATCTCTGTCTTTTAGCCAATTACCATCTCCAATAGGAGGACTGAAATGTGGATCACTTCCCCCAACAGGTATATACTGACTCCCTACTGAAGGCACATGTGTCTCCTGAAGTGAATTTTCATATGTAGGTGGTTTTGGCTGTGGGTCTATATATTGTTGTTGTTGTGAAAATACTAGTACATTTACAAACAACATTACACCAAATAATAATAACTTTCTTTTCATACTTTTTCTTTTTATGTTTATAAAATAGTTAATGTCTCTTTCCATAAATGTTATCCCCTTTTTGGAATCCTACTTTTTTAGAATCTGTATAAGGAGGTTGCTGGGCTGTCTGACTATATCGTGGAGGTTGCTGGTTGTTATAGTTTGGTGTACCATTTCCATTATGCCCTCCATCATATCTGAAATCATTTTGGGGCATATTATTATGAGGAGAAACATATGGCGGAGAAAATGAATCCGCTCTATTGCTTACAACAGCTTTGGGGTCTTCTCCGTATTTGTTGTTTCCCCTAGTTCCTTCAGCAAAAAGCAACCAAAAACCATAAAATGGAATTAAAATATACCACCCTGTATTATCTAAATCATGTGATCGTTTTACTGCCTGTGCCAATCCAAACCAACAGAAAGGAGCGTATAAAATAAGTACTCCTCCTTCCCTCGTCCCTCCCGCTATTGCCATTATAATACTACTAATAAAAGCATTTATAATGAGAGTGACTGCATATTCTGTTCTTCTTATTCTTCCTTTGAATGAAAATGGTTTTTTAAACATAATGATTCGTTTTTAAAAGTTTTATGCTTTTGCCTTTTTATGAGTTCAGTAATAGTATAGAGTATTTTTTACGGGTTATTTTTAGTTTTTACCATAAAGCTTTTGGGGATTAAATCCTTTTCTTTCAGTTTTTACATTTTCTTGGCTTATGTTCCTTTGAGGCTGATTCTGCAAAGTTGCCTGGGGTTGATATGAAATGTTTTTAAATGTGCTGTCTCCTTCCAAATAAAGTCCATTGGTGTATTCTGTAAGATTTAAGTCAATAAACTCATTGCTATAAGAATTTTTAATTCGGAAAGTGTCAAATCCCAATGTTATTAATGTTCTTACTATCTGAGGATTATCTATAATAACAGAACTTAATAAAAATATTTCTTCTGGTTGCAAGTCGCAACCATTTAATATCTTCATTTCTATACCACTCCTAAAATTAAAACTGCTTGAAATATTTTTGAAATCAGAGTTTCCTGATACTGTACTAAACTTACATATTCTATTTGTTGTTCCATTAATATATGCCATCTCATATGCATTATTGAGTATAGCCATAATTTCAGAACGGGATGTATCTCCTTCTATTACATGGTCTAAAAGAGAATGCACTACTGACTTTACATGCTGTATAAATAACTCATTCATGGTCTTGGGTTTTTACAATTAATTTATATGATAAAAACCAACAAAAAAAGCGAGGGGCTTTTCCACGCTTTTGTTCAGTAAGGTCGACCAAAACCTAAGAGTAATAAAAACAATGGAAAGCCACTCACTATGTATAGTAAGTGTGCCAACTTGTTTTGCCTTTACTCTTGTAATAAAATTGGTCGTTCTACTTGAACAAAGCAAAAAAGTTTACACTTTTTATGTCGTTGATGTCCTTGCAAATATATACAATTTTTTTATCAAAACATAAAAAGACTTTCCATTTTATTTTTACAAAAATAAGTAATCATTGAATAAATTATAGCTTATATTACATAAGATTATAAAATGATTTATGGACTGTTTATATATAAATGGCTTAGTATTCAAAAATTGTAATCAAATCCATTTGTGAACAATTTATAACGAAATCCTGTAAACAAATAACTTTGTATTCAAAAATTGTAATCAAATCCATTTGTGAACAATTTACGATAAAATCTCGTAAACAAATATCCGTTTTTGTATATTATTTTATACTTTTGCAAGTATATAAGTAAAAATGGATTATAATTTAAGTAACGCAGTACAATATCATTACGATAAGTTTCCTCCTAATTCTGTTGATTATGGTTCTTTTATCAAAGAATTATTAGAGGCTACAGAAGTGTTGGCGAGATTCGACCAAATGCTGAAAAACTTACATAACAACGAAATACTACTTGCCCCTCTTAGGAATCAAGAAGCCGTAATTTCATCTCGTATTGAAGGGACTATTAGTACAATAGATGAAATCTTGCAATATGAAGCAGACAGCGAAAATAATACTGATCTAAAAACGCGTTCTGAAGTTATAGAAACTATACTTTACCAAAGAACTCTTAAAAGCACACAAGGTGCTTTAGATGATGGGTATATGTTTTCTACTAGTTTAATAAAACAAATGCATCAGCAATTACTTTCTTATGGCAGAGGAGCAGATAAAACACCTGGGGAATTTAAAAAAGAGCAAAATTACCTTGCCGATAGAATTAAGAAAGAAATACAATTTATACCCATCAGCCCAGAAAAACTATCTGAGGGATTAGACAAATTGTTTAATTTCTTAGAAGAAAGCGATATTCCAACACTTATTAAAACTGCTCTAATGCACCTTGAATTTGAAGCGTTACATCCTTTCAAAGATGGAAATGGAAGAATAGGAAGAATGTTAATAACTTTATATTTATGGAAAGCAGGGATTATTTCTCAACCTCATTTCTATATCAGTAAGTACTTTGAAATACACAAAGAAGAATATATAGATTTAATGAGGGAGGTGTCTGAAAAGAATATATGGAATAATTGGATTAAATTCTTCTTAAGAGCAGTAAAAGAACAAGCTGAAGATAATTTAAAAATAGCTGAGGAAATCAAAACGCTTTATGAAAAACTTAAAAATGACTTTTCAGAATTATTGGCCTCAAAATGGAGCATGGAAGTTCTTGATTTTATTTTTACTTATCCCGTTTTTAGAAATAATAAATTTATCTCCAACACTAAGATGCCTCCCGCCACTGCTGGAAATATTATCAGAAAGTTGATAAAAGAAGGATATATTATTGTTAAAGAACCTGCATCGGGCAGAACCCCTGCTTTATATTCTTTTGAAACATTATTAAAACTTGTAAGGGTATAAAAACATTTAATTTCTTTTCTGTGGTGTCTAATGTGGTATCAAAAATAAAATATTAAATATAAGTAACTGATAGTCAATTACTGCCTGTAGTCCCGCCTGGGGTACAACCACTCATATTAGCGACTTTTCAGAGGTCGCTTTTT
>CALHQK010000013.1 GCA_938037185.1 uncultured Riemerella sp.
TGTTGATTTTTATACTAAAAAACAAGCAGAACCAGTAGAGGAAGTTCCTACATCAAAAGAAGATTTTTATTCCGCTAAAACAACTTCGGAAAATTCAACTGAAGATGAAACAAAAGAAACAACGATTGATTTTTATGCTCAAAAGCAAACTAAATCTATAGAGGAAACTTCTGTACAAAAAGAAGATTTTCATTCAGTTAAAACAACTTCGGAAAGTTCAACTGAAAACAAAGAAAGGGAAACAACTATTGATTTTTACGCTAGAAAACAAACTGGTTTCGTAGAGGAAACTCCTGCGCTAAAAGAAGATCATTATTCAGTTAAAACAGCTTCAGAAAGTTCAACTGAAAACGAAACAAGAGGAACAAACATTGATTTTTATGCTTCTAAAATAGCGGTTTCTGATACACAAGGAGAGCAAAAACCAGCCCATTCTCCTGTGGATATTTATCAAAAACCTATTGAAACAAAAAACACTGAAAAGGATGAGCCAGTGGAAGTTTATAAAAATCCTGTAGATTTCTATTCTTCTAAAAATAAACCTGTTCAAGAAGAAGAAAATGTTTCTGCAACGGAAGAAGTAGTAGCAAACAGCGAAAAACCAAAAACAGAATTAGAAAAAGTTTCAGAAGTAGTGAAACCAGCTTCTAATAGCAATGTAACTTCATTCATCAGCACTTGGAAAAGCTGGCTAAAAATAGACCGTTCAGAAATCGTTACTCCTTCTGAACAAGACAAAAAAGCTGCAATCATTGACAAGTTCATAGAAAACAATCCAAAAATCTCTCCGATAAAAGAAGATGTTGATTTTATTGTGAAAGAAAAGAGCAATGATATTTCCCACCTAATGACAGAAACACTTGCTCAGCTTTATGTAGAACAAAAACTCTACACCAAGGCCATCCAAGCGTACAAAATTCTTCAAGAAAAACATCCTGAAAGAACGGAGGAATTCAAAGAAAGAATAGAGGAAATCAAAAAATCAAGAAACATCAAGTAAATAAAAAAGCCTTCAAAATTTTGAAGGCTTTTCTTTTTTATTGAAAGAGAGATTAAACTACTCCTTGCGCAAGCATAGCATCAGCAACTTTTACGAAACCTGCGATGTTCGCTCCTTTTACATAGTTTACATATCCATCTTCTTCTTTTCCGTATTTTCTACATACTTCATGGATTCCTCTCATGATCGTTTGTAGTTTTTCGTCTACTTCTTCTGCAGACCAGCTCAAACGGATAGAGTTCTGTGTCATCTCTAAACCAGATGTCGCTACTCCACCAGCGTTAGATGCTTTCCCTGGAGAGAATAATAATTTATTTTCCAAGAACAGCTCCATTGCTTCTAATGTACAAGGCATGTTCGCAGCCTCAGTTACACACTTACATCCGTTTGCCACCAAGTTTTTAGCATCTTCTATGTTCAGCTCGTTTTGAGTAGCAGCAGGGATAGCTACATCACATTTCACTTCCCAAGGGCGTTTTCCAGCGAAGAATTTAGCATTTGGATATTTTTTAACATAATCTTCAGCTCTGTTGTTTCCGCTAGCTCTTAGTTCTAGTAAGAAGTCAATTTTATCTCCGCTTACTCCTTCTTCATCATATACATATCCATCAGGACCAGAGATAGTTACTACTTTACCTCCTAAATCATTTACTTTTTTAACAACTCCCCAAGCCACATTTCCGAAACCTGATACAGTCACGATTTTACCTTTGATGCTTTCTCCTTTAGTTTTAAGCATTTCTTCAGCAAAATATACAACTCCGAAACCAGTAGCTTCTGGTCTGATCAATGAACCACCGAAAGAAAGACCTTTTCCTGTCAATACTCCTGTGAATTCATTTCTCAATCTTTTATATTGTCCGAACATGTAGCCTACTTCTCTAGCTCCTACACCGATATCACCAGCAGGTACATCCGTATCAGGACCGATATGTTTAGCCAATTCCGTTGCGAAAGACTGGCAGAATCTCATGATTTCGTTGTCTGATTTTCCACTTGGATCAAAATCAGAACCACCTTTACCACCACCCATTGGAAGTGTAGTCAAGGAATTTTTGAAAGTCTGCTCAAACGCCAAGAATTTAAGGATGCTCAAATTCACAGAAGGGTGAAAACGAATTCCTCCTTTGTATGGCCCGATAGCAGAGTTCATCTGTACTCTGTAGCCTCTGTTTACTTGGATTTGTCCTTTGTCATCTACCCAAGGAACTCTGAAAATAATCGTTCTCTCTGGCTCAGCCATTCTTTCCAAAAGCATTTTGCCTTGGTACTGTTTTTTAGTCGCGATGAAAGGAATTACTGTTGCAGCAACTTCCTTTACTGCCTGAATAAACTCAGTTTCATTTGGGTTTCTTGCTTCAACCCCAGCAACAAATTTTTGAATTTCTTGCTCTACATTGTACTGTTCCATAATAATATGATGTAAAATAATTTATATATTGAGCAAATTTAAGGCTTTTTTTGCCTTAAACCTAATAATATTCACCTAAAAAAATCATTCTATATTTACCACGCTTTCTATGCTTGGGACATGCTGTTTTACAGTGGTTTCCACGCCTAATTTTATAGTAGAATTACTAATGTGACAGCCAGAGCAGTTTCCTAAAAGTCTGACATACACTTTATTGTCTTTTATTTCTACTAATTCTATATCACCGCCATCATTATTCAAAAACGGCCTGATGCTTTCCAATGCTTTTTTTACTTTCGTTTCTATGCTTTCTTCCATGAGGATTTTACTTATTTTTTAGTTGAACAACCTGCCATTGTGGTAATTTTAACAGCCTCTGTCGGAGGGAGATTTTTATTTCTTTCTATAAGGCTTTCTATCATATTTCTCGTGATTTCTGTGTAGATTTCTGATATTTTAGTCCCATCATTCAGTGCAGCTGGCTTTCCTGTGTCTCCTGCTTCTCTTATTCCTTGTATTAAAGGAATTTCTCCCAAAACAGGAATTCCTAAATCTTTTGCTAAATTTTGGGCGCCTTCTTTCCCAAAGATATAATATTTATTATCTGGAAGCTCTTCTGGAATAAAATATGCCATATTCTCCACAAGGCCTAAAACAGGGATATTGATGCTTTCCATCTGGAACATTGCAATTCCTCTTCTCACATCTGCCAGAGCCACATGCTGAGGCGTACTTACAATAACCGCCCCCGTAACAGGAAGTTCCTGAACTACAGATAGATGTATATCCCCCGTTCCAGGAGGAAGGTCTATAAGTAGAAAATCCAACTCTCCCCAGTCCGTATCACGAATCATCTGATGAAGGGCTTTCCCTGCCATAGGCCCTCGCCAAACCACGGCTTTATTTGCTCCCGAAAAATACCCAATGGACAGCATTTTTATTCCGTACTGCTCTATGGGTTTCATAAAGTGTTTCCCTTCGATTTGAATGGAACTTGGCTTACCACCTTCAGTATTGAACATTGTAGGAATAGATGGACCATATATATCCGCATCCAAAAGCCCTACTTTGAAGCCCATTTTTGATAAAGTTACTGCTAAATTAGTTGTCACAGTAGATTTGCCTACGCCTCCTTTTCCTGATGCTATGACAATGATGTTTTTTACGCCTTGTATTTCTTTTCCTCTGATATTTGGCTTTGGTTTGGTTTCTGGAGAAGAAATTTTGAGCTTTAATAGATATTGATTATTAAATTCCTTGGAAAACGCCTCTTTTATGGCTGTTTCTAGTTTTTTCTTCTCGTGCATAGCTGGAGAATGGGCTACCATATCTATATAGACATCATTTTCAATGATTTGTAGATTGGTTACCAATTCCTCTATTCCTACTTTTTTAAAAAATTCTTCTACTTTTTTTCTTTCTAACATTAGTTAATTCAAAAATATATTCTGACAAATTTAATTAAAATTAAATAAAAGAATAAAGCATTTTATAAATTTAATTATCAATATTTTGAAACTCCTGCCCCATTAGAAAAACTACTTATCCTGTCATAAATTATAGCTATTTCAAATAAAAATCCCGCTGCTGTTTTTAGCAAGCGGGATTTTTGTATTTAGAAATGGGATGGATTATTTTCCTCCGTCCATTTTCTTTTTCAATTCTGCAAGAGCATCAATGTCTCCAAGAGTTG
>CALHQK010000014.1 GCA_938037185.1 uncultured Riemerella sp.
TATTTTTGAACCTCTTTTTTTATCAAACGATAGAAAAAGAGGTTTTTGCGTTTTTAATGGTATCTGGAGTAGAAAGGGAAGAATGTTTTTATTTGTTGGAGGTGTATTTAAGAAAAAGGAGAAAAGAAACTCTAACAAGAGGAAGTGAGAAGCGAAGCTTTATATTCTATAAATGATGTCTTTTTTGAGGAGCAAGAGAGAAAAGAGGAATAGAAAATAGACTTTGGTTTGAATAAAATTTTAATTTTGTAAGAAAATGAAAAGAAATTATAAGAGAGAGATAAATAGTCTTAGGAAAAGGGAGATTTGTTTGTAATCCAGAAGTGAATTTAAATATGAAAAAATTAGCATTATTATTTGTTGGGGCGTTATTGTGTAACTCTTGCTTTTTGATACAACAAGGGCGTATAGCGGATGGAATGTGCAGACCAAAGCATCCGAAGTTTAAACTGCTCAAAACTCCATTTAAAGAAACGGATAAACTGACTTATAATAGAGTTTATATTAACCAATATTTGGTGGGGTTTGGTATAGGTTTTTACCCTGATGGGAGATTAATGTATTTCTATTCCAGAGATGGATACGCACTGAAAGAGTCCGATGTTGAAAATAAAAAATGGGAAAATGCAAGGAACATTGGCTATTGGAGGGCAGAGGGCGGAAAGATAAAGATAGAGTATTTTGTATGTTCCCAGCAGGGAACTTATTTTAGAGAGCAGGGCGAAATAAAAGGCGACACTATAGTTTTTTACCAGACTTTATTTTCTCCTATTAAGGGAAAGGTTGTTCGTGAGACATTATATGTTTTGTCTGATATGTCATTTGAGTAGAGAAACGCACCAAATATGTAACTATTGTAAAAGCGTTACTAAAATTTTTTTCAAGGCTTACGGAGAAAAAATTGGAGACTTACGGAAGATTTGCGCAAGGCTTACGGAAATTTTCTTCGAGGCTGATGGAGAAAAATTTGGAGGCTTACGGAAAAACTCTTACCTTTGGATATAGTTTAAATTTTAAAAAGATGAAATACAAACTGATTCAAAAGGGAAACCCTGCTAAACCAGCAGACCCTAAAAAATGGTATGCTAATCCAGTGAAATCTGGGACTATTACGCAGAAGAATTTGGCAACGCAGATTTCTGGCCGTTCTTCTCTTACAGCAGGAGATGTAGCGAATGTCCTACAAAATTTGGTAGAGCTTCTGCCTCAGGAACTGATTAAGGGAAACAGCGTTCAGCTGGGAGATTTCGGGACTTTCAGGCTGTCTTTTTCCAGCGAGGGAACGGATACCGAAAAGGAGTTCAACACGGAAAAAATCAAAGGCATTAAGGTGCTCTTCACGCCAAGCTCTGATTTCAAAAGAGTGCTGTCCGAGATGAAATTTGAGAAGGAAAGTTAGAAAACTTTTTTAAGACACTTTCCCTACATCTGACTGCAACGCCCTGCGTGAGGGATGGAAGCGAATACCCCACAGCCGCTGCTGTGGGGTTTTAGTATGGGCAGCGGCGAGGAGTAGCAGCGGACAGCCCGACCCGATAGAGTGGGAACAGCTTTGGCAAGGGGCACGACCAAAATAAAAACGAAGCACCCATATGAGTGCTTCGTTTTTTTATAATTAGTAAAGTACTGCAGAAAAAGGATAGAGCAGGCCAGGCGCAGGCTAAAAAGTGGAAGCATCTCCGCCGTGGTTATCCAGTTTCTTATCAATTTCGCCATTATTGCCTTTGGAGAAGTCATAGCTCACCCCAAAGACCAGCATGTTTCTGTTATTATGTATCTGTGTCTCCACTTTGTAGTTCACCAGACTCTCCCTTAAGCTTTTCGTTTTGTATTCAGATGGCATTCCTAACCAGAATACACCAGAGGTAAATGTCCATTGCTTATGCTTGTATTGCAGGAACAGGTGGTTGCTGTTTTCGTTGGTAGAGAGGAAAGCCCCGTCGAGCGTATATACAGGAATATTGAACTGGTACTGCAGGGCGAACTGCTTGTGCTGGAACTGTATGTTGAAATTGTTGCTTATATAATTATTCTTAATCACAGCTCCTCTGTTAGTATGCATGCTTCCCCAAGTAGGCGTTATATTAGCAGTTATTTTCAGCTTGTTGGTGCCCAAGGGTTTGATGATCCCAGAGAACAGGAAACCTGTTTGTTCAAATCGTTTGGTATTTTCGTGGGTCAGCGCATACCTGTTTGCAGCAGCATCAAAAACGAAGTACTGGTTCAAGCCATTATAAGTGATATTATAAAATGGCACGATGGTGATGTCAAAATACTTATTGTTAAGAGAATATCTCACCTGATTTTTCCAAGAGTACTCTGGTTTTAGGAAAGGGTTGCCTCGTTTTATAATGTTTGGCGCTACTTGGATAATGTTACTACTCAGCTCAGAACTGCTCGGCGAATAAGGCCGGTAGGAGCTGATGAGCCTGATGGATTGGTTTTGGGCTAGCTGGTAGCCAATAAGTAGGTTGGGAGTGAAGGACCATTGGTTGGTCTTTTCCAGCTCAGATTTGTTATAAATATGAGTAAGCCCCGCCCCAATGCGGTAGAGCAGCTTGTTCTTTTTTCCTGAAAACTCGGTATAGAAGTACTGCTTTAGGTAATTTACCTTGTAGTCAGAATGCCCCAGCAGGTTGTTCAGATTGTTAGAAATGGACTGGTTGTTCAGGCGGTATCCAGAGCTAAGCTTCCCTATGCTAAAGGTGTGGTTGTGGGCTGCTTCCGCTACGATGTTGTTCTGAATGACTTTCAGCTCCATAGTATTGCTGAAGACACTCGTCCCTGTGGCAGTAACCCACTCCCTTGCCAGTTCCCAGTTATTGGTATTAAAGTGAGAACCGATGATATTGAACATGAGTTCATCTTTCTTGCCTAAATTCTTGGCGAAATAAAGGTCTAAAGATGGATTGATATAGTTTTTCTTATTATTGTCAATAGTAGAGTTTTCGCTGGAGACCAGTCCCTGGGTGAAGACGCTGTTCCCATTTGCATTGGAGAAGCTATTGAGCAGAGAGAGCGCGAACTCAGCTTGGAAGGTGTAGCTGTTTTCTTTTGAGTTGAAGTACTTTAAGTTGATATCTTGGTTGGTATACCCAAAGTGTGTCTTTTGGTTCTCGTCCGAGCGGTATTTTGTGCTGTTCAGCATATATTCGTAGGACTTATGGTAGTTCCGGTTGTCATAGTCTCTAAGGTTGATGTTGTAGTCTATACCGAAATTGTGCCTTCCTTTAGTATAGGTAAAATAGGCTGAACCATTCACAAAACCGGTAAGGGGGGAGTCCATCACATTGAAGCCTCCCACATAGCCGTTTTCAGGGTTTCTGGTAATTACATTTACTACAAAGTCGGCTTTATTAGCCCATCTCGCTGGCGGGACATCATAGTAATCAATGCGGACTACTGCTTCCGGCGTTATGCTTTGCAGCTGCATGTTGGTCGCCTCTATCCCGTTGATAAGGAGAAGCACCTTGCCTCCGTTTATATTGCTGATGGTATTGCTCACGGGGTCAATATGGAACTGCGGGATGCTCGCTACTAAATCTTTGGCATACCGACCTGCTTTTAGTGCCTCTTGGTCAAAGGTGTAGGAGGCCTTGTCTGCGTGTTGTTTCTTTCTGTATGCCTTGATGATTACCGCCTGTATTTCTTTTTCAGGGGAGATGCTGTCCTTTTTCGTTTGCGCTGATAAAGTGCAGGCTGACAGCAAAAAGCCGTAGGTTAGGTGTTTTGATTTCATAATAATTATAATTTAATAGTTATTGATTATTCTTTCAATTGGGTTTTGTATAAATCTGCATAGTAAGCGCCCTGCGCCAGCAGTTCTTCGTGGGTGCCGGTCTCTACTATCTTGCCTTGGTGCATCACGATGATTTTGTCCGCCTTCTCTATGGTAGAAAGCCGGTGCGCAATGATGATAGAGGTTCTGTTCTGCGTGATTTTTTCCGTCGCCTTCTGGATGAGCTTTTCGGACTCATGGTCTATGGAAGAAGTGGCCTCGTCTAAGATTAGAATTTTAGGATTGGAGAGATACGCCCGCAGAAAGGAGAGCAGCTGTCTCTGCCCAAGGGAGATGGAAGAGCCTCTCTCGCTTACGATAAAGTTGTAACCGCCAGGAAGTTTTTCTATGAAACTATCCACTTCTATCTCTTTCGCTGCCTGCTTTATTTTTTCTAAGCTGATGCTTTCATCTCCGAAAGTGAGGTTCTCCAAAATGCTCCCGTGAAAGAGGAACACATCCTGAAGCACCACACTTATCTGCCCCCTGAAATGGTATAATTCGTAATCGCGGATGTCTGTATCATCTACTAATATCTGTCCAGCGTTAATCTCGTAAAGCCTTGTAATCAAACTGATGATGGTAGATTTCCCCGCTCCTGTCGCCCCTACGATGGCTACTGTTTCCCCTGGATTGACCTCAAAGCTGATGCCTTTCAGGACTTCTTGCTTTTGGTCGTAAGAAAACTTTACTTCTTTAAATTCTATTTTGCCCTTAAGCTCTTTTTTCTTTATGGAGCCGTTGTTGGGTGTAAAGTTTTCTTTTTCATCCATAATGCCCAGCACTCTTTCCGCACCTACCAAGCCGCGCTGGATATTGTTGAACCTATCGGCAATCTGCCTTAGCGGCCGCACCAGCAGAGAAACGAACTGGATGAAGGCAATAATATCGCCTACGCTTGTATCTCCATGGAAAATAGTGTTATATCCGGCGTAAAATAAGATGATTCCTATAAAAAGCGAAGAGAGAAGCTCTACAACAGGGAAGAACAGCGAGAAGTAAAAAACGGTCTTCAAGAGGGCGTTTTTCAGTTGGATATTTATTTTGTCAAATTTGCTGAACTCTGCTTCTTGCCGGTTAAAGACCTGAATTAGAGACATCCCCGAAAGTCTTTCTTGGACAAAGCTGTTTTGGGTGGAAGTCCACATTCTTTCGTTGGAAAAGGAAGATTTGAGCTTTCTTTGGAAAAACCTTGTGATGAGATACATGATAGGAAGCATCAAAAGGACGATGTAACTAAGCTCCCTATTCACGGAGAACATAGCCAAAAGCACCATGATTACCCGCAAGACATCCCCGAAGACCATCAGAAAGCCATCGGTATAAACTGTGGCTATGGTTTCTACATCTCCTACGGCTCTCGTTACCAAGTTTCCGATGGGCGTGGTGTCAAAGAAAGAAGTTTTGAAATGAATCAGCCGGTGGTAGAGCCTTTCCCGTATATCGCGGATAACATTCTGTGCTATGAAATTGGAAAAATAATAGAGCAGAACCTGCAATATGGTTTCAACAAAAACTAACCCAAGGAGGATATAAATTCCCTTTATAACGGCTTCTCTGTCCTTGTCTTTCAAGATAGCGATGTCTATCACATCTTTGGTAAGGATAGGGCGGTAGGTAGAAATAAGCGCCACTGCTATGGAAATGAGCAAAGTAATCAGAAACCATTTTCTGAATTTCAGCCCAATAAAAAATAATTTTTTAATGATGTTTCCCATTCACTTTTAGGTTTTATTCGTTTTCATTTATTGTGTTCAGAATGCATTCATACTCATAACCTTTTGATATAAGATAGCGCACGGTTTTCATGGCTTTTTGATAGTTTTTTAAACCTTTCTGCTCGGAGAAATAGGCGTTATACAGCTTTTTTATGGTTTTTTGATAATCGGCTTCATCTATCTCGTCCATGCATTTATTGATGAGTTTTTCGGAAATTCCTTTAAATTTTAAGTGATTTTTTATCTTTAGCCTGCCCCAGTTTTTCAGGTAAAATTTTCCTCTAATGTAGCTTCGGGCAAATCGCTCTTCATTGAGATAATTTTCATTGATTAGATAAAGCATTATTTCATCTTTAGCCTCTGGAATCAGCAGAAAATCCTGCATTTTTTGTTCCACTTCCTGATGGCAGCGGTCTTGATAAATGCAGTAATTCACCAGTTTTTGTTTAATTTCCTCAAAAGTGTACGATTTTCTTTTTTCTTCCATATCTACTTAAAAACTTTGCCAAAGTTATAAAACCTTGGCAAAATTAAAATTTTAATGATGATTAAAAATGATTTTATGCATTAAACAATGCTCTTCCCTTCATCAGATCATTTACTTTGACTTTTACTGCATCTAGGACTTTTTCATCATTGATATTCTTTACAACTTCATCTATCAAATCCGCTATAACTGGCATATCAGCCTCTTTCAGTCCACGAGTCGTCACTGCCGCAGTTCCTAATCTAATCCCCGAAGTGATAAACGGCGATTTGTCATCGTATGGAACCATATTTTTGTTACAAGTGATATCCGCCTTTACTAAGGCTTTTTCGGTTTCTTTTCCATTTACTCCTTTATTTCTTAAATCAATGAGCATCAGGTGGTTATCCGTTCCACCACTTACAATGTCAAAACCTCTGTCTATCATAGCTTTAGCCAATGCTTGGGAATTTGCAATAACTTGCTTCGCATACACCTCAAATTTTTGGTCAAGAGCCTCGCCATAAGCCACAGCTTTACCAGCGATTACATGCTCCAGCGGCCCTCCCTGAATTCCTGGGAAAACAGCACCATCCAGCACAGCGCTCATCATTTTAGTTTCTCCTTTTGGCGTTTTGTGTCCGTATGGATTTTCATAATCTTTTCCAAGCATAATCATCCCTCCTCTCGGCCCTCTCAGGGTTTTGTGAGTAGTCGTAGTAACGATATGACAATGCTCAAAAGGCGAATTCAATAGTTTTTTAGCGATAAGCCCCGCTGGGTGAGCGATATCTGCCCAAAGTGTAGCTCCTACTTCATCTGCTACTTCACGGAATTTAGCATAGTCCAAATCTCTGGAATAAGCTGAAAATCCAGCGATTATCATTTTTGGTTTTTCTTTTAGGGCAACTTGTCTCATTTGCTCATAGTCTATTCTCCCCGACTCTCTCTCAACACCATAAAATACAGGTCTAAAGTTGATTCCAGAGAAATTAACATGTGAACCATGCGTAAGGTGTCCACCCATAGATAAGTCCATTCCCAGCACTGTGTCACCAGGTTTCAGCGCAGCCAAATATACCGCTGCATTTGCCTGAGAACCAGAATGTGGCTGAACATTCACATAATCCACCCCGAAAAGCTGTTTTGCTCTATCTATGGCTAGTTGTTCCACTTCATCCACCACTTCACAGCCGCCGTAATATCTTCTCCCTGGGTAGCCTTCTGCGTATTTGTTTGTAAGAACGCTGCCCATAGCTTTCATAACATCATCAGAAACGAAATTCTCAGAAGCGATAAGCTCTATACCATTCGTTTGTCTTTGTCTTTCTTTTTCGATTAATTCAAATATAATATCTTGCATTGGAATAATTTTTTGTCAAATTTAATTAAAATTTATTTCAAATCATCATAATTTATGGTATTTAAGTCTAATCTTAAATATTTTCTCGTGTTATCTATTGTTTTAGGATTTTTTGTTCCCATTAGTTCTAAAACTTTAGAATAAACTGTGGTAATAGATGTTGGCTCCTCTACTTTCTGCCCTTTTTTATCCGTTTTTATAGATGGAGAAAACCACACAAAATAAGGCACTTGCACAGCTTCTCTATAATCACCATGTTTATAAATCTCATTTTCTTTAATCTGTCCATGGTCAGAAAAATAGACTAAAGCAGAGTTTTTATCCTTAAGCTGCTCAAAAATTTGTCCAATAATCTTATCTGTATATCTTATAGAATTATCATAGCATTCGTCTATGCCTCCCTCCCATACAGCTTCTTTAGGAGGGTATTTGTCACATGCATAAGGGTGGCTTCCATTGATATGGAGAACTATCAGTTTTTTAGGAGAAGAATCTTTTAAAGCATCTTTCAAATATGGAAGAACAGCTTCATCATATCCATTGAGGAATTTTTTATTTTTAGCAAAAGAAGCAATAGCGGTAATTCCTTGTGCGCCCCCTTGTGTGCTGTACCAAAATGTATTGTAATTCAGATGGTTGGCAGCGCTCATCACATTATCACTTAATTTTCTCAGTTCTTTTTTATAATTGCTGATATCAAGATTGCTTAAAACAATAGGAACGGAGATATTGGTAATGGCAGCCGGAGAATATGCGTTTTGGTAGAGCAGCATATTTTCTTTCTCGGAAGCCTCTATCGGTGTAGTATCCCTCTGGTAGCCGTATAGAGACATGTTTTGTTTCCTTACAGACTCGCCAATCAGGATTACAATGTTTTCTATAGGTTGTTCATCGGTTTTGATTAAATTAAAATCAACTTTTGTATTTTTAATTTCCTCAATTTCTTGTTTCAGTGCCTGCGCAGCGAGAAAATCAGTAGAGTGATAAAATACATTTTTTATGGTAAAACCGCCTCCTTTATTGCTTATATATTTATGTTTTATGAAAAATAAAGCAGGAAGAATAATCCATAAGAAAGAAAAAATCTTTAAAAATTTACTGTTTTTTTGATTTTTATCTAAAATTCTACTTCCTCCACTAAAGATAAGTAATAAAATAGAGTAGAATATGATTGTAGTAATAATGGGCAAAACCAATGTTTTGACCATGCTGAGGCTCTCGGAAACATTAGTTTCTAAAATGCTGAGTGTCATTCCGACATTAAACCCTTGTTTATAAATAAAAAAACAAGAAGCAGAAAGTATGAAATTAAAACTCAATATAAGTAACAGTAAGTAGGCGATGCCTCTTAAAAAAGTATTTTTCCTTAAAAAGAAAATACAAAAGCACAAAAGAGACAAAAACATCAGAGAATACTCAGCGATATTTCTTGCCGTATCAACCATCGATACAGTGTTTCTCTCGAATTCTAACAAATAAGGATAAGATGAAAGAAATCCTACAACATATAATAACCAACCAATAATAATGTAAATAAGTACACTCTTCTTTGAAAACATTTTCTAAAAAATTTCTTTTCTTATAATATTCTGCGAACGCTCTGGCCCCACAGATACCAAATAAACATTGATACCCAGATACTGTTCTATAAATTCTATGTATTTTTTTGCATTTTCTGGAAGTTCTTCATAATATCTCACTTTTGTGATGTCTTCTTCCCAACCTTTTAGCTCTTCGTAAATAGGCTCATAATGATAGAGTTTGGTAGTAGAAGAAGTGAAATAATCTATGATTTTCCCATCTTCTGTACGGTATTTTGTGGCTATTTTCAGAGTGTCTATTCCTGTAAGAACATCTAGTTTAGTGATTACCAGATTGTTAATCCCATTAATCATACAAGCATGTTTCAGCGAAACCAAATCTAGCCAGCCTGTTCTTCTCGGTCTGCCCGTTGTCGCCCCAAATTCATGCCCTATTTGTCTTATTTTTTCTCCTAAATCATCATTTAGTTCCGTAGGAAAAGGACCATTCCCTACTCTTGTAGTATAGGCTTTGGCTACTCCGATGAGATTTTGCAGAGCCGTAGGAGGAACTCCCGCACCGCTACAAACGCCCCCTGTGGAAGGCGATGAAGAAGTCACATAAGGATATGTCCCGAAGTCAATATCCAGCATCAGCGCTTGCGCCCCTTCGAAAAGGATATTTTTGCCGTTTTTTATAGCTTCGTTGATTTCTATTTCAGTGTCGATGATTCGGTCTTTTAGCTTCTGACCAATAGCTAAAAATTCATTGTAAATTTCATCAAAACTAAGCGTAGGTTTTCCGAAATATTTCTCAAATAAAGCATTTTTTATTTTAAGGTTTTTCTCTATTTTTTCCCTTAAAACCTCAGGATTCAGAAGGTCTATCATCCTGATGCCCACTCGTGCGATTTTGTCTTCGTAGCAAGGGCCAATACCTTTTTTAGTCGTACCAATCTGCGTTCCGCCCTGCTCTTCCTCTCTATAAGTATCTAGAAGGATATGATAAGGCATGATAACATGGGCTCTTCGGCTGATGAATATATGGTCTGTTCTTCCGCCTTTTTCCTCTAATTTTTCTACTTCTGAGATAAAGGCTTTCGGATCTACCACCACACCATTTGCGATGATGCATTTCCCTTTACATTGGAGAACTCCAGAGGGCAGTAGATGAAGAACGAATTTCTCATCTCCCACAT
>CALHQK010000015.1 GCA_938037185.1 uncultured Riemerella sp.
TGCATGTTTTGGACATGACAGATAAGGAGCAGTATGAACTCCTGAAAATGAGAAAACTTTCGCAGGATTATTATCGCCAAAAAGGAGAGGGACGGCCAACCAAGAAAGACCGCCGAGATATGGACGATTTTATGGAAACAGAAAACCAAGAAGCAGATGATGATACGGATTGGGAAGATTTTTTTAGAGAAGAAACTGAAATTTAAATCAAAATAATTATTAAAATGATACAATATTTAGATAATATCAAACACAAAGACTCCCAGAATTTTTTCTTAATTGCGGGGCCTTGTGCTATTGAAAGTGAAGATATGGCGATGTTTATTGCCGAAAAAATCGTAAAACTTTCAGATAAATACCAGATTCCGTATATTTTCAAAGGCAGTTTCAAAAAGGCCAATCGCTCTCGTATAGACTCTTTTACGGGAATTGGCGATGAAAAAGCATTGCAGATATTGAAAAAAGTAGGAGAGAAGTTTGATATTCCCACAACTACCGATATCCACGAAAATGAGCATGCTGCACTTGCCGCTCAATATGTAGATGTTTTGCAGATTCCTGCGTTTTTGGTAAGACAGACAGATTTGCTTGTAGCAGCTGCAAATACAGGTAAATGTGTAACCTTGAAAAAAGGTCAGTTTCTTTCGCCGGAAGCTATGCAGTTTGCTGTGCAGAAAGTCTTTGACTCAGGAAATGAAAAAACAGCAATTATAGAGCGTGGAAACACATTTGGCTATACTGATTTGGTGGTGGATTTTAGAGGAATTCCTGTAATGAAGCAGTATGCTCCTGTAATTCTGGATGTTACGCATTCCTTGCAGCAACCCAACCAAAATACAGGCGTTACAGGTGGCCGCCCGCAGCTCATAGAAACAATCGCAAAGGCTGGTATAGCAGTAGGAGCAGATGGTATTTTTATAGAAACTCACCCTAATCCGAAGGAAGCCAAATCGGATGGAGCGAATATGCTTCCGCTTGACCAACTGGATGACTTATTAGGAAAATTAACAAGAATTCGTGAAGCGATTTTGTAAATAAAAATGATTTTTAATGCTTGGATTTGATGATTTCAGCCTTCCCAAACCTTTATTGGCAGCATTAGAAAAGTTAAATATTTCTAAGCCTACACCGATTCAGGTAAAGACCTTCTCGCCGGTTTTGTCGGGTAGGGATATTATGGGAATTGCCCAGACAGGAACAGGGAAAACGCTGGCCTATCTTCTGCCGATACTCAAAGATTATAAATATTCTTCCTCCAATCAGCCTAAAATTCTAATTTTAGTGCCCACTCGGGAGCTTGTAACGCAGGTAGTGGATGTTCTTTGTTTATTGACAGAAGATATAAATGTAAGAATATTAGGAGTTTATGGCGGAGTTAATATCAACACTCAGAAAAATTTAGTTTATGAAGGCGTAGATATTTTGGTGGGAACTCCTGGACGAGTAATGGATTTGGCAATTGATAATGTTTTGCAGTTCAGGGATTTAAAAAAGTTGGTCATTGATGAGTTTGATGAAATGCTTAGTTTAGGATTTAAGCCTCAGCTTACAAGTATCTTCACGATGATGAGCAATAAAAGGCAGAATATTCTTTTTTCTGCTACGATGACCGACGAAGTTGATAAAATGCTGAACGAATATTTCAAAAATCCTTTGGAAATTTCATTGGCAAAATCAGGGACGCCACTGGAGAAGATAAGCCAGTCGGCGGTTTCTGTAGTGAATTTTAATACAAAACTAAATCTGCTTATTCATCTTTTACAAAATGTTGATTATGAAAAAGTTCTGATTTTTGCAAATAATAAGAAACATGCAGATTTTATTTTTGAGAAATTAGAAGAGGTTTTTCCTGATAGTTTTGGAGTGATTCATTCCAATAAATCGCAGAATTTCAGGCTGAGAACATTGGCTGATTTTACAGAAAACAGGCTTCGCGGGATAGTTACCACGGATATTATGGCTCGTGGCCTGGATATTCCAAAAGTATCTCATGTTTTTAATTTTGAAATTCCTGAAATTCCGGAGCAGTATGTGCATAGAATAGGGCGTACAGGGCGGGCGGAACAGAAAGGGATAGCGATAAGTTTTTTTACGCCTAAGGAGGAAACATTGCTTTTGGATATTGAAATAATGATGGATAAAGAAATCCAAAAACAGGAGTTTCCGGGAGATGTGGCGATTTCTAATGTGAAAATAGCTTCCGAGAAGGATTTTATAAAAATGAAGAATCCTCATACTGTTAAACTTCCACAGGGAGGAGAGGCTTTTCACGAGAAAAAGGATAAAAATAAGAAAATAAACCTTGGCGGTCCCAGCAAAAGAAAACCGCTTAAGAAGTATGGAGCGAATAGAAATCAACTGAAACAAAAAGCAAAAAAGAAGAAAAAATAAACTATTGAATTTGTTTTATTTGGGTTAAAATTTCTTCTGCAATCTCTCTGGCGGATAGGTTGTCTGTATTTATCGTAATTTTAGCTTGATTATAAAAAGGATTTCTTTCAAAAAGATGTTTGGCAATAAATTCTGACAGGTCTTCATTAGAAATATTTTGAATCAAAGGGCGTTTGTCTTTTTCCGATGAAAGTCTTTGTGCTAGGGTTTTCACATTTGTTTTTAAAAATACACTGATGGTTTTTTCATTAATGCTGTCTATATTGTTATAATAACACGGAGTTCCGCCTCCAAGGCTTAAAATAATGTTTTTTTCGGTGGAAAGAATTTTTTCTAAAACCTCTTTTTCTGTTTTTCGGAAGAAAATTTCTCCCTTTTCTTTAAATATTTCGGTAATGGAGCGGTTGTTTTGTTTAGAAATTTCGGTATCTAAGTCAAAAATTTTAAAATTATTTAAAACACTTAATTCTTTGGAAATAAGAGTTTTACCGCTTCCCATGTATCCCATTAGGCTTATTATCATCATGAAATTTTCAACAAATTTGATAAAAATTTTTGAGATTTAAAAAAAATCACTATCTTTGCACCACTAAAAAATTATTAACAAAGTATAGTTAATAAAGACCTGGTAGCTCAGCTGGTAGAGCAATACACTTTTAATGTATGGGTCCTGGGTTCGAATCCCAGCCAGGTCACTTTTTAAGGTTTAGAAATAGTAATTTTTTTCATATTAATATTTTGTGATTTGGTGTTTAAGAAGCCCTTGGATTTTTTCCGAGGGCTTTTTATTTGGTTTAATATTTTGTATTTTTGTAGAAAAAAGGAAGGATATATGGAAAAAATACTGATTACCGGAGCTAATGGGCAAATTGGGACAGAGCTTGTAGCCAAATTGGTCGATGTTTATGGCAAAGAGAATGTGATAGCATCGGATCTTTATATCAGAGAAGGTTCTGATACGGCAGGAAAATATGTAAAATTAGATGTTACGGATTCTAAGGAGTTTGCTCGTATTATTTCAGAAAATCAGATAACGATAGTTTATCATTTGGCTTCACTACTTTCGGGGACTTCTGAAAAACAGCCTCTTTTAGCTTGGAATGTGAATTTAGACCCGCTTCTTCACCTTTGTGAAATGGCAAAAAATGGATTGATTAAGAAAATTTTTTGGCCGAGTTCCATCGCCGTATTTGGCCGAGGAATTCCATCTCACAATGTGGAGCAGGAAGTTGTGTTGAATCCCTCTACAATCTATGGCGTAACAAAAGTAGCAGGCGAGAAACTCTGCGAATATTATTTTGAAAAACATAATGTAGACATTAGGAGCATCCGCTATCCAGGGCTTATTTCTTGGAAAACACCAGCAGGCGGAGGAACCACAGATTATGCCGTAGAAATATTTTATGAGGCAGTAGAAAAGGGAAATTATACCAGTTTTATAGAAGAAAATACGGCGATGCCTATGCTCTACATGGATGATGCAATAGATGCTACCGTGAAACTTATGCAATCGTCAAGCGAAAATATTAAAGTGAGAACTTCCTATAATTTAGGGGGAATGTCTTTTACTCCGAAGGAACTGGCAGAAGAAATAAAGAAAATAATTCCAGAATTTGAAATTTCTTATGAACCAGATTTTAGGCAAAAAATAGCAGAAAGCTGGCCTAAAAGTATAGATGACAGCACGGCTAAAAAAGACTGGGGGTTGAATTATAAATTTGGTATAAAAGAAATGGCAGAGGATATGATAAAAAATCTAAGGATAAAATTAGGAAAGTGAAAAATAATAAAAATCTCAGAAAATTAATTCTGAGATTTTTTATTTTAGGAATTATTTGTTTTTTAATAAATCTCTTATTTCAGCCAATAGTTCCTCTTGTGTAGGAGCTGCAGGTTCATCAGCTGGTTTTTCATTTTTAAGTTTATTAATTCCCTTTATCATCATAAATAAGATGAAAGCAATGATAACAAAATTGATTACTGCTGAAAGAAACATACCATATTTAACCCCACCAAAAAGAGTAAGTTCTTCAATGTTTTTCAAATTAGCAGCTTCTAAAGCTGGATTAAGAATAAGAGGCGTAATAACATCTTCTATAAAAGAGCTCACTATCTTACCGAAAGCTCCTCCAATAATGACTCCGACAGCCATATCCACTACATTGCCCTTAATGGCAAATTCTTTAAATTCTTTTATAAAACTCATCGATATAAATTTTTAAAATGCAAATATAAAAAAATGCTCAAAATCTGCGCATTTTTTTATTAATTTCTAATAATTATTCCATAATCTTCTACTTCTCCGTAAGTGTAGTGGTCTTTCGGAGTGATGGTTCCTCTCAGAGTTCCGTCGCATGCGGAAGCAGGAACAGAGTTTACAGAAGGTCCTACTTTCAGGGCAACTCTCATTTTCAGGAGTTCACTGCTTGCCACAGCTGTTGATGGAACATTGAAACTAAAAGTTTTCTGCAGAGTTCCTACATTACCATTAGATGGGTCAGCAATAAACTCTTTGATAATTCTTTCATCTTCAGAGAGTTTTCCATCGGCATTGAAGTCTATCCAAACACTCAGCGTTTCGTAGAAATCTTTTGAGTTTGGATAAGATATCGTTACGCTTAATTTATTGTTGTTTGAGCCTCTTTTTAACTGGATAATTTTACTTGTATCGCCACTAAAATCACTATATCCTTGTGCATCAGAGTTGTTGTTTATCAGTACATTATTAGAAGAATCTGTGATTTTAATGTTAGAAATATATTCGTAAGTCGCATTGGTTGCTATCAGCGGACAATATTCTATTTTTGAAAATACAAATTCCTCAGAACTAGTAAAAGTGCCAGTAGTTCCACCGCAAATTTGGGCTACTTGGGCTTCATAAGTTACCCCTGATGTCAAACCGGAGATTACATATTTTGGTTCAGTAGTCGTGATTTCTGTCCAGCTGGAAGCTGTTTTTGGTTTGTATCTTACTTTGTAGCCGTTTCCAGAGTATTCTTTCCAAGATAAAACAAAGGTTCTGCCTTCTTGTGTAATTACAAAATCATCCGGAGCAATGCTACTGCACGGAGAAGAGTTGATAATTTTAATAGGAGAACTTACGGCATAAAATACATTATCAATCGCAGATATTCTTATTTTAATGGTTTTATTTAGTAAATGAGCAGGGAAAGTCAGGATTTCTGAGCCATCATTCGGTGTAGAATCTGCTAATACTGTCCAGCTCAATCCGTTATCCAGCGTGTAATCTATCTTTACAAAAGACACATTGTAGGGAGCTAAGTTGGTATTTGCTACATTCCAAAGAAGCGGTGTAGAAGCACTTGCGTTCAGTGTTCCTGCAGTTATAATGCTGAAAGGTCCATCGTTTCCTATTGTAATATTCTGCACTGCCGAAGACACTTGCTGTCTTGTAGAGATAGCGTTGTTATCCCTTACTGTAACGGCAAAGCTCATATTTCGGGCTGTGTTAGGGATGGCTTCCCAGTTGCTTTTTGCTGTTGTATTGTCCAGCAGTTTTCCAGCGAGAACGGTTTCCAACTTCGGGAAGTATCTTATATAGCCGTCTGTGGAGGGTTTTACAGAGCGGAAGTTAGCTCCGTTATTTCTGTTGCCATCCACTTCTATTATCCTTGATGTAGCATTGTCTGTCTGCTCCCAAGTGTAGGTAAGAAGGTCATTTTCAGCATCAGTGGCTTCTGTTTTTAAGACAAATGCCGTCTGTTTAGGAATGGTGTAAGAGGGCAGGGCAGGGATTTGCGGAGCGGTATTGCTGGTAATCGCTGTCTCGTGGTCGCAGGTTTTGCTCTCTAAATTAACCTGAATTTGGTTCAAACTTGCAATACTGAAATATGCATCAGAATGTTCCTGAATATCATAGTTTGTCATCCCTGCATAACCCATGATGGTAGAGCCGGAACCAGGTTCTATTTGAGTTCCGGAAGTCGGGTTTTCTATCACATAGGAGAATGTATGGTTAGCCCCAAGCTGGTGGCCTATTTCATGGGCTACGAAGTCTATATCAAATACATCGCCGTAGGGCTGGTTGTCTTCCAATGGAGAGGTAAAAGCCGAGCCTTTTGCTTTGCTGGTAGGAATTCCATCGGAATTTAAGCTGGGACTTTCGCAGATACATCCTAGACAGCCTGCATTTCCGCCGCCCCCAGATGCTCCGAAGAGGTGTCCTATGTCGTAGTTAGCTTCTCCCACTTCTTTTGTCAGTACTTTTTGTAGTTCCATACTCCAGTCGCCTTCTACACCGGAAGCTGCATCAGAGTAGGGGTCTGTGGCAGGATTGGTGTAGATAATGTTAGTAGCATTGACTAAATTAAAATGCACCGCCATATCCTTTTCATAGACTGCATTTACTCTTGTAAGAGTTGCGTTTATCTGAGCCAATGCCCCAGCAACACCTCCAAAAATCTGGGTATATTCTCCCGTTACCGAGATAGCTATTCTCAGCGTTCGGTATTTTCTATCGTTAGAGGTTCTAAATCTGGAAAGCGAATTTTTACTGCGTTTTTCGGCTAATTTAAATATATGGTCTATCTGGTTTACCGCCTTTTTATTCTCTAATGGAGAGCATTCAAAGGGTCTGCCGCTGCTTTTCTTCGTTTTGGAATGCACAGAATAGATTCCTCCTGAATTTCTCCTTGGGTCTATAAACTCGTAATTTCCTTGGTCGAATATCATAGACTGGAAATCATTCGGAGCGATACTGAATCTTATAGTTCGCTTCGGGTCAGATACGGAAACTCCGGTGTAAGACCCTAGTTCATACTGAGCTTCCAGTTGTTCATCTACTACGGGAAAGCTTTTAACTCTAAATTTTTCTAACTTTCCCTCCAAGTTGGGAACTTCTATGATGATATCTTTGGTCTTAGAATTAGTCGTGTTCAGCTGTTTTCTCAGCCTGCTGATATCCAGCTGATAGAGATGCTCATTAGCTGTGCCTTTACTTATATGGTCTATCGGTTTCCAGTAGCTCTGCGAAAAGAGAACCGAACTGCAAAACACGAAAGAGGCTGTCAATATATTTTTCATAAATGTCTAAGGTATTTTGATGAATTTATAAGAATGTTTCCCCTCGGTATCTTCTATTACGAGGATATAGACACCCTGCGCAAAGTGTTTTACGGAGATTTCGGAGATGTTTTCGTTTCCTGTTTTTACTAATCTGCCGGCAGTGTTGTAGATTTTATAACTCTTGATACTGCTGAAGCCTTGCAGCTGCAGAATATCCGATGTCGGGTTAGGATATATTTTGCGTTCTTTTATGATGGTTTTAGCAATTTTCACATTATCTAAAAGAAGCATAAACTGGTCAAAAGACTTGTAGTGTCTCCAATAGAGTTTTATTTTTTTTCCTCTGTATTGGTTCAGGTTCAGGGTGATGTTTTCGGCGGTTTTTGAGTCCGAAAATCTCTTCTCATGTATCGGCACCAGCGTAGGATAGAAGCTCTCGGTCTCTTCAAGGACGAAAAGCTGGTAGCTCAGGTCATTCATCTTTTTGTTGAGCAGGAAATCCAGCGTTACTCCTATTTTGTAGGTAAGTTCTATATTGGCATTACTTTCGGCGGGGAGCTGTATGCTTGGCGATATCAGCACATCATCCACATCCAGCGGTCCTGCCTCGCTCTCGGGTGTCCATTTGTATCCTTCTGAGACAAACATATAGCCGGTATTCCCGTTCCAGCCGGCGCTTTTCGTGCGGAAGTCGCCCTGCATTATCTTCCAGCTGCTGCCGTCTCTATCTCTGTCCAGCGTAGTCCAGCCTGTAGGCGTAGTTCCGCTGTTGAAATCTTCTGAGAATATTGTTTCTTGTCCGCTCACATATATTCCTAAAAGGGACAAAATTAAAAATAACCTTTTCTTCATATTTTTAAATAAAGTCCAAAGGTATAAAAATTTGAATAAAAGCAAAGTATAACTAAATTGAATTGATATTTTCTTTATTTCTCCTAATTTCAAAGCCAATAAAACAACCCAAACCACTCAAAAATAATATTTCCCCACCGAAAACAACAGCCGGAATTTTTCAGAATTGGACTTTCAGAGTGTTGGGAAATGTAAAACCCCACCGGGGTCTGGCGTTTTTTTATCCAAAAAATGGAATCCCCACCGGGGTCTCGGGCATTCAGGGTGTCAGGAAATGCAAAACCCCACCGGGGTATGATGTTTTTTTTGTCCAAGAAATGAATTCCCCACCGGGGTCTGGTGTTTTTATTGTGAATTATCCAACAAGCTGGATTTTGGCGGATAATTTCAGTCGGGTTTTGTTAGCTTTTCCAAAAAGTTTAGGTTGATTCAGTTGCTTTGAGATGCTTGGCAGGAAAAATTCCAGCTGTTGCTTTTGGCTCAAGAGAGTGAGATTTAATGAAGAATAGGACTTCCAGACACTCCGAGATACCAATCCTGAAAAAAATCGGTAGTTTTTTATTATCGGGATATCTGAAACCGAAATTTTCTTCAAAATTCATTCAGGTTGAAATAGGAAGCCTTATTTTATCCCGAATATGGCTTGGGCATTGGCAGTCGTTACTCTATCAATTTCCTCAAAACTCACTCCATAAATATCCACCAGCTTGCCTGCGATGAGGTTCAGATAAGCGCTTTCATTGCGTTTTCCTCGGTGCGGCACGGGCGCCAGATAGGGGCTGTCCGTCTCCAAAACTATTTTCTCCAAAGGCATTTCGCCCAAAAATTGGTCTATTTTTCCATTCTTGAAAGTCACCACACCGCCGATGCCCAAGCTGAATCCCAGCTCTATCGCCCGCAGAGCCTGAGCCTTGTCGCCACTGAAACAATGGAATATCCCGCGCAGGCGAGGGTGTTTTTTTCTTTCCAAAACCTCAAAAGTCTCATCAAAACTATTTCGGGTATGGATTACGATGGGCAGGTCTTTCTCTACAGCCCAGTCTATCTGCTTTTCGAAAGCCTTTATCTGTATGTCAAGGGTAGATTGCTCCCAATACAAATCTATCCCGATTTCGCCCACAGCACAGAAATCCCTTTGGTTAAGGTATTTTTCTACCATTTCTAATTCCTTTTCCCAAGTGTCAGGCTTTACCGAGCAGGGATGAAGTCCCATCATTGCAAAGATTTTCTGCGGATAGGCTGCCTCTAAATCCAGCATTTTTTGGTGAGTTTCGGAGTCTATGGCAGGCAGGAATATTTGGCTTACTCCGTTTGCGAAAGCTCTGGAAACGGCTTCCTGTCTGTCTTGGTCAAATTCCTCTGCGTAGAGGTGCGTGTGGGTGTCTATCATCGTAGGTAAAAGGTTTTTTAATGCTGAATAAAAATACTATGTTTCACTTTGCCCTGCTGCTGGGCTATTCTTTGCTTTATCTGATTTAAAAAATCCTGATGCTGTGGGCTGTTTTCATCTTTCGGTCTGTGTTCCAGCGCTTGTTTTATCTTAAAGTTTTCAGAGATAAACTCAAGGGTCTCGGCATCAAAATAAGACTGAGCAAACTTTTCCCAAATATACTGCACAGCCTGAGGGCTTGGGTGCAGCATGTCCTCCTTGTAGAAGCGGTAATCGCGCAGGTCGTCCATCATGATTTCGTAGATGGGCAGGTAGGTGCATTGCGGGTGTTTCTGTGCGGTTTCGTGCATGGCGCAGAGTAGTTTAGCCTTGCTTAGGGCGTTTTCGGTTAAGCCGTCTTTTGCATGGCGCACAGGGCTGAGGGTAAGGAGTATCTGCACATCATCAGAGCAGAATTTGGTAAGAAGCTGGATTGATTTTTCCATTGCAGAAGTCAGCTCCTCATGTGTCAGCAGTCGTTTTTTGAAGAATTTTTGAGGTATCTTGTGGCAGTTGGCAGCCAAAACACCTTGTGGAAGGAATTCATAAGCGTAAGCTGTTCCGTAGGTGATGATTACCCAGCTGGTTTTTCTAAGAAAATCGTATGCTTCCGCTATTTTTTGGTTGATTTTGCCAAGTGTAACCTCCACAGACCCTGAATTGAAAGAAGTATGATGGTGCAGGCTGAGAAACTCCCCGTGGTATAAGACCAAATCTTCTTCGGTGTAGGTTTTCTGCTGGCAGATTTGTTCAAGGGCATTGTTTACCGCCCAAGGATTAAAGATAGTTCCAAAGGGATTGTTTAAGGTCTGCAGCTGTCCGTCTGCCAGTCTGCTGGACATTTCGGAAGCAAAACAAGAACCGATGGAGAATATGGCTTCATCGGTTTTCAGCTTTCTTTCTGACGGCGCGATATCTACTTCTGTGCGGAATTTCATAAATATTTCAGGATTTAAACTTTTCTCTCTAAAAGATAGGCGGCCAGAGCGGTGAGCGGATGTTTCTTCTCCTCTGGAAGTTTTATTTTGTTTAAATAATTTTGGGCTAAATCATTGTGTTTTTGGATAAGCTCCAAGGTTTTCTTATCCGCACCTGTACTGCGGAATATTTCCTCTACGGCTTGTGCTTTCTCGGCCTCATCGGTATTTAGAGAATACCAGTGGAGCAGGGATTTCTTCTGCTCTTCATCAGCATTTTCTAAAGCGAGAAGGTAGAGAATGGTCTTTTTATTTTCGTAGATGTCTCCCGCTTGCCTCTTCCCAAACTGCTCCTGACTGCCGAATACATCTAAATAGTCATCCATCATCTGGAATGCAATCCCTAGATGCCTTCCGAATTCGTAGATGGCGCGGGCATCGGATTCCTCTGCATGGGCGATGATGGCACCTATTTTCAGTGCTGAAGCGCAGAGAACAGCCGTTTTATAGGTAATCATCTGGATATAGTCATCATAAGAAACCTTGTTATTGGTTTCAAAATTGACATCCATCTGCTGTCCTTCGCATATTTTGATGCCTGTCTCGGAGAAGAGCTGGATGCACTTTTTGAACTGGCTGTCCTCCAAATCCTCAAAAAACTGGTAGGATTTGATAAGCAGAGCATCCCCCGAAAGAATGCCAATGTTTATCCCATGCAGGGTGTGTACGGTTGGTTTGTTTCGGCGGAGCGGAGCTTCATCCATAATGTCATCATGAATGAGCGTAAAATTGTGGAAAAATTCTATAGCTAAGGCTGATTTCAGAGCCTTGTCCATATCTCCTCCGAATAGCTCGGCTGCCATCAGGGTAAGAACTGGTCTGAGGCGCTTTCCTCCATTGGCAATGATGTAGTTCATCGGTTCGTAGAGCTGGGACGGCTCACCATTGAATTGATGTTTTTCTATATTTTCGGCAATGAGCCTCTGGTATTTATTTAGGAAATCCATAAGGTTTTATTTAGGGCAAATTTACTTTTTTATCCTGAAACAGGCAATTTCTATTCATAATAAATATAAAAACCCACACTTCTCAGTATGGGTCTGCTTTATTTTTTAGATTAGTTAAATAAGGTTACAATCAGGTAAGTAATTCCTGCTACCAATGCACTGATAGGAATGGTGAGAACCCACGCCCAGAGGAGGCTTACGGTAACTCCCCACCGCACAGCGGATACTCGCTTGGTAAGCCCGACACCTATAATAGACCCTGTAATGGTATGTGTGGTAGATACAGGAATCCCTAAATGATCTGTAATGAATAAGGTAACGGCTCCTGCAGTCTCGGCACTTACGCCTTCTAAAGCATTTACTTTGGTGATTTTAGACCCCATAGTTTTTACAATCTTCCAGCCGCCACTCATCGTTCCTAAGCCTATTGCAATAAACGAAACCAAAGGCACCCAGAGATAGTGTTCTGCGAAGAAATCAAATCTATCACTCACCGCAAGAGTAGTATAAGTAGGATCGGCAATGATATCAACATGATAGTAAATAATAGCCGCTCCGATGATTCCCATTACTTTCTGTGCATCATTCAGTCCGTGTCCTAAACTAAATAGGGCAGAAGATACCAGTTGTAACTGCTTAAAAGCTGTTTCTGCCTTATGCGGATTACTTTTTTTACAAACATTAATGATAATCAGTGTGATGATGACCGAAACAAACATCCCAATGAATGGGGCTAAAAATATAAACAAGAAAATAGGAATAACTTTATTGAATTTTACTATATCCTGCGTAGTCAGTTTAGAAAAGGACATTTCCAGCGTTTCAAAGAAAGAAATGTCCGTATAAGCGGCTTTAAATTCAATATAATTTCCCACTAAAGCGTGCATCAGTGCTGCTCCTAAAAAGCCGCCTATCAGCGTATGGGAAGAAGATGAAGGAATCCCAAACCACCAAGTGAAAAGATTCCAGACAATGGCTGCGATGAGCCCAGAGAATATAACTTCAAGGTTGATAAAATCTTCGCTGACAATCTTTGCAATAGTGTTCCCGATTTTAAACCCGCCAAATACATAAACCGCAAGGAAAAACGCAGCGAAATTCCATACAGCAGCCCACACTACAGCTTGGAAGGGAGTGAGAACTTTGGTAGAAACGATGGTTGCAATAGCATTAGCTGCATCGTGAAAACCATTGATATAGTCAAAGATAAGAGCCAGACCAATGATAGCAATAAGAAGATGTGGAAATTCCATATAAATTCAGTTGAAAGTTAGAAGCTTCTTTTTAAGCGTATTTTATGATAATGCTGTCCAAGACATTTGCGACATCTTCCGCCTTATCGGTTACTTCTTCTAAATAATTCAGTACCTGCTGAACTTTGATGATGTTTATCGGGTCGTTGGTTTCAAATAGTTTGATTAACGCAGAACTCTGCACATCATCAGCAATGTTTTCTATGCTGTTTATTTTAATGCAGGATTCTTTCACAGCTTCTAAGTCTTTGAAATCCTTAAAGTTTTTAATGGCATTTTGGATTTCTATACACGCCTTGTAAATTAGAAGAGAAAACTCTTGGTAAGCCTCTGTTTTAGGGCTTTTGTAAAGAAAAATATACTTCGCTGAAGCATAGATGTAATCAGCAATATCATCCAAACTGGTCGCCAGAGAGTGTATGTCTTCACGATCAAAAGGAGTGATGAAATTTTTCCCCAGTTCTACATAAATTTGGTGCGTAAGTCCATCGTTAATGTGCTCATAATCTTTGGCTTTGTCTACCAAAGAGGCATCGTTGATGTCAAAGTTTTTAACATCTTCGTGAAATTCCTTGGACATTTCAACCAAGTTTTCTGCTACTTTTTCAAATAATACGAAAAACACTTTGTCTTTCGGCTGGAATGCTTTAAAAATGTTCCCAATTCCCATGTCAGTTTATTCTAAATATATTATGCAAATATAAAGTAAAATATTAAAAAAACATCAATTTTTATCATAAATAAACAGAACAAGACATCCTTTAAGAATGTCTTGTTTTTGTTAGTTTGCTTCTTCGGCACGCATTTCTTTACCTTTGAATTTCATGTAAGAAATGTTGCTGATTATCTCGTTTTTAAAGCTTTTTTCAACTTCGAAGAAAGTAAATTTATCTAAAATTTCAATATCTCCTATGTCTGCTCGGCGTTTGGATTTCGCTGTAGCTTTATTGATGATATCCAGCATGTCTACTTTTCTTAGTTTGTCCCTTTTACCAAGATTAAAGAAGAAACGCACCATATCGCCGCTGTTTTTCTTTCTGTCTTTGCCTCGTTTTCTGTCTCTGTCTCTTCGTTTGGATGGCAGGTCTTCCTCTTTGGAGAGCTTCTGTGCGGAAAGGTCGTTGCGGTCTTTGTAGTAAAGCGCAAGGTCTTTCAACTGAAATTGCAGAAGCTGGTGGACTAATTCCTCTTTGCTAAACTGAGACAAATCAGGGATTAAATTATCATCAAAATCAAAATAATCATCATGTTCGGTTAATAATTTATCAAAAACACCAGCTACCTGCGCTTTGATGATTTCTTCCCCTTTTGGAATTTGTTTTTCTGTGAGTTCTATTTTAGTCTGTGCTTTTATTTGTTTCAGTTTTCTTGTCTCTTCTGGTTTTATCAGCGCCATAGAGATGCCGTCTTTCCCAGCACGCCCCGTTCTTCCGCTTCTATGGACGAAAACTTCTGGGTCATCAGGCAGGGAATAGTGAATTACATGCGTTAGAGAATTTACATCCAGCCCACGCGCCGCTACATCTGTTGCCACAAGAATTTCTATATTTTTCAGCCTAAATTTCTTCATCACCGTATCTCTCTGAGCCTGTGATAAATCACCATGAAGAGCATCCGCAGCATATCCGTTCTGCATAAGGAAATCTGCTACTTCCTGAGTTTCTGCTCTTGTTCGGCAGAAAATGATGGAGTATTGGTTCGGATTGGCATCTATCAGTCTCTTTAAGGCTTCTTTTTTCTGGCGGTAACTTACCACATAATATTCATGAGAAATATTTTTCTTCACAGCATTGATAGAACCTACAGAAATCTTATGCGGATTGGTAAGATAATTTTTAGAAATCCTTTCAACTTCTTTATTCATCGTTGCTGAGAAAAGAAGTGTTTGTTTTTCATCAGGTGTTTCTTTTAGAATGGTTTCCAAATCATCTTTAAAGCCCATAGAAAGCATTTCATCAGCTTCGTCTAATACGAGCCAATGTATCGCTGAGAAATCAAGAGCTTTTCTTCCAATAAGGTCTATTACCCTCCCTGGAGTTCCCACAATAATCTGTGGTTTTTCTCTTAGAGAGCGTATTTGTTCTACGATGCTACTTCCCCCATAAACAGCCACTGTTTTGATGTTTGGGAGGTATTTTGTATAGTTTTTGATGTCTTTGGTAATTTGGAGACAAAGCTCACGAGTAGGGCAAAGAACCAAAAGCTGGATTTTACGACTAGTGTCGTCTATCATATCCAGAATGGGTAGCGAGAATGCCGCTGTTTTGCCTGTTCCTGTTGCCGCAAGTGCGATAAGGTCGCGAATATCAGATAAGATAAAAGGAATAGTCTGTTTCTGGATTTCTGTCGGCTGTTCGTAGCCGAGTTCGCCAACTGCCTTGATAATCTCAGGACTTAGGTTGGATTCCGTAAATGAATTCATTAAAAGATCTTCTATTAAATATTAAGCTGCAAAGATAGTAATTTTATTTGAATATGAAATATAATTTATCATTTGTACTTCATTTATAAAAAGAAAAAGCATTTTGGGTTAAAGAAACGATTTAATTTTATATAATTCACAATAGTTTTTTAGCTTAAAAATTCATTAACTTTGCCTATTAGTTTTTTCATATGATATCAGAAGAAAATATAGACATAAAGAAAGAGATTTTTGTAAAAAATGCTCATCTTAACAACCTGAAAAACATAGATGTAGTCATTCCTAAGAATAAGCTGGTAGTTATTACAGGAGTGTCTGGGAGCGGCAAATCTTCTTTAGCTTTTGACACCATTTATGCCGAAGGACAGCGGCGCTATGTGGAGAGTTTAAGCTCTTATGCTCGTCAGTTTTTGGGCAAATTAGAAAAACCGAAAGTGGATGATATCAAAGGATTAGCTCCATCAATCGCTATTCAACAGAAAGTAATTTCTTCCAACCCGCGCTCCACAGTGGGGACATCTACGGAAGTTTATGATTACCTGAAACTGCTTTTTGCCAGAATAGGGAGGACTTACTCACCTGTTTCAGGGCAGGAGGTCACGAAAAACAGCGTTTCGGATGTGATAGATTTCATTAAGGCATCTCCGGCAGGTACTGTATTTCTGCTTCGCACTCCTCTGAAATACGAAGTTTCATCGTTTAAAGAAACTTTAAATACACTAAAAATCTCTGGTTTTACGCGTTTGGAAGTCGCTGGAAATCTCGCAGGAATAGAAGATTTGGAAAGTTTTGGCTTTATTCCGGAAGAAGGTATAGATATTCAGCTTGTTATAGATAGATTTTCTTTTGAAGATGATGAACATTTCTTACAGCGCCTTGCGGATTCTGTGCAGATGGCCTTTTACGAAGGCAGAGGATATTGTTCATTAAAAAATGAAAAGGGCGAAATTAAAGCGTTTTCTAATAAATTTGAGGCCGATGGAATGGATTTCTTAGAGCCTAATGTTCATTTTTTTAGCTTTAATAATCCTTATGGAGCGTGTCCTACATGCGAGGGATACGGCAAAGTGATAGGCATAGATGAAGATTTGGTCATTCCCAATAAGGCTCTTTCTGTTTTCGAAGATGCTGTAGCCCCTTGGAAAGGCGATACAATGAGGGAATGGAAGCGCAAATTTATTCAAGCGGCCAAAGATTTCCCTATACATCGCCCTTACCATGAATTAACAAAAGAACAGAAAAAACTCCTTTGGCGAGGAACAGGGAAAAGCAATTTTCCTTGCATAGATAATTTTTTCAAGATGCTGGAGGACAATCTTTATAAAATCCAGTACCGAGTAATGCTTTCGCGATACAGAGGCAAAACTCTATGTCCGGACTGTGAGGGGCTCAGACTGCGGAAAGAAACCGAGTGGGTGAAAGTCGGCGGGTATAATATCCAGACATTAGTAGAACTCCCTTTGGATGAGCTTCTTCCGTTGATTAAAAGCCTGAAACTTACCCAATATGAAAACGAAGTAGCCAAAAGACTTTTGTATGAAATCACCTCCCGTTTAGAGTTTCTCATTAAAGTAGGTTTGGGATATCTTACCCTGAACCGAACCTCCAATACTCTTTCTGGCGGGGAGAGCCAGAGGATAAATTTAGCCACGAGCTTGGGGAGTTCGCTGGTCGGTTCTATTTATATCCTTGATGAACCTTCTATTGGGCTGCACTCTCGCGATACGGAAAATCTCATCAGTGTTTTGAAACAGCTCTGTGCCTTAGGAAATACCGTAATAGTGGTAGAGCATGATGAAGATGTGATGCGGGCGGCAGACTATATCATAGACATAGGTCCAGAAGCTGGTTTTCTTGGCGGCAAACTGGTTTTTGCAGGAGATTTTAAAGATTTGAAGAAAGCCAAAACCCTTACGGCAGACTATCTCACAGGCAGACTGAAGATAGAAGTTCCTCCAAAAAGAAGAAAAGCAAAAGAATTTGTCCGCATCAAAGGGGCGAGACAGAATAATCTAAAAAATATAAATGTAGATATGCCTTTGGAGATGCTTACCGTAGTTACGGGCGTTTCGGGGTCTGGTAAATCTACACTCATGAAAGAGGTTTTAGCTAATGACATCCAAATTCAGCTTGGAATGGGAGGTAAAAAAGGAGATTATGACAGCGTGGAGTTTCCTAAACCTTTAGTTAAAGGTATTGAAATGATAGACCAAAACCCTGTCGGAAAGTCTTCGCGTTCCAATCCGGTAACTTATCTAAAAGCCTATGATGACATCCGAGACCTTTTCGCGAAGCAGAAATCAGCGAAGGCAGCGGGATTATTACCCAAACATTTTTCCTTTAATGTAGATGGAGGAAGATGTGATGAATGCAAGGGCGAGGGAGTAATCACCGTTTCTATGCAGTTTATGGCAGATATTGAGCTGGAATGTGAAGTCTGCAATGGAACACGCTTTAAGAGAGAAGTATTGGATATCAAATACAACGAAAAAAATATCTCGGATATCCTGCACATGACCGTAGATGAGGCTCTTTTGTTCTTCGGCGCACATAAAGAAGAAAAAATAGTCACAAAACTACAGCCATTGCAGGATGTGGGGCTTGGTTATTTACAGCTGGGGCAGAGTTCTTCCACGCTTTCTGGAGGGGAGGCGCAGCGGATGAAACTGGCTTCGTTTCTTGTAAAAGGAGCAACCACAGAGAAAACATTATTCATCTTTGATGAGCCCTCTACGGGACTGCATTTTCATGATATTAACAAACTGATGAAATCTTTGCAGGCACTTATTGACTTGGGACATTCAGTTTTTGTGATAGAGCACCAGCCGGACATCATAAAATGTGCAGACTGGATAATAGACATAGGCCCAGAGGCAGGAAAGCACGGCGGCGAAGTAGTATTCAGCGGGGTGCCGGAAGATTTGGTGAAATGTAAGCAGTCACACACGGCGAAATATATAGAAGAAAAACTAAAATAAATACAAGTTTTGCTTCTGAAATAATTTATCATTTTATAATTTAATTTTAAGAAATGGGAGATTTAAGCTTTGGAGAGATTTTCGTTATTTTTTTAGCAATAGTGATACTATTCGGGCCGAAAAAAATACCACAGATAGCCAGAGAACTAGGGCAGGGACTTAGGAAAATGAGAGGCGCTGTGGATGATATAAAACAAGAAATCATGAAAGAAACGGACGAACCCATATCCGAAATACGCGATGAGATAGAAAAAGCCAAAAAAGAAATAGAAAATCCCGATAAACCTACACAAGAATAAATGGAATTTATTTTACAAGACAAGGAATTATTTCTTTATCTTAACAATTTGGGAAATCCAGCCTTTGATGCTTTCTGGAGTTTCGTTTCTGGGAAATTTTCTTGGATACCGCTTTACGCCGCATTATTGTATTTATTGTATAAAAACTTCACTCCGAGGCAGCTTTTGTATATTATTTTGCTTTTGGCCTTAGGAATTGCTTTTTCAGACCAGCTGGCGGGTGTTTTCAAGAGAGGATTTCTCCGGCTCAGACCCTGCCATGACGAGGCTCTTATCCCTTATATGCGGATAGTGGAATGCGGCGGAAAATACGGCTTTTATTCCAGCCATGCTTCCAATACATTTTTCTTGGCTGCCTATCTAAGTTCGCTCCTCGGCGGGCGATACAGGTTTTTAGCCCTCTTTTTGTTCATCTGGGCGGCGGTAGTGTCCTACAGCAGGATTTATCTTGGCGTTCATTTTCCGCTGGATATCCTCACTGGGGCGGTTGCAGGCACGGTATTGGGGAGAGCTTTCGCACTTCTGTTTAATAGGATTTCCCAAAGAAACAAATACTGAAAACACCTTTCAGAACCTTCTACAAAAGCCTTTTTTGCTTCCCGAAGTATATCGGAATGAAGCCGATGTCCCTCCATTGAGGCAAAATGTTCCTCCGTTGAGGTTAAAAGCCTCAACGATGAGACAAAATGTCTTAACAATAAGAAAAAAAGCCCCAACGAAGAGACAAAATACCTCAACAGATGGGTAAAATGCCCCTCCGGATATACTTTTAGCCTCAAAAAACACGCTTGAGACCTATCCAGACCTACAAAAAGCGTGTCCGAACCTACAAAAAACATATTCAAACCTATAAAAAGTAGCTTTGGAGGGATAAAATATAGGTTGGGATTGATGAAAATTAGGTTTAAAATCTTAAAAAGTAGATTGGCATTAACGAAAAGAAAATCAGCACCTGCGAAATGTGGTCTGGTCTTTACAAAATGTAAGTAGGGACTTACAAAAAATCCCTTCGGATGGACAAAGAGCGTGTCCGGAGGGAGAGCGGGGCGGTGTCAGTCGTTATGATAAGGTTTTCCCTGTAAAATAGTGGCGGCGCGGTAGAGCTGTTCTGCGAAGAAAAGCCGAATCATCTGGTGTGTGAAGGTCATCTTAGAGAGCGAAATTTTCCCATCAGCCCTCTGATAGATTTCCTCTGCAAAGCCATACGCCCCACCGATGAGGAAACAGACCCGCTTAACCGAAGAACCCAGCCACGCATCCACCTTTTCAGAAAACTCTCGGCTGGTGTATTCTTTCCCTTTTTCATCTAAAAGAATGACCAAATCTGAATTGTCAATTTGGTTTAAGAATAATTTTGCTTCTTCTTTTTTCAGTAAATCGGGCGAGAGGTTTTTGGTTTTTACATCCGGAATGGTGGTAATTTCAAAGTTCCAATGTTTGGGAAGCCGCGCCGTATAGTAGGAAATAAGGGCGGAGATTTCTTTGTCATCAGTTTTTCCGATGCAAATAAGATTAAATTTCATATACTTTTCTTTATCTTTGCCTGCAAATATAAATAATGCAAGTAAAGTTGAAAAAAACTCTATATAAATTTTATATTTTTTTAGATAATATCTATCTGCCCGTATTGGATATCTCTCTTTGGGGACTTCTGAGGATTTATGTGGGCGGTATTTTCCGAAATCAGGTAATAAAACAGGCTTCCAGCATATCGTGGAGTTTTTTCCTGAGTTTATTTCCGTTTATTTTGTTTCTGCTTTCGGTGTTGCCGTATCTTCCGCACTATGATGAGCTTTACCATTACATTTTCAAGGTAGCGATGCCGCGTCTCCTCCCAGCACATATGAAATCCGATGTGATAGGCTACATAGAGAGTAATATAATCCCAAATATAAAGCGGATAAGCAACTTTACGGTGTTGCTGGCGGTGATTTTTGCCACGAACGGAACTTATTCGCTGATAAATGGTTTTGATGAAAACACGGAACACCAGCGAGGTTTGGTGCAGGAGTATGTTTTGGCGTTTTTTATTACGCTGGGCTTTACAGGCGTTATCTTGGCGAGTCTTTTCGGGGTCTATTATGCGGAAATTGTAGTGCGTCTGTTGATGCCCGAACAATATGAGCTGAACTGGATTTTCAGCCACCTGACGAAGATTATAGGTCTGGTTTCTTTTCCGCTGTTTTATTTTCTTTCGCTGGCATTGCTTTATAGAGTGGGGGCTACAGGCATCCGGCAGATGAACCAAGCTGTACCTGGTGCGGTATTTACCACGGTATTGTTTATGCTTACCACTTATGTTTTTGCGATTTACATCAAGAATTTTGCTCGGTATAATGTCCTTTACGGCTCTATCGGCTCTATGATTTTACTGATGATTTGGGTAAATGTAAATGTAGTCCTTGTCCTTTTAGGAAACGAGCTTAATTTAGCCATTGCTAAAATACATTCTGATAACCGCGAGAAAAAATCATTATAAAATACTAAATAAGGTTCTCTTTTTTAGCCGTACTTTTTAGAAGCAGATAGCCCAAAAATCCAGCAAGAACAGAAGCCGTAAGGATGGCAAACTTCGCGGAATCCTGCAAATCTTGGTTGTCTTTGTAGGAAAGCAGTGCGATAAAGATAGACATCGTAAAGCCTATCCCAGCCAAAAGTCCCGCACCTATCATATGCACCCATCGGCTCTTGTCTGGCAGACTGCTTATTTTCAGTTTAATAGCGATAAAGGAGAAAAGATTAATGCCTATCAATTTACCTAAAATCAATCCGAAGACAATTCCATATCCAAAATTGGAGAACAAACCATCTACCATCCCTTCTTTAAAAGTAATATTGGTATTGGACAAAGCAAAAGCAGGCATAATAAAATAGCTTACAGGGATTTGCAGTGCGTGTTCCAATTTTTCTAACGGAGAAGAATTTTCGTTATCTGCTTTGGAAGCAGGAATGCAGAAGGCCAATATAACCCCCGCAATAGTCGCATGAATACCAGAATGATGCATGAAATACCATAAAACACAGCCGGGAATTAAATAAAAAATGTGTTTTTTTACTTTTAAAAAGTTCAAAACGGCTAAAATAGCTATGATTATTCCACTGTATAATAGGTAGTTCCAGTGGATTTCATCGGTATAGAAAATAGCAATGACCACTATCGCACCCAAATCATCTACAATCGCCAAAGCAGCCAGAAATACCTTCACTGCTGAAGGAACACTTTTCCCCAGCATGGAGATAATTGCCAAAGAAAAAGCAATATCCGTAGCCATAGGAATTGCCCAGCCTTTGCTGTATTCCGTGCCATGATTGAACAGCGTGAAAATAACCGCAGGAACGAGCATTCCGCCGATTGCTGCAAGTATCGGCAGTGAGGCATTCTTGAAATTAGATAATTCTCCCTCTAAGAGTTCGCGCTTGATTTCTAATCCTACCAAAAGGAAGAAAACCGCCATCAATCCATCATTTATCCAAACACTTACCGAATACGGCCCCCAAGCTTGGTCTAAGAAACTCTGAAATCCTGCACTGGCAGAGGAATTGGCTATCATCAGAGAAATCAATACACAGAAAACCAGCAGAATACCAGAAGACTGGCTGTTGCTGAAAAACTCTTTAAAAAACTTGGTTATACGCATATTCAGGGATTTTTAATTGAATGGTAAAAATTGAATGCGCAAATATAAAGAAATTTTTTAAAGTCTTTTTACTTTCAGTATTCCTTCTATTTTGGCTAACTGGGCTAAGGTCTCATCCAGTTGGTTTTTGTTTTTCACTTCCAAGGTGATGGTTCCTGTAAAGATGCCGTCATTAGAATTGATAGAAACACCCTTCATGTCAATGTGAAAATTGTTGGAAATGATGCTGGAAATATCGTTTAAGATACCCATTCTGTCCGTTCCCTGCAGTTCTACCTTCACATGATTGCTGAAACTTTCGGAATTTACCCATTTTGCCAAAAGTACGCGGTAGTCGTAGTTTGCACGGAGGTTTATGGCATTGGGGCAGTTTTCGTTATGGACTTTAATACCATCATTTATCGTTAAAAATCCAAAAATCTTGTCGCCGGGGATTACCGTGCAGCATTTTGCAAAGCTGTAATTTAGTTTTTCTTCATTTCGCCCAAAGACAATAAGGTCTAAATCTGACTTTGGAGTTTCTACAAACTCGGTTTTATCCTTTCGGAACCGCTGTAAAAGGCTTCCAAAGAAACTTTTTTTGCTGTCCAAATATTCCTTTAAATTGGATGTGTCCAGCGTTCCTTCGTAGAATTTTAGGAATAAATCCTGTGAGGTTTTTAGGTTAAAATATTTCTGAATATTGTTCAGTTCATCTTCGGTAAGGTTGATTTTGGCATGTCTTAGTTTCCTTTGGAAAATTTCTTTTCCTTCGGCTACTTTTTGGTTTTTGTCCGAGTTCAGAACCGCTTTTATTTTAGAACGGGCTTTGGAAGTTACCACAAAATCCAGCCAGTCTTTTTTAGGTGTTTGGTTGGGAGAGGAGATGATGTCTATCTGGTCGCCGTTTTTTAGGACATAACTTATCGGCTGTAGTTTGCCATTGATTTTAGCGCCGCTGCATTTCATTCCCAGTTCAGAATGCACCATGAAAGCGAAATCTAGTGCTGTTGCGCCTTTTGGGAGGGTTTTAACATCTCCTTTCGGGGTGAAAATAAAGACTTCTTTAGAATATAGATTCAGCTTAATGCTGTCCAAAAGCTCCGTGGTGGATAGTGATTGCTGGTTGTCCAAAACTTCCCGAATCTGAACTACCCACTGTTCAAAGTTTTTGTCATCAGAGTTTTGGCTGAAACCTTCTTTGTATTTGTAATGGGCAGCGACTCCTTTTTCTGCGATTTCATCCATTCGCTCACTTCGGATTTGTACTTCCACCCACTTGTTATCAGGCCCTAGGATGGTTAAATGAAGACTTTCATAGCCTGTGCTTCTCGGCTGGGTAATCCAGTCCCGCATTCGTGCAGGATTACTGTGATAGAGGTCGGTAATGATGGAATAGATTTTCCAAGCGAGGAATTTCTCGTTCTTAAAGTCCGATTTGTAGATGACACGGATGGCATAGTTATCATAAACTTCCTCAAAAGGAATGTTTTGTTTCAGCATTTTTCTATAAATAGAGCTGATGGACTTTGCCCTTCCTTTAATCTTGAAATTTAGTTTTTCTTCTTTCAGCTTTTCAGAAACATGCTCTATAAACTCCTGTACATAGCTCTCACGGTGTTCTTTGGCTATGATGAGTTTTTCAGAAATCTCGTTGTAGATTTCGGGCATGTTGTATTTTAGGGACAAATCCTCTAATTCAGATTTTATGTTGTAAAGTCCCAGCCTGTGAGCCATAGGAGCGTAGATATATACGGTCTCTGAGGCTATTTTTTTCTGTTTGTCTGGGCGCATGCTGTCCAGCGTTCTCATGTTGTGAAGGCGGTCAGCTATTTTGATGAGAATTACCCTAAAATCATCTGATAGAGTGAGCAGGAGTTTTCGGTAGTTTTCGGACTGCACAGAGATGTTTTGGTTATTCATCACAGAGATTTTGGTGAGTCCATTCACTACATCAGCGATTTTCTTTCCAAAGAGTTTTTCTATGTCTTCATAGGTGTAGTCGCTGTCTTCTATCACATCATGAAGCAGCGCCGCAGCGATGCTGGTCGCACCTAAACCTATTTCCTCCGCTACGATTTTTGCCACTGCTATGGGATGGAAGATATACGGCTCTCCAGTCTTTCGGCGCTGGTCTTTGTGGGCATCCCAAGCTACATCAAAAGCCTTTTTGATGAGTTCCAGCTGTTCCTCATTCAGCTTTCGGTAGGTGTGGTGGATTAGGTCATCGTATCTTTTGAGGATTTCTATTCGTTCTTGTTGTTCATCGGTGCTCATCTTTGGGAAATTTTAGGATATTACGAAAGTAATAAAAAAATATTAAACATTACAAATATCCTCTCTTTTTTATATTTTTGTAAGTTCTAAATATTTTGAAATTTATGAAAACTATACATATCCAAGCCAAGGAGTTTTTTGAATTATTAAAGCTGAAAGACCAGTCTATGTGGGATATTTTCGCTCAGATGATAGATGGCGAGGAAAAGGAAATTCTCTTTCTGGATGAGGAGGAAAAGTTCCTTTTTGGTTACCGCCTGCCTGCGACTTTGGAAAAAATGCAGGAGGACAAAAAGCTTTTTACAGAGAAATATGCTGAAAAAATAATGCTGAATTAGCTTCGGCAAGGGAAAAATCCTTAAATTTGGGGCTTTATATTTCGTTTTTAAAATCAAAAAATGGGAAAGAAAAACATATTTACGGATGCCTTCGGCAACTGGTATATTTTGAAAAGATTGGTGGTGTTTATTTTTGGGCTGGTTTCTTACCGAAGGTTCAATGGTTTTAATAAACTGAAAATCACAGGCACGGAGCATTTGGTGGATTTACCAAAGACCAATGTGCTTTTCGTTTCCAATCACCAGACTTATTTTGCGGATGTGGCAGCGATGTATCATGTCTTTTGTGCGGTGAATAATGGCTTTATCAATACGATTGCTAATCCTATTTACATTCTCAATCCCAAAGTAGATTTCTACTATGTGGCAGCGGAAGAAACCATGAACAAAGGGCTTCTTACAAGGATTTTCAAGTTGGTGGGAGCTGTTACCGTGAAAAGAACTTGGCGTGCCAATGGGCAGAATGTCAATAGAAAAGTAGATATGTCCGAAGTAGAAAACATCCTAAAAGCGCTGGACAACGGGTGGGTGGTGTCTTTCCCGCAGGGAACTACGGCTGCTTTTGCTCCTGGGAGAAAGGGAACAGCGAAACTTGTCCTTCAGCAGAGAGCGATAGTAATTCCAGTGAAAATCAATGGTTTCCGTAGAGCTTTTGACAAAAAAGGATTAAGACTGAAAGTGACAGGCGTACAACCGACAATGGAGTTTAAAAAACCGCTTGACATAGACTACGACAACGAAAGTGCTGAAGAGATTTTGGATAAAATCATGAATGCCATAGAGCAGACCCCAAAACACAATGTTCTCCACGAGTACGACCAAGAGCTGGAACGAAAAAAACAAGAGGAAGCAGAAAAACAAGAAGAAAAATCACAAGCATAAAAGAAAAATATGAAAGTTCATTTTATCGCCATAGGAGGGAGTGCCATGCACAATCTTGCTATCGCATTGAAAAATAAAGGTTTTGAGGTTACAGGCTCTGATGATGCTATCTTTGAACCCTCAAAAACACGATTGGAGCAGAAAGGCATTCTTCCAAAGGAATTTGGCTGGTTTCCAGAGAAAATCACAGTGGATATAGATGCAGTAATTTTGGGAATGCATGCTCATGCAGACAATCCAGAACTGGCAAGAGCCAAAGAATTAGGATTAAAAATCTATTCATACCCAGAGTTTCTCTATCAGCAGAGTAAGGAAAAAACCAGAGTGGTGATTGCTGGTTCCCATGGGAAAACGACCATCACTTCTATGATTCTGCATGTGCTGAATTTTCACAACAAGGAAATAGACTACATGGTGGGCGCCCAGCTGGAAGGGTTTGACTGTATGGTGAAAATCACCGAGGATACAGACTTTATGATTTTGGAGGGAGATGAGTATCTTTCTTCTACTGATGACAGGCAGCCTAAATTTCTGCATTATCACCCAAATATCGCCTTAATCAGTGGTATTGCATGGGATCATATCAATGTTTTTAAGACTTTTGATGATTATTTAGAGCAGTTCAGAAAATTCACTGAAAGCATCACTTCTGGTGGAGTTTTGGTGTATAATGAGGAAGATGAAGAAGTGGTAAAAATTGTAGAAAACAGCCAGAAATATTTCCGAAAACTGCCTTACAAAACTCCTGAATACAGCATTCGCGAGGGAAAAGTTTATCTAAAAACAAGTATGGGCGAAATTCCGCTCTCTGTTTTTGGAAAACATAATTTGCTCAATATGGAAGGCGCAAAACTTATCTGCCAGCAGCTTGGCATCATGGAGGAGGAGTTTTATGAAGCGATAATGAGTTTCAAAGGTGCTTCCAAGCGATTAGAAAAAGTGGAAAGAAAAGATGACGGAATTTTGTATAAAGATTTTGCACATGCTCCATCCAAGGTAAAAGCAACTGTGGCAGCTTTCAAAGAGCAGTTTAAGCAGGAAAAAACTTACGGATTTTTAGAGCTTCATACTTATAGTTCGCTGAATCCCATATTTTTAGAACAATACAAAGGAGCAATGGATGGGCTGGATACAGGAGTGATTTTCTATTCGGAAGAAGCCTTGAAAATCAAGAGAATGGAACCGATTTCGCCTGAAATGATTAAAGAAAAATTCGGTAATTCAGACCTGAAAGTCTTTACCAATGCCGAAAGTCTCCACGAATACTGGAATACACTAGACAAGACCCAAGGCGCTTACCTGATGATGAGTTCAGGGAATTTCGGAGGATTAGACTTAGTTAATTAGTTTTCAATGAAATAGGTCGTTTAGGCTTATTCAAAATATTATCAATAAAAATAATGGAGTACAACACAAACCGCACAAAGTTACTCATGCCAGAATATGGCAGAAATATCCAGCAGATGGTAGAGTACTGTAAATCACTACCTTCCAAGGAAGAGCGTAATGAAGTGGCGAAAACCATAGTAGAATTTATGGGACAAAGAAATCCTCATCTCCGCGATGAGGAAAATTATAAACATAAACTCTGGGATCATCTGTATATTTTAGCAGATTATGATTTGGATGTAGATGCGCCATATCCTTTCCCTACACGGGAGGGACTTGCCCAAAAGCCCAATAGAATGGACTATCCTTCTTTTGACAATGAATATAAATTCTATGGAAAGAGCATTTTACAGCTTATAGATAGAGCCATAGAGCTGGAAGAAGGCGAGGAGAAAGAGGCTCTGATACAGGTGATTGCCAACAATATGAAAAAATCCTATAATGTCTATAACAAAGAACATGTACAAGACGAAGTGATTTTCAGGCATTTGAAGGAACTTTCTCAGGATAAATTAGACTTGACAGGAATAGAAACTTTGGATAAGAGTAAAATCTATCATTCCAATAGAAATAAGAGAAATAATCATAAAAAAAGAAACCATCATTCCCAAAAAAATAGAAAAAGATGACAGAAGCATTTCAGATAAGAGGAGGAAAAAAACTAAGCGGAGAAATCACACCACAAGGAGCTAAAAACGAAGCATTGCAAATTCTTTGCGCCGTGCTTTTGACTTCTGAGCCTGTGAGAATCAGTAATATACCAGACATCAAGGATGTTAATCGTTTGATAGAAATCCTCCAAGATTTTGGAGTAAAAGTAAATAAAAACGGAAAAGGCGATTTTACTTTTCAGGCTGATAATATCCATTTTGACTACATTAAATCAAAGGAATTTAGAAAAGATGGAGCAAAACTTAGAGGCTCTGTGATGCTTTTAGGGCCGATGCTTGCGCGCTTTGGTGAGGCGTATATGCCTACACCAGGGGGAGACAAAATAGGAAGAAGAAGGCTGGATACTCATTTTCAGGGTTTTGTGGAGCTGGGAGCGAAATTTAATTTTAATGAAGAAGAAAGTTTTTACACCCTTACAGCCAAGGAATTAAACGGGAAATTTATTCTCTTAGAGGAAGCTTCGGTAACGGGAACAGCCAATATCATCATGGCTGCTGTTTTGGCTAAGGGAACAACCCAAATTTACAATGCAGCCTGTGAGCCGTATCTCCAGCAGCTCTGCAAAATGCTCAATAGAATGGGAGCGAAAATAGCAGGAATAGGCTCTAACCTGCTGACCATAGAAGGCGTGGAAAGCCTTGGAGGAACGGAGCATGTTCTCCTTCCAGATATGGTGGAAATCGGCTCTTGGATTGGGCTGGCAGCGATGACAAAGTCAGAAATTACCATCAAGAATGTGAACTGGGAACAGCTCGGCATCATTCCTGATACATTCCGAAAATTAGGAATTAAATTAGAGCGAAAAGGAGATGATATCTACATTCCATCGCAGGAAAATTATAAAATACAAAAGTTCATCGATGGGTCTATTTTGACCGTTTCTGATGCTCCTTGGCCAGGTTTTACGCCAGATTTACTTTCAATTATCTTGGTTGTGGCTACTCAGGCGAAGGGAAGTGTTCTTGTTCATCAGAAAATGTTCGAAAGCCGTTTGTTTTTCGTGGATAAACTAATCGATATGGGAGCCCAAATTATCCTTTGTGACCCGCATAGAGCCACAGTAATAGGGCTTAACCACGAAACACCATTGAGAGGAACTACATTGATTTCGCCAGACATCAGAGCAGGAAATGCCCTTCTGATAGCGGCTCTTTCGGCTGAAGGGAAAAGTATAAT
>CALHQK010000016.1 GCA_938037185.1 uncultured Riemerella sp.
TTTTTACCAAAATTCCCAGTCCATGGCGTAGCTGCATCCCATTGGTCCTGAATGTAGGTATTGTAGCGCTCTCTATAGAAGTTTTGGTTTTTCCCGCCTGTCCCAAACACCACATCTGATGATAACATCCCTCCTGCAGGTATTGTTTCTGTATAGACTAATGAATTAGGAACTCCTTTGATAGTTTTTACTGTTGTAGAAGCATTAAAATTTTTAGTCCCCAATATAAAATATCCAGAAAAAAAATTTGTATCTGTTGCCGCTAAATCATCAAATCTTGCATACTCATTACTATATCTCATAATCGCCTCTCCAGAATATCTATTTGCTCTGTTTCCTGCACCAAATTTAAAGGTATGTCCTGAGGATAACAACTCCGTGCTTAATTCAGACAGTTTCTTACCACTAAACGGCAACGCAATTTGTTGGTAAGAACCATGGTGATTATCTTTGTATTCTTTATCTACAATTCCGGTAACTCCATATTGAAATACATTCTTAAAATGCAACTGCCCATACCTTAAATTACTTAGATTAGTATCATACATTTTAAGAATAAAATTCCCTCCATCGGTTTTAGGAAGTCCAGCAGTAGTTAGTGTTCTAAATCCAGCATTATTACCCATTCCTTTATCTATAAGCATCACATTTCCGCTGTTGGTTATTTTTCCTGTGCCTACTATGGTCATTTTACCATTTATCACGCTGTAAATCACTTCGGGAGTGATGGTCATCTCTGCACCGTTGGCTACATAGGTAAAGTCATCTGTCTGCGCTTTTGTAAGGAAGCCCAGTGCAAGCATTCCAAGAGTAAGTATACTTCTTTTCATTGTAATCTGTATTTTCAAATTAAACTTTATTTTATTATAACTCAGCCAGTATGATGGCATAGGTATTTCCGTGCAAAGTTATAAAAAAAATACCAAACAGAAAAAAAATACTGGAAATAAATTTATTTTTTCTCTCAAAAGTGGTTTTATTAGGATATTTTTCGTAGCTTAGCCCACTTAATTTTTTTAGATAAATGTATACAAAATGAAAAAACTGATTTTATTTTTTGCTTTTGCTTTGAATTTCGTACAAGTAAAAGCTGATGAAGGAATGTGGCTAATGATGCTTATCAAACGACTAAACGGCGTAGATATGCAGAAACAGGGGCTGAAACTGACTCCAGAGGAAATCTATTCGGTAAACCATTCCAGCCTGAAAGATGCCATCGTAAGTTTTGGTGGTTTTTGTACTGGGGAAATCGTGTCCAAAGAAGGACTTATCTTTACTAACCACCACTGTGGATACGGCTCTATTGCAGCGCTTTCTACTCCACAAAAAGACCACTTGACCAATGGTTTTTGGGCGATGAACAAAAAAGAAGAACTTCACGCTAAAGACCTGTATGTGAGATTCTTAGTAAGAATGGGAGATGCTACGGAAAGAATAAACTCCAAGCTGAACAACCAAATGTCTGCAAGCCAGAGACAAGATATTATCAATCAAGAATTTAAAGCGATTGAAAAAGAAAATAACGAAAACGGAAAATACACCGTAGTTGTTCGTTCGTTCTTCAATGGAAACGAGTTCTATTATTTTGTTTATCAAGACTATAAAGATATCCGATTAGTAGGAACGCCTACCAACTCTATCGGGAAATTCGGTGGTGATACAGACAACTGGGAATGGCCAAGACACACAGGAGACTTTGCGGTTTTCCGAGTGTATGCAGATGCTAACGGAAACCCAGCGGAATACTCTCCAAACAATGTTCCACTAAAACCTAAACACCACCTGCCTGTTTCTCTAAAAGGTATCAAACCTAATGATTTCACAATGATTATGGGATACCCAGGGAGAACGAACAGATATTTGACTTCTTATGGAATCAACCAGTTGATTACCAAAGATTATCCAGCTTGGGTAGATGCTTCTAAAGCAGCTATGGATGTGATGAAAAAATACATGGACAAAGACCAAGCTATCCGTTTGGACTACGCAAGTTCTTATTCCAGCACGGCTAACTACTGGAAAAACAGAGCTGGAACGATAGAAGCTGTTTTGAAAAATAAAACTATCAACGCGAAACAAGATTTGGAAAAAGTATTCCAAGCATGGGCTGATAAGCCAGAAAACAAAGCTACTTATGGTAATGTTCTGAAAGAAATAGAAGAATACTACGCAAAAACTAACGAGAGAAATGTAGAGCTGAACTATCTAAGACTGATGAGCAGAAGAGCAGCTTTCATCAATATGCCGTATGTATTAGGAAACAAATTGGCTGTTTATGCTGACCAAGATGCGAACGGACAGGCTGCCATGAAAGCAAAGCTAATCAAAGAAGTGGAAAGCATCTACGAAGACCTTCATCCAAAGGTAGAAGCAGACCTTTTCGTGACGCTGCTTACACTTTATAAAAACAAAGTAGACGCGAAACACCAGCTGCCTGTCATCAGATTTAGTAATCCAAATGAAATTTCACTTAATGGTATTTTTGCTTCTAAGGAAAATGTTTTGAACTTTATCAACAATCCTAAAAAACGAATGTTGGAGAAAAACCCATTGTATCAGTTCTCTTCTATTTTAGTAGCTGAAGCTCAGATGAATGCAAATAAACACAACCAAGATGAAGAGAAATTTGCAGAAAACACTAGACTTTTCTTGGACGGACTTAGAAAATCTCACCCTAACAAGAAATTCTACCCTGATGCTAACTCTACGATGAGACTTACCTATGGTTCTGTGGACAAACTGCCTTTCAGAAAAGACAGAAAATACCACGGCGTGAAAGACAACTACTACACAGACCTTGCAGGAATGGTAGCTAAATACAAAAAAGGCGATGAGGAATTTGACCTTCCACAAAGACTTCTTGACCTTCATAAAAAGAAAGACTACGGACAATACAAAGACAAAAAAGGATACCTTCCAGTGAATTTCCTTTCTAATAATGACATCACAGGAGGAAACTCTGGTTCGCCTATCATCAATGCTGAAGGACACCTTATCGGTCTTGCTTTCGATGGAAACAGCGAGGCGCTGAGCGGAGATATCGTTTTCGAACCAGCTCTACAAAGAACCATCAATGTGGATGCTCGTTTTGTACTTTGGGTAATTGACAAATACGCTGGTGCTAAACACCTCATCGATGAAATGACAATCGTGAAATAGTTTTTTTCATAACAATTATAAAAATCTACGGGAAAATTTCTCGTAGATTTTTTTATGTATTTTTGCGGAAATAATGAGCAGAAATTGGATTTAGATTTTTATAAAAAACAAGCACAAGCCAAACAAAAAGAACACAAAAAATTCTTAGACAGTCTCAAAAAGAAACCGCCTAAGAACTTGGACTACATCACTTTGGACACCCATGAAGAAGTTTTCAGTGAGATAGACTGTCTCAGCTGTGCCAACTGCTGTAAAACCACAGGGCCGCTCTTTACAGAAAAAGACATCGAACGGATTTCTAAACACTTACGCCTTTCTCCTGCTGATTTTGAGAAAAAATATCTCCGTATAGATGAAGACAATGACAAGGTGTTACAATGCCTTCCCTGCCCTTTTCTTGCAGAGGATAACACCTGCCTTATCTACGATATCCGCCCGAAAGCCTGCCGCGAATATCCACATACCGACCGCAAGAAAATCTACCAAATCAATCACCTCACGATTAAAAACACCATCATCTGCCCTGCTGCCTATCTCTTCGTAGAGAAGATGATGAAAAGAATGCAGAAATAAAAATCCCTTTGATAAAAACTCAAAGGGATTTTCTTTATCTATCACTGATTATTAACTTCCTAAGTGTAAGCTAATTACAGGCGTTCCATCTTCTTCGTAGCCTTCGATACTGAAGCCTTCAAAGAATATATAGTCTCCTAATTCTTTATTAGCCAATGAATTATGAATCCACTGCAATAGTTCTATTGCTCCGAAATGATCTTCATAAGCCTCGCATTCTGCCATGATTTCAGCATAATATAATCCATCATCTTCAGGCTCACCATCGAAAGTATCTGGATTGAGAAGTTTTTCATATTCCCAAAGCGATTTTTCATTCTTGATATAGGCCTCATACATTACTTTCACTTTTTTAGAATTGAAAATCGTAGAATGCGGTGCGTAATCATCCAGATTATTGTCTATATCTTCGTTGTAATCATAGACAGCCATCCAGAAATTCTGTAAAGATTCGTAAATTTTATCATTGAACGCCCATGCTACATCATCCAAAAGATTTGGGTTTTCTGCTGGTGCATAGCCTTCGCAGACATTCACTCTATTTACATCCACTACTGGCGGATATGGTACATCCTGCTCTATAAATTTATCAAACAAAGCATCCGTTCCGTGGTCTAATTTGAAATCCATTTCCTCCTCATACAACGGCTGGATATAGAAAAACTCAACTCTTCTCTCACTCGGAAGCTCCACAATAGCTGGAAGGTTCTCTCCATCCTCGTTTTTCTCATTAGACTGAGCCGCTACGAGAATCACACCTTTGAAATTAGTCCCTTCAAAAGCCTCATTGGATGGGATAGTGTGCCCATTTCCTAAATAAGTATTGTGATTGATAGGCAGACGAGCCAAAAGTTTCAGCCAGCGGATAGGCCAATAATCTTTCTCCTCTTCGCTTTTTATGTTCCAAGTTGGCGGCAAGTTGATTGCCAGCTCCATGTATGGCGTGTATGGATAGTCCGCCGGAACATTCATCATATAAGCACCCATTCCGCCTGTTACCAGCGTGTAGTAGTTAGCCTCTGGTGTAGGCTCTATAATATACACATCACAGTGAATATCAGGAGATTCCAGTTCATGGAATACATCATTAAACTCTCCAAATTCCTTTGCGATATATTTTTCCAAAGCCATTCTGTCTTCCTCATCATAATAAGCTGGAAGTCCAGAATCTCTTCCTTCAAATTTCATGATATCCTCTTCTTCATCATAGCTCAATCGCCCAGATAAAATAGAATCATTCATATAATCTATCCAAGCTCTCATTCTAAACTGAATGTGTCCCACATAGTAGTCCTCTATATTTTCTGCAAGGGATATGATGATAATCTGCCCAGCAAGTCCATCTTCCTCCACAGGGTCTAAATCCATACAGATAAGGTCATTTCCTTTCAAAATAGGAATCCATTTGCGGGTATAAAGTGTATTTTTAACAAGATAATCATCCTCAAAATTCTCCTCTGGAAGTTTTAGGTCTGCCCAGTTTTCTCCGTAATGTTTTTTCAAGTAAGAAATAACCTCTTCCTGAACCTGCTCCACTTCATTGATTCCTACAAAACTCTGCCCTTCTCCCACTGCAAAAAACGGCACATCTTCTTTCTGTCCGCTGAAAGTTCTATGCAGCTGTTTGAAAGATTCTGGAAGCTCAAAACCTAGTCTCTGTTCCAGTGCAGAAATTTCTGCTTCTGTTGCAGGATTGCCTAGTTTTTCAGCCATTTTAGGTGCTTTTTCTTTTAAAAGGTCTATAAAAATTTCTAAATCATACTCCACCTCGCCTTTTCCTCCTGTATATACATCATATGTAGGAATACCTTTTTTCTCAGCAATATTCAGCCAATTAAGGAATTCATATGCATTATTACCTCCCCCCAGCTCTTCGTGTTTTTCAAAATGCTTTCTAGCATTGGCTTTATCATCCAAAAAGAAATAAGAATAACCGATACGGTAGTTCCACGCTGCCTCTTCAGAAAGTTCATCTTCTAGATATTTGAACACCTCTATTGCTTTTCTAAGGTGGTTTTTGTTTTCTTCTGTCTGGTCTAGCCAGTAGAGATTGTTATACGCACGAGCCAGCTCACTCAAAACCTGCGTAGTTCTCTGCTCTACAGGAAGCCCTTCCACGAAATCTACAATCGCCTGAATTTTATCCTGCTCATCCCAAGCATCTATTTTCTTTAAAATCTGCTGTTCTGTCATAATGTTAATTTTATTTTTTAACCTAATTTAACTAATTCCTGCGCAAGATAAGTATTTTTGATGTAATAACCCAACTATGCACCTAATTATTTAGTTTTATGGAACACAAAAATTAACATCCAAACCACCAAAATTGATATTCTTTCTACCCATAGGGTTTTGATGTTTTATATATTCAGTTTTTTGGTTAAATTTGTCAGCATTAATATTAAAATTATGAA
>CALHQK010000017.1 GCA_938037185.1 uncultured Riemerella sp.
ATTGCTACCAAAGACCGACAAATTTCCATACAGCAGGGAAGAGCTGTGGAAAAATACCTGACAGCCTCTGTTGCTGGGCAGATTATAGATTACCTTATCATTCCTAAATTTAGACAAGGGAAATGGTATGAGGGAATAGATGAAGGGGTAAACGCCCTGATGGAAGCTACGCAGGGAAAATTTAAACCGCAGAAAAAGGAAGAAGAAGGAGACTTTGCAATGGTGGCTATTTTGATTATTGTTGTCTTTATTGTGATAATGATAATTTTAATCAAATATGGTGACAAAGGCGGCGGACGAGGCGGCGGATATAATAGTTTTGATGATGTTATTATTTCCCGCAGGGGGCCAAGTAGTTTTCCTGGAACATTCTGGGGTTTCCCGTCTTCTGGTGGAGGAAGTTCTGGCAGTGGCTTCGGCGGTTTTGGTGGCGGTGGTACATTCGGTGGCGGTGGAGCCAGCGGCGGATGGTAACCTAATTAGATAAATAAAAGTTTAAAAACCTTCATTTTCAGCGATTTCTTTGAAATCTTCTATGGTCTCTTCTATGCTTTTAAAATATTTTCCTCCAGCAGCGTTGATATGTCCGCCACCGTTGAAATATTTCCTTGCGAACTGATTGACATCCACATCTTCTTTGGAACGGAAAGATATTTTGATAAAATCTTCATAAAGGTCTTCCATAAAGAAAGCCGAAACCTTCACACCAGCGAGGCTCAGCCCATAGTTTACAAAACCATCAGTATCTCCCTTTTCAAAGCCAAATTCTTGCAATTCAGTTCGTTTCAGCCAAAGAACAGCTATTTCATTATCTTTAACCAATTCCACTCGCCCTAAAATCAAGGAAAGCAGTTTCAGTCGGCTCACTGTATTATTATCCCAAGTGTTAGAACTAATCTCCGCAGGATTGGCGCCTTTTTCTATTAAATTCGCGATAATTCTGTGAGTAGTCGCACTTGTGGAACGGTACCGAAAACCTCCCGTATCGGTCATTATCCCTGTATATAGGCATTTTGCGGTGTTTTCATCTACTAGATTTTCCTGTCCCAACGCTTCTATAAAATGATAAACCATCTGCGAAGTAGCAGGAATATTGGTATCAGAATAGACAAAATCAAACTCACCAGGCTGCTGGTGGTGGTCTATCAAGATTTTAACGGCTTTGGAATTGCTTACCCAGTCGCCTACCATTCCTATCCTTGTATAAGTATTAAAATCCAAGCAGAATATCACATCCGCCGCCTCTATCAGCTCTATGGCTTTTCTTTTTTTATACTCTGCAATGGTTATTTTTTTAGCTTCGGGCATCCATTTTAGGAATTTTGGAAAGTCGTTGGGAACGATGATTTCCGCCTCTACGCCTCTATTCCTAAGGAAATGCTTTAGCCCAAGACTACTCCCGATGGCATCTCCATCAGGGTTGTAATGGGTAACAATTACTATTTTTTCTTTTACTGAAATCAGATTTTCTATCTCTGACAAAGCCTCTTTACTAAACATAAACTGAAATATTCTACAAATATATTTATATAATTTTTAACAACCAACGAATTATAGATAAGTTAAAGTTTATTCTTGTATAAAGATTTTAACTTTCTAAATTCTTGTGTATATTTGTTTTTAAGTTATTTATTTAGTTTAGAAAAACAATAAAAAATGAAACCGAGTTTTATTTTCTTGCCGTTGAGTAATGAGAAATACAGCTATATGCTATTGCTTGATACAGGGGAAATTATAGAGTATGAAAACGGAAAAGAAATAACAAAATTTGGAGATTATGGTTTGTTTAAACAATATTATCTTAAACTTAACCAGAGAGTTTGTTTGCCTGATGAAATAGAAGGTTTTTTCAGTCCGAATGAACTGGCGAAGAACTATCTTGCAGACCAATATAAAATCATAAATATAGAAAATTATATTGATGATTATTTAGCTGTGTTACAAGAAAATTTGTCAATTAAAATTGATAAATCCAGATTAGGAGAAGAAACATATATACTTAAAATTTTAAAAGAAATTAGAGAAGAAATTTTTTACGATGGCTCTCAGAAATATGAGATTCCCATTATCATTCTATATGGAGAGTATATCCAGGAATTATGCCCGCAGAAAAAATGGAGTGTGGAGCGAGATTATAATGTGCTGGGGGAGGAGTATTACTATCCTACACTTGAGGATGAAGATATTAGAGATTATGTGCGGGAAATGCTATATAAAGAGGGGGATGATAAAATATTTAACATCCAATATTTGCTGGATATGGCAGAGATAATAAAAAATGAGTAAAAGTTCTGTTTTAAGTATCTTTACGATATGTAAAATATTTGTTTATACATTGTGTTCTTTTCTTATCCAAGAAATTTTCATAAAATAAAATAAAAATCTTCTTGCTTAGTAGAAAAAAATAATTATCTTTGCACTCTCAAAAGGGAGAATAATTTTAAGTTTAAAAAGTAATGGAGCAGTAATGCTACCTCTTACAAGAAAAAGTATATAAAATGAAAAGAACATTCCAACCATCAGAAAGAAAGAGAAGAAACAAACATGGGTTTAGAGAAAGAATGTCTACACCTAATGGTAGAAGAGTTTTAGCTGCAAGAAGAGCAAAAGGAAGAAAAAGATTGACAGTTAGCGAAGCAAGAGCTAAAAGATAATCTATCTTCTGAAAATAAAATAATAGTGTCTGAAAGAATCTATCTTTTGGACATTTTTTCGTTGTTATAACTGTTGGTTATTTTTAACATTTTTTAATTTTAGATTTAACCTTTCACAAAAAAAATCATCAAACAAATAGAAACCCAATGAAGGTAAAAGATGAAGATATTATCCTTCTCATGCAAAGTACTGAAAGTCAAGAAAAAGGACTTCGTATGATGATGAATGCATATCAGAGTCGGTTGTATTGGCATATTCGTAGGCTGGTCGATGATGAAGATGCCGCAAAGGATGTTTTGCAGGAAACTTTTATCAAAGTCTATCAGAATTTTTCACAATTCAAGAAAGACAGCCAGCTCTACACATGGCTCTACAGGATAGCGTCTAACGAGGCTTTGCAACATCTGAATAAGGCGAAAAAAATGCAGAAAACAGAGCAGGATGCAGATGTCTATCTAGAAAACCAAAAAGCAGAAAATAGCGAAAGAAATGCAGATGAAATAGAGCTTTTACTACAAGATGCGATACAAAAACTACCAGAGAAACAACGGATGGTTTTTACGCTGAGGTATTATGATGACCTGCCGTATGAGGAGATTAGTAAGATTTTGGATATGTCAGTAAGTACGCTGAAAACCAACTATCACTATGCGAAAAGCAAAATAGAACAATATATTTTAGACCATAGCGAAGAATTTTAAAAATGAAAAAAATAGATATAGAAAAATGGGAACGAAAAACGCCTGAACTGCCAGAAAACTTTTTCGAGGAAATGCAGGAAAAAGTTTTGGATAAAACGGTAAGGGCAGAAAAACAGCCTGTAAAAAGGTTTAAAATAAACCCAGCGTGGGCTTCTGCGGCAGCGATAGCAGTGATTTTTGGGATTTCGTTTTTTGTGAATTTTAAAAATAAAAATGTGGAAACGATACAAAATCCTCAGATGGTTCAGAATGAAAATCTTTCAAATTTAAATCAACCGCAAAATACTGAACATCAAATAAATGCGGTAACCCAAGGAGCAGAAGTAAATCAGCCTTATACAGAATCAAAAACATCTTTTGCGGGGCAGAGTTCTGATGCTGTTTCTGAGCAGAAAGTGAAAAATCTTTCTACAAAACTCAAAATGGAAGAGGTTCTAAATGTCATGAGCGAAGAGGAACTTCAGGAGCTGACTAGTAATTATGAACAAGACACCTTTTTGGATTTATATTAATTAAAATTTTAAAAATGAAAAAAATATTTTTTTTATTAGCCATATCTTTTGGAATGCTGGTTTCTGCACAAAAGAACAATGGAAAACACCACGAGGACAAGAAAAGCTATATTCATGATTTTGAAAAAATGACACATGAAGAGAAAATGGCTTTCATTCAGCAGTTGAGTGTTAATAAAATCATCAAAGAATTAGAGCTTTCTGGTGAGAAAAAAGATACTGTGGAGAAACTTCTTAGTGAATATCTTAAAGCGCAAAGGGAAATAAAAGCTTTTAAACCTATGGGTGCTCATGAAAATCTGACCGATGAAGAGGCTTTAAGAAAGATAAACCTTGGTTTTGAAGTTGCTCAGAAGGTTTTGGATAACAGAAAATTTTACTCCAAAAAATTACTGGAACACCTTTCTCCACAGCAGGTTTTGAAAGTTTATAGAATAGAAAAGGAAATTAAGGATTCCTTTAAGCATAAACACGATAAAGAGAAACATAAGACTAAATAAATATATACCAAAAAGACTGATATTTTTCAGTCTTTTTTTAGTTTATACTTGAGATTTATTATTTATCTTCGCGAGAAAATAAATATTTATGAGAGCAGTATTTTTATCATTGTTTATGTTTTGTTTGAATCTTGTATTTGGACAAAACATAGAGGAAATCAAGCTAAATGTCAATATTCAAGACCCTATGAAATCTACAAAAAGTCTGAGTTTATTGGATTTGAGAGAGAATAAAGAAGTAGGTCAACTTAAAAGGTTTTCTTCAGGAAAAGAATCTAAAGTAGTTTTTCAGAAAGAAGAAAAACAAGCTGTGAAAGAATGGTTTGAAAAGTATAATGAAACTAAAGGAAAAGATGAATTGTATTTGGTTTTGAAGAAACTAAATATTTCGCAAGAAGATGCTCAGAACAAATTGGAAGTTTCTGCGGGCGTATTTGCAAAAAAGGCGGATAAATTCCATTATATTTCTAAAGTAGATACAGTACTTTTTGACCAAGGAAATTCAAATGCTTTAGTTCGTGCTATTCCTGCTCTGCTGGGAAATGTAATAAAAAAATCATACAAAATTGTTCCTTGGAAAGAAGAACTTTCGCAGGAAAATCTAGCTAATTATGAAGAAGTAATGAAACAAAATATGCCAGCCTTTGCAGAAACTACATTAAAGGATGGGATTTATAAAAGTTATTATTCATTTTTTAGACAGACGCCAGAAGAAGGGCACTTCACTATTGTAAAAAATGAAAAAGGAGAGGTTCTTAGGGCAGTAAAAGAAGACAAAACAAGAATTCCAGCGAGACAGATTAACATCTATGTTGCTGATGGGAAAGCCTATAAAAATACTCTTGTAGGCTTTGTAGAAATGGAGAAAGATAGTAAAGGTTATTATATAATGTCTAATCATGCTTCCCTTTTCCCTCCACAGACACAAATGGTTTATGGTTTTATGTTTGGAGCATTAGGTGGTGCAATAGATGGAATCATAGCGAGTAACAAAGCTAAAAAAGAACAGGCTAAGGAAAAATCTAAATATTACATAGACCATCTTACAGGTTATTATATGTTGGAAGAATAATAATTTATACCAAAAGAGATTGATTTTTTCAGTCTCTTTTTTGTTATCTTTGCAGGATACTGATTTTTGAAATGAAAAATATAAGAAATTTTTGCATCATTGCACATATTGACCACGGTAAATCTACCTTGGCAGACCGACTTTTGGAGTATACTAATACAGTGACACAGAGGGAGTTGCAGGCGCAGACTCTTGATGATATGGATTTGGAAAAGGAGCGAGGAATTACCATAAAATCCCACGCTATCCAGATGGATTATGAATACAAGGGTGAAAAATATGTCCTTAACCTTATCGATACTCCTGGGCATGTGGATTTCTCGTATGAAGTTTCGCGTTCCATTGCGGCGTGCGAAGGAGCTTTGCTGATTGTAGATGCAGCGCAAAGTATTCAGGCACAGACTATTTCCAATCTTTATTTGGCGTTAGAAAACGATTTGGAAATTATTCCAATTTTGAATAAAATAGACCTTCCTTCGGCAAATCCTGAGGAGGTTACAGATGAAATTGTCAATCTTTTGGGCTGTAAGCCAGAGGATGTTCTCCGTGTTTCTGGAAAAACAGGAGCAGGTGTGAAAGAACTTTTGGAGCAGATAGTGGAGAGAATCCCTGCACCAGAGGGCGACCCAGATGCACCGCTACAGGCGTTGATTTTTGACTCTGTTTTTAACCCATTTAGAGGAATTGAGGCTTATTTCAAAGTGGTAAATGGAAGCATCAAGAAAGGGCAGAAAGTGAAATTTATGGCTACTGACCGCACCTATGATGCCGATGAGGTGGGAACTCTAAAACTAAAACAAGCGCCTAAACAAGAGATAAAATGTGGAGATGTGGGCTATATCATTTCTGGGATAAAGGATGCCCGAGAGGTGAAAGTAGGGGACACTATTACTTCCGCTGAAAACCCAGCTCCTGCACCGATAGAAGGTTTCGAAGAGGTGAAACCGATGGTATTTGCAGGGATTTATCCGATAGAATCTGAGGATTTTGAGGAGCTTAGGGCTTCATTAGAAAAACTAAGGCTGAATGATGCTTCGCTTGTTTTCGAGGCGGAAAGTTCGGCGGCGCTGGGCTTTGGTTTCCGATGTGGTTTCCTTGGAATGCTTCACATGGAGATTGTTCAGGAGCGTCTTGACAGGGAATTTGGGATGAATGTAATCACTACCGTTCCCAATGTATCTTACCACGGCTACACCAAGAAAGAACCAGATGTTCCTATCCTTATCAACAATCCATCCGAGATGATGGACCCTACTACGATGGACAGAGTGGAAGAGCCGTATATAAAGGCTTCTATCATCACTAAGTCTGATTTTGTGGGGGCTGTGATGACGCTTTGTATAGAAAAACGAGGCGAAATCGTTAATCAGTCTTATTTGACTTCTGACCGAGTGGAATTGATTTTCAATATGCCGTTATCAGAGGTGGTGTTTGATTTTTATGACCGATTAAAGTCTATTTCCAAAGGATATGCATCGTTTGACTATCACCCAATAGGTTTTCGTCCATCTAAATTGGTGAAAATGGATATTCTTATCAATGGAGATATGGTGGATGCGCTTTCTTCCCTGATATATGATTCTAACGCCTATAACATCGGTAAAAAAATGTGCGAGAAACTTCGTGAACTGATACCGAGACAGCAGTTTGACATCGCAGTTCAGGCGGCTCTGGGAACTAAAGTAATTGCCCGAGAAACCATAAAAGCCCTTCGTAAAGATGTAACCGCAAAATGTTATGGTGGTGACATCTCTCGTAAGAGAAAGCTCCTTGAAAAACAAAAAGAAGGAAAGAAAAAAATGAAACAAATTGGGCGTGTAGAAGTTCCTCAGTCTGCATTTATGGCGGTGCTGAAACTGAATGATTAGAAAAGTTATTTTAATCATTCAACACTGATGATTAAGGATAATTAAAATAACACAGCCAACAATATTATAAAGAAGCACCATTACTAAAATAAGATTTACCCAAAAGGGTAAATCTTATTTTAGTTGATGATATTTAGTCTTTTTTCCAGTCAGCGTTTCTTGATGTGTCAGCTTTTTTCACACCATTGCTGATGTTGTAAGCAAACCCAAGTCCAAGAGTCTGTTTTAGCTGAGTTTTTCTGATTTGGTTATGGTCATACACTAGATCCAGCGTGATATTAGACGAAATATATTTGTTGATTTTCAAGTTAAGGATTCCGCTGTATCCCATTGCGATTCTTTCTGGGTGGTCTAGATAGTTAGAGAACAACCAAGCTTTGTTTGTCAAATGGATGTTTTCCATCAATTTCACTTTATAAGAAGCATCTGCATAGAACCCGAACTGGAACAGCATGCTGTCTCCATCGTTTTTAAGTCCGTAGTTTCCTTTGTACTGTAAATCCTTGTCTAAAACAAAAGTCATTCTTGCGTTAGCAGGTCTCAAAGTAAGCGTGAAATCCTCATTTGGTTTATAAGTAAAACCAGCACCTACATTCAGGTATCCTGGCGCCATAAAGCTTGAGATTTTCGCAGCGCTTGGGTTGTTCCCATCAGCATATCCATTGTCAAACTGAGAAAGAAAGCTCGCTCCAGCAGATGCATACCAGTTTTGAGAGATCGCTCTACCGTAGTTTGTGCTGATGTTGATATTATCCTGTGTTTTTCTGTTTCCTAATCCTTGGGTATTATTTCTCCCGTATCCTAAGATAATGTTATTTTCCCAAAGGTCTTTGTCTTTTTGGTAAGTGAAATTATAGTTCACTCCTACTAACCATCCCACATTATTAGCTCCACCGCCTACCCAGTTAGAGAACGCTGCTTGGTTTAGCATTAGGGTATTTTGTCCTTCTATAGACCAGTTTTTAGGTGTTTCCACAACGGCGCTATCCGTAGCAACTTCCTGTGCAGAAAGATTGGTAAGCACCAATGCACTCGCGAATAAAAATAATTTCTTCATTTCTAAATTTCTAATAAAATTAATTGGGCGCAAAAGTATAAAAATAAATTTTAATCCCAAT
>CALHQK010000018.1 GCA_938037185.1 uncultured Riemerella sp.
TAATTAGTGATGACCAAATCTTCGATGGATATGTAATTTCTTCCGATGAAAATGGCAGCTTCTACAAAACCATTGTCTTCCAAGACAAACCAGAAAACCCTACCACGGGGCTTCAGATAGATGTAGAAAAAAGCTCTCTCTATGCTGATTTCCCAGTGGGGGCACACATCAGAGTGAATGCGAAGGGGTTGGTCTTAGGAACGGACAGGGGAGTTGTAAAATTAGGTGCAGTAGATGCCCAGTATCCTATTGGGAGGGTTCCCGCTTCTTCTATTGGCAATCATATTTCCCTTGTGTGTAATAATGGCAGGGCTGAGGTTGTTAATATCACTCCGCTTCCAGTGGCTAGTTTAGACCAAGTTAAGCATGCTCAATACATCAACAAATTGGTAACGGTTCCAAATGTGCAGTTTGCCGATAGTGAAATATTAGTTCCAAATGGACCAAAAACTTATCTCAACCTCTCTCCAAAAGCTGATACCAATAGAGAACTGGTAGATGCAGGAGGCAAAACGGCTATTCTCAGAGTATCCCAATATGCAAACTTTGGAGAGGAGAGACTGCCTGTGGGCAAAGGAAACATCACTTTTGTGGTAAGTAAATACAACACAACTTACCAAATGCTGATAAGAAGCACTAGAGATGTTAATTTCACAGAGACAAGAATAGATACCGCTCCTCCGAAAGGCGGAACAGGCATCGTTTATGCAGGTGCGGTAACTACGGAGAATTTTAGCTCTTATGCCACAGGCACAGCTTCTGAGGCTCTTCCTAAGTATGTGAATGACCCTGTCATAGGCAATAGATATTGGAGAGTAACTAATTTCTCTGGAAATAAATTTCTTAGTTTTGGATTTAGTCCTTCTGGAGCTAAACCGGAGTCTAAAACTATGTATGTAGTCCCTGTAGACTTTTCCAACATGACCAAGTTTTCTTTCACTTCTAAAGACGGACACAACAACGGACAGGTTCTGAAAGTCTATTATTCCACAGATTATCAGCCGTTAGGTAATATCCATGCAGCAACGCTTACCGATATTACAAGTGCATTTACCATTTCCAATTCCGCACCGGCTAATGGATATGCAGCAAGTTTCGTAAGCAGCGGATACTGGGTAAAACCATCCACGCTTACAGGCAATGGTTTCATCATCTTTGAATATCACGGAGGCGGAACCCTACCAACTACATCTATTCAGATAGATAATATCAAAATAGAGTAAAAGATACATCATCTACATCCCTAAAAATCTATGCCCTCAAGGCATAGATTTTTTTAGTTCCCATGCCTCAGGAGAAGTAAAAGTGATTGGAAATAAGCGCTTGTATTTTCGCTGTTTTGTTATGAAAGAAATTCATAACAAACATTTTGCTTATCTGAAAACATTCCTATCTTTGCTATGGGAAACATTGCGTAGTGCCTTGCTTCCCATTCTTTTAGCTTAAAATAATTCAACTATGAGCAATACACTAAAAGTAAAACTCTGGAGCAATCCTCTTACTGCAGAGGCCGCGGGATTTACCGCAGTCCCTGTTATCAATACCAACCTGAATACCCAAGACCTTATCGCCCTGATGAAAGCAGAAGGTATGGAAATAAAGACAGAAACAGCACTGGATATCATTACCCGTTTCTTTCGTAAGGCCGAAGAAATGGTATTGCAGGGGAACAGCATAAATATTGGCTTTGTCATTGCACGCCCTACCGTAAAAGGAGTATTCAAGGATGATGTCTGGGACAAAGAAAAACACTTTGTTCAAGTGAGCATGACCGCAGGGGCAGAGCTGAGAAAGAATGCCGCACAGACCAGAATAGAAATCCTCGGAGAGCAGGGCTCTCCTATGGCACTGCTGGGAATAACCGATAAAGCAACGGGCAGTACCGATGGCAGCCTGACCAAAGGTAAGAATGCCGAACTGCGGGGAACATGCATTAAAATAGCTGGAGACCATGCCGACTGCGGAGTCGCCTTTACCCATATCGATACAGGGCAGAAAATAAAGCTGGGGATGGATGATGTCGCCATCAATGAACCTGCCAGACTGCTCATTTTAGTCCCAAAGGATCTTCCCACAGGAAGCTACGAGCTGAGCGTAACCACCCAAAGTTCCACAGGTTCTAAACTACTGAAAGAACCCCGAACGGAGACCCTAAGGCAGGTCATCACCATAGTATAATGAAAGCCCCTCTGTTCGCTAGCGAACAGAGGGTGTGTTCCTATACGAACATGAAGCCTGTTCCTATACGAACAGAATGGGTATACAATAGGGTAGTAGGTTTATTTCCTTATCATAAATAACCGCCTACTCCTTTGGGTAGATGTATATCTACAAAAAAGCGGTATCCGTAAAAGGATACCGCCCAACACACTATGAGAAAAATTAATTTTTATCACTAATCTTGGATACATCTTACAGAAACACTTCTCGATTGCCTTCTGTTATTGATACCATCAGGACGAGTTGGATTAACTGATGAGGTTGTAGACGCCCAATAATAATGAGAGCCTTCATTCATGGTATATCCGCCCGCATACTGTCTGTTTCCTGCTCCTGGCAAACGGAGCTGAGGGTCAGTTTGCATTCCGCTCCATCCGCCAACAGCATTCAGGTAATCATCAAACTCTGTTTTTGTAGGGACATGGAAGCCGTTAGGACATGGGTTATTCGCTCCGTTTGCCTGCCAAAGATTGAAAGGTCCTGCGGTTGCTAAAGCGCTATTGACCCAAGAATTATCAAAGCCACCATCATCTATATAACTATTGGTTCCTGCATTATACCAGCTGTTAGCTAAAGTTGTTGGCGGGGTATAGTGTACAGAGGCAGCAGGGGTTCCCATTTTAGTCCAGTCTATCAGTTCATGCCCATCTGCCTTTCTCTGCCATTGGAAGTGAGAGCCGTAGGACTTGGTATCATTTTGATCACCAGGAGCCATTCTGCCCATCAGGTTAAAGTGTTCAGAGTTAATGTTGGCATAGTCCGCTCCAAGGTTATTGGTAAGCCACACCTTTTCATAAGAGCCTATTTTCACGGTTACTGGCAGGTAGATGAACTGGTGCTCATACTCATCAGCAGCCCAAGAGCCAGCATAGTCTCTGGTTTTACGCCCAAAGTATCGGTCTAAGATCCCTGCAATAACGCGGACATCTAAGGCACCTGTTCCGTAGTTAAACTTAGCAAACTCTACACCTTTTCCATCTACTCCCACCCCTTCGTTGATGTCTAATTTCTTCACTTTAATCTCTGCACTTGGTTTTAGTGTTGCAGTGATGAATGTGGTAGCCGTAGTAAAGGCTTGTGCCGTCCAAGACAGGGTAAGGGTAGGTGTCTTGTTGTCTTCGGTATAGTTTTTAGGGATGTTTATGGTCGCAGAGTATGCTGGGAGTGTTCCGGAGCCTGTTGTTGTTACAGGGATTTTTATCTGTACGCCTGCCGCAGGTATGATCCCCTGATAGTCTACTAAAGGGTCTGTGCCAGGAGTACCCGGACTGGAAGTCCCCCAAGAGGCAGGTCCAGTAGGCGGAGTATAAGGCAGATAGTTATCATCCCTTACAGACCCAATGAAATGAGAGAAATTTTTTAATGTAATCGTAGCGGGGATGCTTGGAGGTGTAGGCGTAGAACCTCCTCCGCAGCTACTTACCCAGTTTGCTCCATTATAGATTTCTATACAATTGGTATCGGTATTATAGACCATTGTTCCGGCTAGCATTCCCACCCAGCTGTTTATTTCTGTAGTGGTAGCGTGTGGGAAGACTATCCCTTGTGGTTTGGTCATATCCGCTGAACTTTTCACATGAAGAGTGGCTTTTGGTTCGGCAGTGTTTATGCCTACTCTTCCTTCACTTTGTGCAAAAGCCATTACAGGCAGTAGCACGGCAGTAGTAAATATTTTTTTCATAAGGTATTGAATAAAAATTAATTGCTGCAAAGGTAAGACTTTCCTACTTAAGAGGAAAGGCTTTTGTTATTTTATTTACTTAAAAGTGGGTTATTTCATTTAATGTACAACTAAAAGCGGTATCCTTTTACAGATACCGCCTTACACTATGAGAAAAATTTGATTTTTATCACTAATCTTGGATACATCTTATAGTCATACTTCTTATTTGTTTTCTTCCACCGAAGTAACCATTTGTAATACCATCAGGAGATGAGGTAGGAGAAGTTGGAGGTGTAGTATAAGTAGACCCCCAATAATATGGAGAGGATTGATTTAAAGTATGACCAATTTCAGATCTATTACCAGCACCTACAAGGGCAAGTTGTGTGTCATTCCCTATACTGATACTTTGTGAATTTAAGGCATTTAAATAGTCCTGAAGTTCTGTTCCTGTAGGGACATGAAAGCCGTTAGGACATGGGTTATTCGTTCCGCCCGCCTGCCAAAGGTTAAAAGGTCCAGCTATAGCTAAAGCATCAGTAACCCAAGCACCAGAAACAGAACTTCTTATTACACTATTAGTTCCTGCATTATACCAGCTGCTAGATCTTGTAGAGGAAAAAGGAGTGTGTACAGAGGTGTTGTTATTAGTAGAAGCAGAAGGGTCGTTTTCATCCCACTTCATAAGCTCGTGTCCATCTGCCATTCTCTGCCATTGGAATAGAGAGCCATAGGCTTTTCCATCCTTTTCGCTGGTCTTTTTTGCCATCAAGTTAAAGTGTTCAGAGTTAATGTTGGAATATTCAGCTCCGAGGTTATTGGTAAGCCATACCTTTTCGTAAGAGCCTATTTTCACGGTTACCGGCAGGTAGATGAACTGGTGTTCGTATTCATCAGCCGCCCAAGAGCCGGCATAATCTTTGGTTTTACGCCCAAAGTATCGGTCTAATATCCCTGCAATAGCTCGGACATCTAAGGCGCCTGTGCCGTAGTCAAACTTAGCAAACTCTACACCTTTTCCATCTACTCCCACTCCTTCATTGATGTCTAATTTCTTCACTTTAATCTCTGCACTTGGTTTTAGTGTTGCAGTGATGAATGTGGTAGCCGTTGTAAATGCTTGTGCTGACCAAGACAGGGTAAGGGTAGGTCTCTTGTTATCTTCGGTATAGTTTTTAGGGATGTTTATGGTAGCAGAGTATGCTGGTAGTGTTCCAGAGCCTGTTGTTGTTACAGGGATCTTTATTTGTACACCTGCAGCAGGTATGGTTCCTTGGTATTCCATTAGCGGAGAAGCCCCAGGAGTTCCCGGACCGGAAGCCCCCCAAGAGGCAGGTCCTGTCGGCGGAGTATAGGGCAGATAGTTATTATCCCTTACAGACACGATGACATAAGATGTGTTTTTCAGCGTGATTGTTGAAGGTATACTTGGTGGCGTAGGTGGTGTAGGCGGAGTAGGATTGCTTCCGCAGCTGCTTACCCAGTCTGTTCCATTATAGGTCTCTATACAGTTGGTATCGGTATTATAGACCATAGTTCCGGCCAGCATCCCTACCCAGCTGTCTATTTCTGCAGTGGTGGCGTATGGGAGGACTATCCCTTGTGGCTTAGTCATATCCGCAGAACTCTTCACATGCAGAGTAGCTTTTGGTTCGGCTGTGTTCACACCGACTTTTCCTTCATTTTGTGCAAAAGCCATTACAGGCAGAAGCACGGCAGTAGTAAATATTTTTTTCATAAGGTATTGAATAAAAATTAATTGCT
>CALHQK010000019.1 GCA_938037185.1 uncultured Riemerella sp.
ACTAATTGCACTGATGCTTTTAGAAAAATTCAGAATAAAATCTATGGTTTTCTTTTTGGGCATAAGTACAATTTTAGCAAAATTGTAGTTTTTTTTCATTAGTGAGATATATTTTTATTTCTCGAACGAAAAAAACTGTTAATTATTATGATGTTAAAACAATTTTATTTTCTGCAATTATTTTTCTAATGTTCATCAGGGCGTAGCGTATTCTGCCGAGAGTAGTATTGATGCTTGTATTTGTTAGTTCTGCTATCTCTTTGAATGTCAGTTCATCATAGAAACGCATTTTGATGATTTCCTGCTGATTTTCAGGAAGCAGGGACATAATGTTTTTCAGGTCAGTATGTATTTGGTTCAAGATCAACCGGTCTTCTATATTGTCTTCGGTTTCTTTTATTGTATCAAATATAGAGAATTCCTCATCTTCATAAGAGGTATCAGATACCTTTATGTACTTTGATTTTACACGGAAGTAATCTATAATAAGATTAGAGGCAATGCGTTTAGCCCAAAGAATAAATTTATCCTTCTCTGCGTATTTTCCTTCTTTCAGTTTTAGGATAATTTTAATAAAAGTATCTTGGAAGAAGTCATTTGCCAATTCTTCATCCAATACTTTATAAAAAATAAAAGAAAACAGCTCCCTTTGGTGTCTCTCTATTAGAGTAGCTAAGGCCTGTTCATCGCCGTTTTGATAGTTAGCAATCAGTTTGCTGTCTGGTAGTTTCATAATCCTACATTTAGTGGTAAAGACAGCTTTCGCATCTGTTACCTGTTCATAATGTAGAGGTGTTTTTCATTTCGTTGTGCTTTTTTATTGATACAAATGTAGAAAAAATATCTTAAAAACCAACATTTCTTTCTGAAAACCTTATTTTTTTAGGACAGAAGTAGGGAGATTTATCACAAAACCGAAATTTATCCCATGAAGTCGCTTGCCATGCAGGTTTTGTCCTACAAAAGAAAAAGCATATCCTGCCCGAAAATCTACAATACCCAGAATACTTATCCCAGCATAGGGTGCTACATACTTGGTAGTAGCCTCAGCGCCTATCATATAGTAATAAGCATGCGCCACATCTACATTTTTTCGGAGGTTGAGGAGGAGGTCTCCCTGTATTTTCGGCATGATGGCAAATTTACCATTCGCAGCTCCCAATAGTGCCGAACCACCGATGCGGAAAGCAATGTTGTCTTCCTTTAAAAAGAGAATTTTGCCGCCCACTTCGCCAAAACTTTGGTTTTGGTAGTGATACCCTATCGTAATCATGGGGTGGGATGTATATTGTGCTTTAAGATTTAAAAAAACAAACAGCAGAAACAGCACCGGAATATTTTTATAAAACTTCATTTTGATTAAAATTAAAATGCAAAAGTAAAAAAAACATCCGACATGTATCTTTTCTCCCTCGTGATTTCCTGATTTTCCTTCCGAAGCGGCAAAATATCCCAGCAGATAAGTAAAACATCCCTCCGATGAGGTCTTTTGTCCCTCCGATGAGGTAAAAGACCTCAATGATGAGACAAAATGTCTTAATGATAAGGTTAAAAGCCCCAACGATGAGGCAAGAGACCTCAACGATGAGACAAAATGTCTTATAGATAAGAAAAAAGACCCCAACGGAGGGACAAAAAACCTCATCGGATATATAAAAGACCTCATCAGAGAAATAAAAACTCTGTCAGGAAAAAGAAAAAGCCCCATCACTGGGACTTTTTGTCTATGTGAGGGTTATTTCTGCCCCTCCGAAGGTTTTTCGGCATCTGTGTTATCTTTCTTTTTTTTCGTTCTTGTAAAAAACTGCTTCAGTTCACGGTGCTTATCTTCATACCCTGCAATGTTTGCTCCAGCCTTATAGCTGGTATAGGCATGGTCATTCAGTGCATCATGGTAGTTATCATGGTCGTGCAGGGTTTTAGCATTTTTTAGTTTCAGTATGATAGCATCCAGCCGGTTCAGGCAGTTTTCGTAGAGTTTTCTACTTTCAAAATCTTTCTCAAATTCCATCCAATCTACATCCTGAGAGGCGAGGTCACGCTGGGATTTCATGAAATCATACACCTTATTGATGAAGAGTTTGTTCTGTTCATTCACGCTTCCGTAGCGGTGTCTTTCCTCTGGGGAGAGGGTTACATTCAGTGGCTGGAGGGCTTGTTCTAGTTGGGTAAGCGCTTGTTCCAGTGCATTTTTCTGTTGTCCATCTAAGTGGACATTGTTTAAATGTTTTAGACTCATGACAATTAATATTTTGAAATACAGACAAATATAAACATCTTTTCTGAGAAAAATAAATTTTTTCACATTTTCTTCCTCCGGAGGGACAAAAAACCTGTCCAGACCTACAAAATATCTATCCGGAGGGACAAAAAGCAGGATAGGGGGACGAAAAAAGGCTAAAATCCATATAGATTTTAGCCTTTAAAAAATAAAAATAGGTTTTTATTTTCCTCCTTGGTAAAGAACTTTATTTAATCTGATGATAAAATCTACATTTCTAACCCCAGGTGAAACATCCGCAAAATTCACTTCATAAATCTGATTATTCTTCACCGCGTTGATATCCTTCAAGATAGGGTGATTTTTGATGAAATTCGCTTTTTCTTCGGGAGTCATGTTTCTAGACTGCGTATCCGTGATGAAAATCACATCTGGATTTCTATGCACCACACTCTCAAAAGATA
>CALHQK010000020.1 GCA_938037185.1 uncultured Riemerella sp.
TGGCAACTCCCATACTCAATGGTAATGCTAACAAAAATACCAAAAACCCAGCAAGGGCATCTTTAGAAAAATTCTGTTTTAATCCTGCCAAACCATCAGCAGGAATCTTATGTGAACTCATTTTGATAAATATATTTTCAAATAAAAATAATTATTCAAACTCAAAAAAAATAAGGCAAATGAAATGGAACGATACAAAATTATTAAAAAATGTAATTTTCCAAAAATTTTTTAGCTGAAATATTTGTTTTATGCCAAATTTTCAGAAAACTAAAATAAACTTCTGACAGAAATTCCATTTTTTAATGCTTTTCAGTGCTTCTTTCTTTTTGGCATATTCTTAGCGATAATGAATTCAATTAATTTAAATCATTTAATAAAAGAAATAATTATGTCAGTAAATTTTAAACCATTAGCAGACAGAGTGTTGGTAGAACCAGCTCCAGCAGAGACAAAGACAGCAGCAGGGTTGATTATTCCAGATACAGCAAAAGAAAAACCACAGGAAGGCGTAGTAGTAGCCGTAGGAAATGGTAAAAAAGACGAGCCGCTTACTGTGAAAGTAGGAGACAAAGTCCTTTATGGAAAATATGCTGGGCAAGAATTAAAATTAGACGGCAAGGATTATCTTATCATAAGAGAGTCAGATTTGTTAGGGATTTTGGGGTAAAGAATAATAAAAAAAAATCAAAACCTAATCCAAATTATTAAAATAATATAATCAATAAAAAAATGGCAAAAGAAATTAAATTTGATATTGAATCAAGAGACGCATTAAAAAGAGGTGTAGATGCATTGGCGAATGCAGTAAAAGTGACATTAGGACCTAAAGGGCGAAATGTAGTGATTGAGAAATCTTTCGGCGCTCCGCATGTGACCAAAGACGGAGTTTCTGTAGCGAAAGAAATCGAGCTGGAAGACAAAGTAGAAAACATGGGTGCTCAGATGGTAAAAGAAGTAGCTTCTAAAACCAATGACATCGCAGGAGATGGAACTACTACAGCTACAGTTTTGGCTCAGGCTATCGTTCGCGAAGGGCTGAAAAATGTGGCAGCAGGAGCAAACCCAATGGACCTAAAAAGAGGAATCGACAAGGCTGTTTCTGCAGTGGTAGAAAACCTAAAATCTCAGTCTCAGCAAGTAGGAGATAATAATGACAAAATCAAGCAAGTAGCTTCTGTTTCTGCTAACAATGATGAAACCATCGGTGGACTTATCGCTGATGCTTTCGCGAAAGTAGGAAAAGAAGGTGTAATCACCGTGGAAGAAGCGAAAGGAATAGACACTACGGTAGATGTGGTGGAAGGTATGCAGTTTGACAGAGGTTACCAGTCGCCATATTTCGTGACTAATCCAGACAAAATGGTGGCAGAATTGGACAACCCATACATTCTTTTAGTAGAGAAAAAAATCTCTTCTATGAAGGAGCTGCTTCCAGTTTTAGAGCCTGTGGCTCAGCAGGGAAAATCTTTATTGATTATTTCCGAAGAAGTAGAAGGCGAGGCTTTGGCAACTTTAGTAGTGAACAAATTAAGAGGTTCGCTTAAAATCGCAGCTGTGAAAGCTCCTGGTTTTGGTGACAGAAGAAAAGCTATGCTGGAGGACATCGCTATCCTTACAGGCGGGCAGGTGATTTCTGAAGAAAGAGGTTTCACTATGGAAAATGCTTCTATCGAGCTTCTTGGTAAGGCTGAAAAAGTAGTAATTGACAAAGATAATACGACTATCGTAAACGGAGCAGGAGATGATGCCCAAATCAAAGCGAGAGTAAACCAAATCAAAGCGCAGTTAGAATCTACAACTTCTGACTATGACAAAGAAAAACTTCAAGAAAGATTGGCCAAATTGGCAGGCGGTGTAGCTGTGCTTTATGTAGGTGCTGCTTCTGAAGTGGAGATGAAAGAGAAAAAAGACCGAGTAGATGATGCCTTGCATGCGACGAGAGCCGCTGTAGAAGAAGGTATCGTAGCAGGTGGAGGAGTTGCCCTCGTAAGAGCGATAGAATCTCTGAACAATCTTCATGGAGTGAACCAAGATGAAAACACAGGTATCAAAATCGTGAAAAGAGCGATAGAAGAGCCACTAAGACAAATCGTAGCGAATGCAGGCGGCGAAGGCTCTGTAATCGTAGCGAAAGTATCAGAAGGTAAGGCTGATTTTGGGTACAATGCAAAAACGGATGAGTTTGTAAACATGCTGGAAGCAGGAATCATAGACCCTACGAAGGTGACTCGTGTAGCCCTAGAAAACGCGGCATCTGTAGCAGGTATGCTTCTTACTACCGAGTGTGTCATCACAGAAATCCCAAAACCTGAACCACCAATGCCACCAATGGGAGGCGGTATGCCAGGAATGATGTAATAAATAAACCAAAACCACCCGAGAAATTGGGTGGTTTTGGTTGTTTTAATTGAAAAAAATTATTATTAATAGATTTGTGACAAATTATATTTAAATAAAATATCCATGAAAAAACTTATTTTACTATTTTCATTATTTTTCTTTTTAATGACCTCTGCACAAGAGAAAAAAGAAATAAACACTGATACCAAAACGGAAAATATAGAAAAGCAGATTTCCGATTTACAAAAACAAATAAAAGTATTAGAAGAACAACTTGATAAAAATAAAGAAGTTGAAAATACATATAAAAATGATATAGAAGTTATAGAGAAAGTAGAAGGTTTTTATGATAGAAGCTGGAGTAAATTGATATTTTTAATAACAGTGCTTGGAGTTGTAGTTCCATCAATTATTACTTGGTGGCAAAATAGAAACTTTAATAATGAGCAAGAAAAATTCAAAAATCAATTAGCTGAAACGGAAAAAAATTTTAGAAAAGAATTAAAAGATCATTATATGGTTTTTCAAGAACAATTAAAAATTAAAATAACCGAGACAGAGCAAAATTTAATAACATCTTTTAATAGAGAATATGATAAATTAAAACAAGAAGTATCATATAATGTCATGAAAATGAATGAAGACATTTATAATGAGATTAGCCATGCAAGATTTTTTAATTTTTTAATGCAGGCAGAAAGAAATTTTAAAAAAAAAGCATTTATTAAAACTATTAACTGCTATGGAGCAGCTTTAAAATATCTTTTAAAAACAATCCCAGATGAAAGTTTAACAGAAAATGCTTTATTTATAATAAAGGAATTAGAATATCTAATTCGCATGGTTTCTAAAGAAAATATAGACTTGTCATCCTATAAAGAACAAAAAGAAAATACTTTAAAATCATTAAATCATATACTTACTTCAAATATTCTCCCTGGAGAAAATGAAAGAATTCAAAAAATAATAAATTTCATAGAAAACCATTAAATTTCTCCTCAATGTATGCATACATTTTCTTCCCACAACTTGTTTGAACTAAAATGCAGTTGCAGGTAAGGACAAACACCTCTGTTTTAATTCACATGCAGTTGCATTTTAGTCCCCGCAGTTTGTTTGAACTAAAATGCAATTTTATTTTTTATATTTGTCTCTGCATTAAATCAATTTTTTAACTTTTTAAATCAAAAAATATGAAAATTTCTTTAGTCAGACTTACCACCAAAAACCTCGCTACTCTGGCTCTTAGGGTGATAGAGGCATCTAAAACAGGCAAAACTCAGCTGGGACAGCAGCACCCTATGCTGATGGATTTGGAAGAAAAATACAGAGCTTACGATGAGGTCTATACCAAACAGACTTTCAGCGGAAAAGGCAAATCTGTAGCCGAAGCTGATGAGGCAAGGGACAAGGCATTCAGCAGTCTCAAGAATTTTCTTTGGGGCTATCGCCAGGTGAGTTCCGTTCCCAATGCCGACCAAGCGGGCGAGCTGTATGAAGTTATCAAACTTTTCGGCACGGATATAGACCGCCTGAGCTACTCCGCCCAGTCCGCCCAGATGAAAAAACTCATAGAGGAGCTGGACAAACCAGAAAACACCATAAAAATCAATGTCCTGTCCCTATCTACGGCTTTTATGGAGCTAAAAACAAAGCATCAGCATTTTGAACAATTATACACCGAACAGGTGGAAGCCAATGCGGATTTAAGAAAAATGCCAAGTGCTACCGCCATCCGCCGAGACTTGGAAAAATCCCTAAAATCCTATCTAGATCTCATCAGCATTATGAAAACTCAGCCAGACTGGGCAGACTTCTACCAAGAAGTAAACGAACTGGTAAAATCCGCACGAAACAGCTGATAAAACCCCAAAAAACACCTAATACATTAAAAAGAAACAACAAAAAAACCATCTAAATTCAGATGGTTTTTATTATCTTTGTTCTGTATTATATTTATATATCATGAAAAAGGATATTATTTTTGCCTTATTGGGTTTGATGTTAGTATCGTGTACGCCTTCTTTTTTTACTTCTTATTTTGCTAAAATAGAGGATTTGAGCAAGCTTGATGGCAGGTATTATGCCAAGTCTGATGTGGAGCTGGGAAGAGATACCTATCGGCGAAAAGCACATTTGCTAAGATTGTTTAATATGGATGAAGATATACGGGGTACCTACTATGTAGATGTGAAATTTGAAGAACCAAATAAGGTGCATCTCACTTATCCTATTTTAAAGAATGACAGCCTTGTCGTTGAAAATAAGACTTTTACAGGAAAACGAAAGAAAAAAAGTTTAGAAATTACTTTTGCAAATCAAGATATTTATATTCCTTTAGTTTATTCTAGTTTTAATATTGATAAGCTGAGAATAGGTTTAGACAAAAAAAATAACAGTCTTTTATTAGAAAAATACACCTATATTGGCGGGAGTATTCTTATTTTCGGGGATAGTTTTGGAGGAAAAAGATATTTCCCTTTCTATAAATATGATGAGTATAAAGCTGTCAAATCTTTCTATAAAAATGGGAAGTTTGGGATTTCAAGAGCAGGCAAAACAATAGTAGAACCGATTTATGATTATGCATATGATTTTGAAAATAATTATATCATAGCTGGTTACAAAGGAAAGGAAGAGCTTCTGGATATCGATGGAAAGCAGATTATCTCTCCCAGATATGATAAAATAGTAGATATTCTCCCTTTGTATGGCAGAGGTGGCTTATTTATTGGGAACCTTCTTTAAGGTAATGAATAATGGCAAAATAGGTTTGGTAAATGACAGAGGTGAAGAAATTATTCCTACAAAATATGATGATATAGGATCTTATGATAGTTTTTTCTCACTTAGACTAAATAATAAATCTGGCTATGCCACAACCGAAGGCGTGCTGTATCCTGCAATATATGATTTGTTGTATAATAATCATGCTGATTGTAGAAACCGAGTATATCACGCGGCTAAACGAGATGGAGAAGAATATATTTTAGATAATGAAGGGAATGAGTATAAACCCAAAAAAAAGTTTCCTAAGGTATGGATAAGCCAAATTACACAGGTCTGCCCTGATTTAGAAACCAAAAGAAAAGTCTCTCCTGATGAGGACGAGAAATAAATTTCCCTTGCCGCTCTTATTGAGTAGCTTTTGTTTTTATTTCAGTTTAAAATAAAAAGCCTATCTTTACGGACTTTTTTTGAAAAAAATCTGAAAATATGTCACAAAACAATACTTTAAAGGGAGTGCTCTTGGTGGGACTCGGAGCGACCAGCTACGGAATGCTGGCAACTTTCGTGAAACTCGCCTATTCAGAAAATTATACCACAGCGGAGGTGACTGCTTCGCAGTTTGTTTTTGGGATTTTGGGAATGTTTCTCATCGGTCTTTATTACAAATTTAAAAATAAAGAAGCCACCGAAAACCCTTCTAAATCAGATATTGCCAAACTCATGCTGGCAGGGACTTCTCTGGGGATGACCAGCGTTTTCTATTATCTCGCGGTGCGGTATATCAATGTTTCCATTGCCATAGTTCTGCTGATGCAGACAGTCTGGATGGGCGTGATTTTGGAGTATTTTTTGGATAAAGTAGTTCCATCCATGCAGAAAATCATTTCTGTGGCGGTGGTGCTTACAGGGACTGTCTTGGCGACCAATCTGCTCCACTCAGACCTGAATATAGACTGGCGAGGGATTGTTTGGGGGATGCTTGCGGCTTCATCTTTTACTACTACGATGTTTACTGCCAATCGTATCGCTCCTCACATTGCACCACATAAAAGAAGCCTCTACATGCTTTTTGGCGGGGCTGTCATAGTGGCTGTTTTTGGCTTTATCACTCAGTTTGGACCAAATAATTTCCAATGGGCAAAAGAGATTTTTTCTGGAATAAATGAAAATAATGTTATCCAAGATTTTAATTTTGGGATTTTCACCAAATGGGGAATTGTCATTGCTCTTTTTGGGACGATTATTCCACCGCTGCTTATGAATGCAGGTTTCCCTCATACAGGGCTGGGGCTGGGGAGTATCATCAGTTCTGTGGAGCTTCCTGTTTCCGTGATGATGGCTTTTTTCATCTTAGGCGAAACTGTTATTTTCAGCCAATGGGTAGGGATTGCCCTTATTCTGATAGCGATAGTTATCATGAATATTCAGTTTAAAAAGAAATAAAATTTATTTTAAAAAGAAAATAAACAATCAAACCAAAGCTAAAATACAATGTATTTTTAGCTTTTTTTAACCAAAAAATATATTTATGATTTCAAAAAAATTGTTTCCTCTGGCGTTGGGAGGTTTGGGCATCGGCACTACAGAATTTGTGATTATGGGATTGCTTCCAGATGTCGCAAATTCGCTGGGAGTGTCCATTCCGCAGGCAGGATATCTTATTTCTTCCTATGCGCTGGGCGTGGTTATAGGGGCGCCTATTTTGGTGGCGTTCTCATCCAAATATCCTCCAAAGAAAACCCTCATCGCACTGATGATTTTATTCACTGTGTTCAATGGACTTTCTGCCATTGCACCAGAATATTATACGCTTCTCGCTTTTAGATTTTTGTCTGGACTGCCTCATGGGGCATTCTTCGGGGTGGGAGCTGTGGTGGCGACCAGATTAGCACAAGAGGGCAAACAGGCTCAGGCGATAGCCGCAATGTTCTCAGGGCTTACGGTGGCCAATCTTGCGATGGTTCCGCTGGTGAACTACATCGGACAGATGGTCAGCTGGCGAGTGGCTTTTGGGATTGTGGCGGTTTTAGGACTGCTCACGGTTTTATTTTTAAAATTATGGCTTCCTCAAATGGGAAACCTCCGCAATGTGGGACTTCGCCAAGAGTTAGAATTCTTCAAAACACCCAAGGCGTGGCATATCATAGGGATTGCGGCAATAGGTTTCGGAGGGCTTTTCTCTTGGTTTAGTTATATCGCTCCTTTGCTTACGAAAGTTTCTGGTTTTCCAGCAGAAAACATTTCTTATATGATGGTTTTGGCGGGCGCTGGAATGGTGGTAGGGAACTATCTCGGCGGAAAACTCGCGGATAAAATCATCCCTGTGAAAGCGACAGCATTGTTGCTTCTTATGATGGTGGTATCTTTGTTTTTGGTGTTTATGTTTTCGGAAAACCAAACAGCTTCATTGGTTTTGACTTTCATCTGTGGGGCGCTGTCTATGGCGGCAGGTTCTCCGCTTAATATCCTGATGCTTCGCGCAGCCAAAAACTCGGAAATGATGGCGGCGGCGTTTATGCAGGCGGCTTTTAACATTGCGAACTCTCTGGGGGCGTTCTTGGGCGGTATTCCTCTTAGTCTAGGATTGGCTTACAATTACCCTTCGCTTGTAGGTGTTTTACTCGCAGGATTGGGTTTCCTGCTGACCATTTTTTATTATAAAATTTATAAAACGGAATAGAAAAAGCAAAGTCAAAAGACTTTGCTTTTTTTGTTATTTTAGTTCCATGATTTCTTCTAATAGAGGAGGAAGTTTGGTTTTAGGGTTGATGTTATCATCATTCCAAAAACTCATTACACAGCTTACATTTCTGTCTCGCACTTTTTCAGCAACATAATATATGGTTAGACTTTTGCCTCCAGACATTCCTGCTAATGCTGCTGTGATGCCTTTTAGTTTTAAAGTTACTTGTTTAGCCTTTGTAGGAGTTCCCTCAAAAATAATATCTACCATTTTTTCGGCTACGACTTCGCTGCCTTTTCTTTGTTTGATTATCATTAGCTGATTGTCAATGGCGTTTTGGGCATCTTGAATATCTTTGTGAATAGACCAATTCATTTCGCCATTATATGGGCATTGAACTGTATTTAGAGCAGTCCAATAACAATTTCTACCTAATTTAATTTCTCTTCCTGCAAAATTGATAACATAGGGCGTTATTAGTGAATAGTTTTCTTTTGGGATTTTATTTTCCAAAATCATATTTACCAGTTCTTCTTCCATGTTTTTATCGGTATTTCTAGCCTTTATAAACCAGATAACAGAAATGTTATTATTCTTATTTTTTATGAAATAGTAATTATTAACTTGCTGAATATCACCGATGATTTTACTGTTTTTAGTCACGAAAAAATTATCTGTGTGGATATTGTTATTTTTGGTTTTAATGTCTTTGTTTGAGATTTTATGTTTACTAAAAACTTTTTTTAGTCCTTCTTCATTAAAAGGATAGTTAAATTCTTCACTTGTGACACTATAGCCATCTATGTTATACCATAATTTTCCATTGTTTTCTAATACAGAAAGTCGGTTCAGTAAATTGTTATCCTGTCCAAAACAGAAAACAGACATCAATAAAACGAATAATGCTAATTTCTTCATAATGTTATAATTAAGTTCAAACAAAAATAAGATAAATTTCATCAATTTACCTTATTTTTATAAAGATTTTTCAAACTTACCCAAACGCTCTTTTTAGAAGGCTTTCTACTTTTGGTTCGCTGCCTCGGAAGGCTTTGTAGAGTTCCATCGGAGCTTGGGTTCCGCCTAGGGAAAGCAGGGTTTTGTATTTTCTTGCAATTTCAGAATTGAAAATTCCATTTTCCTTGAAATACTGGAACGCATCCGCATCTAGGACTTCCGCCC
>CALHQK010000021.1 GCA_938037185.1 uncultured Riemerella sp.
TGTGGATACTACACCGATGTGGTATGCAGGAACCGCAAGACCTGCTAATTATCCTATAACTTTTAATAATGATGATAATGATGTATGTCCTTATGGATTTAAAATGCCTGGTGTTAATTTACTCGCTACGATTATAAACCAATCTAAATCTTTTGATAAAATGAAGGATTTCTTTGTGAGGTTCCCATCTAACCCTAAAAATGTGACCAATGCAGGAGACAATGGGACATATGCTTATGGTCCGAAATTGTGGGCGCAGAGATCAGCTTTTCAGAATCAACAAATAGTGGGCGGATTGGTTGTCAGATCTCACATTGCTGTAGCATTTACTACAGATTATTATTGGAATGCTCCTAAGCAAGGATGGGCAGATTATAATTCTTCAGGTAATTTGATGGATCCAGTATCTTATGATTACATAAATGGTACTTATAATAACTTCCCAAAGCATTTGAGAAAGTTTATAGCGACCTCTTATAATACTAGTTTTACTTTCATAAATGGAGGAATGTATTCCGGTGGGCAATATGCGGGGTCAGGGGATGTAGCTCCTTTCCGTGCGATAACAGACAGCTACGCTATCCGTTGTATAAAACTATAAAAAAGGTTCATAGTAATATAAATTAGAAAAGGTTTTAGTCCGCAGGGGCTAAGGCCTTTTCGCTTTTTGGGAGAGAGGCGGTTCAGCTTTTATGTATGGAGGGTAACTCTACGCCTGCTTTTGTATCGCCCATCACGAAAGGCGGGGCAGGGCTGGGTTACATTTTTAAGAAGTAAAGAAAAAGGGAATAGCATTATTCGGTTACTTTGAACAGCGTTATTCAGCCACTTCGAACAGCATTATTCGGTTGCATTGAACAGTGTTGTTCGGGCTGATAGACAAAACCTAAGTGGTTCAGAACGGGGTCTATCCCCTTCTGAACCTATTACACCCCCCTTTGGAGGTGGTCACAGGCGGTTCGGAACGGGGTCTATCCCCCTCGGAACCTATTGCACCCCATTCGTAGGTGGTTACAGGCGGTTCGGAACGGGGTTTATCCCCCTCGGAACCTATTACACCCCCCCTTTGTAGGTGGTCGCGGGCGGTAAGGAGGTTATAATTTCTTCTGAAAGTAATTTCTTAACAAAACATTTACAAAATCAGAGACGAAATGCTTATCTTTGCTCCCTATGAAAAGATGGTATCTCTATCCTTTTTCTCTGGTGTATGGTATGGTAACCGCTGTGAGAAACCAAATGTACAACAGGGGAATTCTGAAATCTACGAAATTCAATATACCTGTCATCGGCGTGGGCAATCTTTCGGTGGGCGGTTCCGGAAAGTCCCCCATGGTGATGTATCTGGCAGGGCTGTTTGCCCCAAACTACCGAACAGGAGTGCTTTCGCGCGGCTATGGCAGGAAGACTACAGGCTACTATGTGGTAAATTACGACAGTAATTATAATATGGTAGGAGATGAGGCCATGCAGCTTTTTCAAAGATTTAAGAACAGGCTGGTGATTGGGGTTTGCGAAAATAGAGTGGCAGGCGCCAGAAAACTTATAGAAGATATGGATTTGGGGGTGCTTATCTTGGACGACAGCTACCAGCACAGGGCGATACAGGCAGGGTTTAATATTCTGCTGACGGATTATAACGACCCATATTTCAAAGACTATGTCCTCCCTGCGGGGAATCTCAGAGAGCCTAGGGCAGGAGTAAAACGGGCGGATATCATTATGGTTACCAAATGTCCCGAGTCCCTTTCCGTAGAGAAAAAGCAGTATTATCTTTCAAGGATAAAACCCATGAAACATCAGAAAGTATTTTTTTCCTCTATAGCTTATGCCGAAAATATATTCTCAAATACAGAATCTATCCCTGTGGAAGAGCTTAGCCGTTACGAAGTGCTGTTGATAACGGGGATTGCCAATCCAACCCTCGTGGTAAAGGAACTATCCAAATACACCGATAGAATAAAACACCTTAAATACAGAGACCATCATTCCTTTACTACTGAGGATATTCGGAATATTGCCAAAGAATACAGCCAGATGGGGGAGCAGCGCCTTATTCTTACCACAGAAAAAGACTATGTAAGACTGATGGGATATGAGTTTTTGAAAAACAAATTGTTCTACTGGCCTATCAATGTAGAGATAAATAATAAAGAAGAGTTTAATCAGATAATATTAAATTATGTTAGAGAAAATCAAGGAAACCGCGAGTTTCATTAAAGAAGTTATTAAGGATACACCAGATTTTGCCATCGTTTTGGGTTCAGGTTTAGGAAAACTAAAAGACGAGATGGAGCCTATCCATATTTTTGAGTATAAGGATATTCCTAATTTCCCACAAACTACTGTAGTAGGACACGGCGGAAAACTAATCTACGGAATGCTGGAAGGCAAAAAAGTGCTGATGATGAGCGGTAGATTCCACTACTACGAAGGGCACACTATGGACAAGGTGACTTTCCCTTTCCGTGTTTTCCATCTTTTAGGGATTAAAAATTTAATTCTTTCTAATGCTTCTGGAGGAGTAAATCCTAACTTCCGAGTAGCAGATATCATGATAGTGAAAGACCATATTAACATGATGCCAGAGCACCCGCTTCGTGGAAAGAATATAGATGAATTAGGGCCAAGATTCGTGGATATGTCTGAGCCATATAACAGAAAAATGATAGAAGTAGCGGAGCAGATAGCGGTGCGAAACAGCATAAAAGTTCACAAAGGAGTGTATGTAGCATTACAAGGGCCTACTTTTGAGACGCCAGCGGAGTATGGATTGGTTCGTTACATCGGTGGAGATGCCGTAGGAATGAGCACCGTGCCAGAAGTTATCGTGGCTAAACATATGGGAATGGACTGTTTCTGTATTTCCATCATCACTGATTTGGGTGGGCCAGAGATTGCCTTTGCAGTTTCACACGAAGAGGTGCTGAAAGCTGCTGATACAGCGATGCCGAGCGTTATCAAAATCGTGAAAGGACTAGTAAAAGAATACTAAAATTTATTTCAAGTTTCTTTTAACGAAAAGAACATAACATATAAAAGCAAAACCAACGCAATTAAAGCATTGGTTTTTTGTTTGGCTGAAATTTTATCAAAATCCTAATAAATATCAGTAGTATGGCTTTGTTTTTTTCTCTTATTGGTTTGTAAATTTGTAGTGGAAAAAGGATAACTAACAAACAGATCTTAATTATTTATTAACCGTTTCCAATGTTTAGACAGAGGAAACATAAAATTCAAAAAATTATGAAAAAAAGCAATTTATTTAGAGGAATGTTTCCTATCCTTGCGGTAGGAGTGATGGCTTTAGCAGGAACTTCACTTACTTCATGCAGCAGAAGTAACGATGATGAGCAAGTGGAAGTACCTGTTCCCGTTGAGAAGGCTATTGTAGGAACTTGGAAACTTGTAAAAAATGAGCAGAAAGATACAGATGGAGTATATAAGGAGGCGCTTCTTCAGGTACTTTATAGAGTTTATGGAGCAGATAAAACATTCAAGTATTATATTAATCAAGCTCCAGGAGCTCCAGGCAGCAGTCCAGCTCTTGAAGGTTCTTATGAATTAAAAGAAGGAAAAATAATTCAAAAGACAAGTTATGGGCAGGAAATTATACTTACACAAAAAATAGAGGGAAATACCTTGGTGCAAATTAACCAAACAGATACAACAAGGCTAACTTTCACCAAACAATAATCCACTAAAACTAAAACAACAAACCAGCAGGTATCATTGATGCCTGCTGGTTTTTGTTTTTCATCAATTTTTTTGGCAGCAAAAGTAAATATTTTCATTAAAAATCACCATTTTTGCAGATATTTTAAAAATAGATATGTCAGACTTAATTCAAGAAATACAGAAAAGAAAAACTTTTGGGATTATTTCCCACCCAGATGCTGGGAAAACCACTCTTACCGAGAAACTCCTTCTCTTTGGAGGGGCTATTCAGGAGGCTGGAGCGGTAAAATCTAATAAAATAAAGAAAGGCGCAACTTCTGACTTTATGGAAATAGAGCGCCAGAGAGGGATTTCCGTGGCGACTTCTGTTTTGGCTTTTAACTATAAAGGGCATAAAATCAACATCCTTGATACTCCTGGGCATAAGGATTTTGCGGAAGATACCTACCGAACGCTTACTGCCGTGGATTCTGTAATCGTGGTGATAGATGTTGCAAAAGGGGTGGAGGAGCAGACCGAAAAACTCGTGCAGGTGTGCCGTATGAGAAACATCCCGATGATAGTTTTCATCAATAAACTGGACAGAGAGGGGAAAGATGCTTTTGACCTGCTGGATGAAGTGGAGCAGAAACTTGGGCTTTCTGTGGTTCCGCTTTCGCTGCCTATTGGTATGGGAGCTGATTTTCAGGGGATTTATAACATCTGGGAGAATAATATCCAGTTGTTTTTAGAAGAAAAGAAACAAAAAGTAGGGGAGAGCATTACCTTTAATGATATTAATGATGCTGCGATAGACGAAGCCGTAGGCGAAAAGGCAGCAAGTGTCCTTAGAGAAGAGCTGGAGCTGGTGGAATCCGTTTATCCTAAATTCAGCAGGGAAGATTACATGGCAGGAACGCAGCAGCCTGTGTTCTTTGGTTCGGCGCTGAATAATTTTGGGGTGAGAGAACTGCTGGATGCTTTCATTGACATTGCTCCAAACCCACAGCCAAAACAGGCAGACAGCAGAATCGTGAAGCCAGAGGAACAGAATTTCACAGGTTTTGTGTTTAAAATTCATGCCAATATGGATCCTAAACACCGCGATAGGCTTGCCTTTGTGAAAATCGTTTCTGGTGTGTTCAAAAGAAATGAAAACTACCTGCTCGTAAGGGAAGGCAAGAAAATGAAATTCTCTTCTCCGAATGCTTTCTTTGCGGATAAAAAGGAGGTGATAGATGAGTCTTTCCCTGGGGATATTGTCGGGCTGCATGATACGGGGAATTTCCGTATCGGAGATACGCTCACGGCTGGGGAAAAGCTGAACTTTAAAGGAATTCCGAGTTTCTCTCCTGAGCATTTCCGTTTCATTAACAATGATGACCCGCTAAAAGCGAAACAACTTGCAAAAGGTATAGATCAGCTGATGGACGAGGGTGTAGCACAGCTTTTCACTCTGGAGATGAACGGAAGAAAGATTATCGGAACGGTGGGAGCGCTGCAATACGAAGTTATCCAATACAGACTGGAGCACGAGTATGGTGCTAAATGTACCTATGAACCGATTTCTATTCACAAGGCATGCTGGGTAGAGGCTGATGAAAAATCCGAAGAGTTCAAGGAATTTGCAAGGTTGAAACAGCGATTTTTGGCGAGAGATAAATATAATCAACTGGTATTTTTAGCAGATTCTGCATTCACTATCACGATGACACAGGAGAAATTCCCAAATGTGAAACTCCACTTTATTAGTGAGTGGGGGGAGTAAAAAACTATATAAAACTAGCATAATGACATATATCGCACAAAAAGAAAATATCACAAAAGAAACAAATGATGAAATTCTTTATCATTATTGTAATGAAGCATCTGAGCCTATATTTGAAGCTATTAAGATTAACAAAAAAGAAGGGAAAATTCTTTTAAATATTTATAGTGTAAATAAAAGAAGTGATGAAATAAGGAGACAAAAAATAAAATCAATAGAATTTATTGGTTGGTATTCCTTACAAGAATTACCAAAGTATTTTAAAAATAAAAAATCAGAAAAATATGGAATATCTTCTAAATCATTACGAAAAGTTATTAAGTATATTACCTCAAAATTAAAAGAAGTTGAAGTTATTAAAATTGTAAAAGAAGGAAAAACTCAATTTAATACTAAAACAATTACAATACTATGGAATGATTTAGAATTAATACTGAAAAAATTAGAAAAAGATAATAGATATTATAATAAAAATGTTAAGTATTTTATCAATAATTCTCTTGCTGATCTATCAAAAAAAATTGAAAGACAACCAAGAAATTTATACTATGGGGAGTTAGAAAGATTTATGTCTCAATTTGATTCCTTTGAGAAAATTAAAGAAGATGATATATCTTCGCTTTCACAATTATTAACCTTATTACCCAAAGAAAAAATAAGTATAACAAAAAACTTTATTAAAACTAAAGAACAAATAAACATTGTCTTTTTGGAAAAGATATTAGAAGAATTTGGAAAATTAAAATCATCAAAAAAAGATAATGAAAAAGAGTGGCAAACTTTTTTTAAAAATAATAGTTGGGTATTTTCTCATTTATTCCCTTATGATGCTATTTTACATAAACAAGAAGCATATGTTGGAGGAAAAACAATTAAAAATGAAAATGGTAAGGTTGTTGATTTTCTTTTTAAAAATGGATTTGAAGATAACTATGCATTATTAGAAATTAAAACACATAAAAAAGAACTTTTAAAACAAAATCCTTATAGAGGAAGCGATGTGTTTTCTATGTCTGAAGACTTATCAGGTGGTATAAATCAGTGTTTAGACCAAAAAGATAATTTTTTAAAAGAATTTGGTAAGTCTGACAAGATTATTGATCCTAAATGTATATTAGTAATTGGTTTAAAAGAAAATCTAACATCTGAACAGAAAAAATGTTTTGAATTAGTTAGAAATAATCAGAAAAATATTGATATCGTTACTTTTGATGAATTAGAAAATAAAATAAAGGGATTACTAAAAGTTTTGTCCCACTAAATATTTTTTATTACTAAAACTCCTCTACTCAATAACTCTCCAATAAAAAATCTAACACTTTACACACAAACTTGTCAGAAAAACTGACAAAGTTGAGGCTTTTACCCTCAAAATATAAGGATGAACCCTTGATTTTGGTTCATCCTTGTTTTGTTTTTTGTTTTTATAATCCGCTTACAGTGTAGTCTTTCGGGTAGCGGACTTTGTAACTTACTCTTAGTTTTTTGGTTTCGGAAGGCGAGAGTTTTATGTTCCATGTAAGGAAACCTTTTTCGTCATCCTTCGTAGCGCCGCTTTTGTCAAGCACTTCTATTTTTACGGCTTCGTTGTTGCTCAGCGGAAAACGGTCTTTGATTT
>CALHQK010000022.1 GCA_938037185.1 uncultured Riemerella sp.
GGCTGAATTAAAAAAATACGCTATCCAAGCAGTGGAACGATACAAGCAAAGTGGGTTTAAAGGTTCATTTGAAACCTTTGGACAGCCCGAAGTCAGTAAGTGTGATATGGTCGAAATCCATGCATCAGATGGAAACAGCGGAGTTTATCTGGTAAAGAAAATAGAGATAGATTTTGGGATGAATGGCTACCGCCAGAAAATAGAACTGGGGCAACCGCTAACGATTAACGAGCAATGAAAGAACTTTTACAAAAACTAACCGAAACAGGCGATGAAATTTACGCCAAAATTTGCGAAGTAACATCGGTAGATATAGAAAATCAGACAGCGGATTTACAGCCATTAGATGGTTCATCGCAGATTTTAGATGCATATCTACAAGTGGCAGAAAATGGTGTTTTTGTAGAGCCTAAAATAGGCAGTTTAGTAGCCTGTGTGTTTGTGACCAAAGAGACTGCTATAGTAGTTAATCACTCTGAAATAAAGCAGTTTCAAATTAAGATTGAAAAAACAGAGTTCAAGATAGATAAAGAGGGTTTTCTGCTTAAGAAAGAAAACGAAACATTAGCAAAGCTGATGGCAGACCTATTACAGGAAATCCAGAAGATGAAATTTACCACTTATGCTGGCGGACCAACATTGACCCTGCTTAATAAACCGAAGTTTATTGAGATTGAAAACCGATTTAAAAAGTTTTTAAAGGAAGATTAAACCGAATTTAACATGGCAAAAACAGGACTAAACATAGAAAGACTGCAAGGGAAAATAAAATTGGCTTGGCTTTCTCAAATGAACAATGAAAATGGTGAAGACTATTTGGATAAAATGAGCAGAAGCCTTGCAAAGGCTATTGTGGAGGAAATATCGGAGCTTATTGTAGAAGTTCCAGCAGGTATAAAAGTAAACACAACAGGAGGGGCTGGGCAAACCATAGAAATAAAAATTGCTGATTTAAGATAATGAAAGATGTTTTGATAAAAGATTTTGAATTACAGATAGATAATAATGGTGATTTTGAGATAGGCAATGCTGAAAATCAGTCTGTAGAAATGCTCCTGCTGAGTGGACAGGGTGAATGGAAAGAACACCCTGAAACAGGATGTGATATTATATCGTCCAAACATGGGAATATAGACCGATTTTTAGACCGAAGAATAAGGGTGCAATTAGAGGCTGACAGCTTTCACATAGAAGCCTTAAAAATAACAGAAAAAGGACTACAGCTTAATGGACAATATAACACAATATAGAGTATATGAAAATCAAAGCTGGCTGGATATATCCAATATTTTATATGGAACCTCCGCACACGCTTACAGATTGGCACAAGAAAACAAATCATCTATCACAGAAGATGTGAAGGCAGGAACTATTATAAACTGTCCATTAGATTTAACAAGCAATAAGTTAGTGCTGCTCAGTATGGCATCATATAAGAGCAATCCTGCCACAGCAGTAATCCTGCCTCCAGAGGAGGAAAGATTAGAGGGTATCGGATATTGGGTTATTCAAACAGATTTTAAAGTAAGTTAGAAAATGGCACGAAGTATAGAACAAATCAACAACGAAATCATCAAGGCGAAGGAATCAGAGCCAGCTCTTGTAGGGCTGACATCGACCAGCAAGGTGGCAATATGGAGGCTTTGGGCGTACATCACAGCGTTTGTGATTTACACGCTGGAGTTGATTTTTGACCAGCACAAAGCGGAAGTCTTGGAGGCTTTAACTCAGCTAAAACCCCACACGGCACGCTGGTACAGAAACAAGGCATTAGCCTTTCAATACGGATTTGACTTAATCACGGACACGGATAAATTCAATAATCAAGGATTTACCGAAGACCAAATTTCGGCTTCCAAAATTGTCAAATATTCTGCGGTTACTGAAGCAGACACAGAGAGCCGTCTCATTGTCAAGATTGCCACTGAACAGGGCGGAGAACTTCAGCCGATAAGTGTTGGACAAAAAGCATCTTTTGACGCCTATATGAACGAGATAAAAGACGCAGGGGTAAGGATTACGGTCATCAACTACCTTCCCGATATTCTCAAATTACAAATGAAAATCTACCGAGACCCTTTGGTTTTGGATGAAAACGGACAAAGCATTATCACAGGGAAAAAGCCTGTAGAAGATGCCATTAAAGAGTATTTGAAGAATTTACCATTTGATGGAGAATTAGTCCTCGCGCACTTGGTGGATGCTCTCCAGCAGGTAGAGGGCGTGAGGATTCCGCATATCATCCTCGCTGAAAGCAAATGGATAGATGCAGGAGTGAATGATTACGGCGGTTACGAAACAATTGAGGTTAAGAAAATCCCTGTTTCGGGGTATTTCAAAATTGAAAACTTTAACAACATTGAATATGTGGTTTAATCTGGACATTCCAAAATTGACAAGCCTTTTAACTCCGACTTTCCTCCGTAGGGAAAAGCTATCGGCATGGCTTCGGGCGCTTCATTATCCTTTGATAAAGATAGCTGATGATTTTAATATAAACCGAAATGCCAATCTCTACAACCTCGCTCACAATGGACAGGTGTGCTACCTCCGCGCTGCGCTTAACGATAAGTTTGATGTTTCATTAAGGCGGATAAAGATAACTGATGGGAACAGGTTTCAACGGCAGTATATCTATACCAGGGGAGAGCAAAAACCGAAGTTTTTGGGTACGATTTATCTCTATGAAAGAGCCGATTATGGCGATACAGGAGTTGATTTTATCGTACTGGTTCCGAGAGGACTGCTGTATAATGAATTTGAAATGAAATACTTAATAGATTTTTATAAACTGGCAAGTAAACGCTATAAAATACAAGAATATTAACATGAATGTAGTAAGATACAAACAAACAGGAGGGTTTCCGCTGGATACCAATAATCTGGATTTTCTGCAAAGTTCTTTCCATATCCTCAATATGCTGGGGAATTTGGCTGGTGATATGGTGGTTATTTCGGGCTGTGAAATCACAGGAAATACAGTGAGTAACGGAGTGGTCTATGTGAACAAAGAAGTATTGGAGTTCAGAGGCGGAAGTCTTTCGGCAAATGTCTTTATCAAAGAAGAGGCTGTATCAGGAACTTTTGAAGATGGTTCATTTAAACCCATTGAGATTACACGATATGTAACATTCGGAAGCTCTACACCTGATAAAACCTTTAAATGGGAAGATTTTAAGCGTGTAGATAATCTGATACAACAAGGAGTAAAAAACGCTGATTTTGAGAAAAGAATTAAAGCGCTGGAAAACAAGAAAAGCCCTGTGCCGATTGGCTTAATCGCTATCTGGGGGAAACCAGCCAGCGAACCTATACCAGAGGGCTGGAGAGAATGCACCGACCTTAGGGGAAGAATGCCTCTAGGCTGGAATCCAGATGATGCTGATTTTAGCGAACTACTAAAAAATGCTGGAGAAAAGACACACCAGCTGACCATTGCCGAAATGCCTACTCATAGCCATCAGCAAGGTTCAGAGTCCTTATACAATCATTTTGGCGGCGGAAGTTCTGTTGGCGGAAGAACCTATCCAATGGGAGATAATGGCTCGTTCCAAAGACAGAACACCTCCAATGCAGGAGGCAATAAGCCTCACAACAATATGCCTCCATATAGAATTATTAAATTCATCGAGTTTATAGGGTTTGATTAAAATTTAAGACTATGGCAAAAACAGCAATAAATACAATAAAACAGTGGTTTAAAACAGGTTTAAAGCCTACACAAGACCAATTCTGGAACTGGATGGACTCCTATTGGCACAAGGATGAACTTATACCGCAGGACAAAATCCAAGACCTTAGTACCGCGCTTTCTGGTAAGGCAGATGCCGACCAGTTGGAAAATAAAGCTAATGCAGATGCTACGGGATTGACACAGGAGCAGATAGAAGAATGGAGAAAAATCCTCATTAAACCCACAGCATCGGGAAAATCTTTTGAATAATAACATTAAATATATAACATATGAGATTCGTAGAATTACAGACAAGACCTCTAACAGAGGCAGCGCCAGCGCCCGGAACAATTATCACAGAAAAAGACACACTAATCGCACATCAGGTATCGGCAACTGAAGCCGATTTGTATGTAACTGATGACAAGGGAAAAGCCTTGAAAGTAAGAGCGGGAAGCACACAATCCAGCGGAGGCGGAGGAACAACTCCACCTATCAAAGATGTGCTCACCGCAGGTAATGATTTGGATGGTAAACATTTTGAAGGAGTATTAAAGTCTATAGATGCAGATGTCCCTAATAATGTATCTTCAACATTTTATTCAGATAGGGATAATGTTTCTTATAGGAGAACTACTAACGATGAAAATACTTCTTTTGAGGTAGGTACAAGAGGAGTATCTTTTAATAGTAATAACTCTTCTACAAACGAAACTACTGCTTTTGAAGCTACTCACTCATTGAGGTATAATAAGAATAATAATCATTCAGATATAAGTTTAGAGGCAAGTGATTTCTCTTTAAAATACGGTATTTCAGGTAGAATGACTCCTGGTGATAATATGGAATTTATAGTGGAGAAAGAAAGAGCCTCTTATACTATTCCTTATCGTGACCCAATGAATCCAATGGCTCCTCCTATGCCTTTGAGGTATGAAGTAAATGCCGCAGGTATTAAAGCAGATAAGTATTTAAAACCTACCCAAGACGAGCAATATGTGCAGAAAAAATATGTGGATGGTTTGTTAGATGGAAAACCTGAGGTTACTATTGACCGCATGTATTTGAATTATGCTGGAAAATTAGCCGTAGACATCACTGTCACAGGCATGGGAAGCAAAGCATCAGATTCCGCAGCGTTCCAGCATTCCAGCATACAAACATATATCAGCAACGGAAAAGGGTCGGCTAATGTAGCACAAGGTTTTAGCTTTAGTTCAGGAAGTGGTGCTGTTATCCAAATTACAGACAGTGATACCGAAACAGGAGTATGCAAGGCACATATTGAGATGGAATCTTCTGTACTTTCAAAATGGGGAAGCGCAACAGGAGATGTTTTATCCAATACCTATATACGGTTTACTTATGTGCCTGAAGCATTGTCCGGCCCAAGCACTTGGGCTAAATCTAGAAGGACTTATTATGGAGAAAAATACACTGAAGGACAGGCAGGAGTTGTGGATTATAAATTTAAATCAGGAAAGCAGTCTCTACTGATTACATCTACAGAAGAATACAAAATGTTTGCCTTGGATAACACCATGTTTGATGTAGAAAATCCTACCAAGTCACTATTCCATAATAATTTTGGAGATGGTGCTCCTCTAGTGTCTCACGATATATATTCAGGGAATATTCTTGCCGACAACAGAATAATGCCTAATCCTACACCTGGGCAGGTTACAGACTGGGAGCTGACACTAAGGCTGAGCGGCAACAATATAGATGCCCTTAACACTAATGGTTATAGAGCGGTGATATACGATGCTGAAAACAATCCATTGGATGAAGTTCCTGTATTTTCTTTTACAGGAGGAGCATCTCCTGCACCAGCCCACGATGTTAAAGTAACGCTTAGAACAGTTAATTATTTTAAAAACATTGTAGGAAACAAAAGAGGGTTTAAATTAGGAATCAGATGTCACAATGCCAACTCTGGACTTGATATTAATTTTGAGCTTAAGCATATTAGGAGAATCAGTCACTCTGTGGCATAGAATGACAATACCAGCGTCTTCGGGCGCTGGGTTTTAAAAGAAAGAATTATGAATGAATTTATAAATGAACATATTTTACCGCATTTCGGGACTTTCATTTCCGCAGTGCTGACGGGGTTGGCGGGGTTTATCTTTGGAAAGCGGAAGCAAAAAGCAGAAACCGAATCTATTGAAGTCAATAATGACACGGTAGAGATTGGCAACGCTGACAAGCTGGTAAGAGTCTATAAAGATACTTTGGATGACCTGCAGACCCGATATGAGGCGAAGTTTAAGGAAATCACAGGACTTTATGAAGACAAAATTAAGCTCTTGCAAGATGAAATCACCATTTTGAAGAGAAGCATCAAGCAGTTGAAAGAAGAAAATATACTGCTTCGGCAAAGGCTCAAAGAAAACAATTTAGAGTAAAATCCTCTGGAGGAAAGGATTAAAAATGTCCTCCGCTTTTTAAAAACTTTCTCAGGGTATTTTAAAAACAACAAGCACGAAGCTACGGAGGACAAAAAGTCTTCTGTACTTCGTGCTTGTTGTTTACCCTGAGAATTGCAAATATAAGAACTAATAACCATTAAAACCAATAACTATGAAAAACAAATATTATCAAATTTTAGAGAAAATTCTAAGAAAGGGCAAAGTTCAAGATAACAAGAAAGGAAGCATCAAATATCTTTTAGATGAGCAGTTAAAACTCTATCCATCAGATTTGTTGGAAATCTTTGAAGGGCACACAATCGCCAGAAACAAACTAAAAACAGAGCTTCAACTCTTTCAGAACGGAGAAAGATTGACAGAGAAATACAGAGAAGCAGGCATTAGTTGGTGGGATTACTGCGGACCTATGCTGATAAATTCTTATCCGACTTACTTTGAGCAGCTGCCGTCTCTCATTGCGAAAATCAACAAGGAGAAACGCAACAGCAAGAACTATGTGCTGTTTTTGGGCAGGAACGATACAGAGACCAATCAACAGCCCTGCCTGTCGCTGATTCAGTTCCAGATAGATAATGGAAAGTTGGTTATATCAGCTTATCAGCGTTCCAGCGACGCCTCGTTAGGGCTTCCTGCTGACCTTTACCACTTATATTTAATCAGCCGGCAGATTGATTTGCCTTTGAAATCCATCACGCTGACACTTGGTAATGTGCATATTTACGAGAATAACATAGACAGCACCAAAGGGCTGTTAAAGGGTGAGAAAGTGTCTTTTGAACTGAATGTGTGATTTAAACATTCTTTAAACAAGCTTTAAAACCACACTAAAAAAGCAGTCATTTGGACTGCTTTTCTTATCTTTGTCTTGTCAATTTTTTTTGGACATTTTGTTTTAAAAGTTTGGACATTTTGTTTTGCCGATTATACTAATTAAATATTAAAGTTTATGCAATTAAGATTAAGAGAAAGAAAGCAGGCTA
>CALHQK010000023.1 GCA_938037185.1 uncultured Riemerella sp.
CATAAGGCTCCATCGGCTTTATCTTTGTCAAAAGGAAATTCCCCATTACCTTAAAATCCGGTCGAATTTCCGTAAGTATTTTACACATAATGACCCCATCCAATGCGCCCAGAGGATGATTGGAAACCAAAATAAAAGGGCCTGTTTTTGGAATTTTAGCCAAATCCTCTTGGAATGCTAAATATTTGACATTCAACTCTTCGAGAAGTTTATCAAAAAACTCCTGCCCTTCCAAATCCTTTATCTTGTCATAGAGGTCGTTTACTTTATTAATTTTTGCTAACCTCATCACCGCCGAAACTATCGGATATTTCAATAATCCCCATTTTCCCAGCCCCGCTGCTGATACTAAATCGTTTTTAGAAATAAGACTCATTGCGTAAAATTAATTTATTACCATTTGTATGGTGGTTTTTGTTATTTGTTCCAGCAAGACATTTTTTGCTTTATAAATGTTTTCTAATTTATCCAAATCCGCATTTCTTACTGTAAACAATGAAACATTTTTCTGAATTTTTGTGTTAAAATTTTGTTCTAATTCTTGGTTAAGTTTTTCAATATTATCAAATTTATCTTCTAAACATAATGCCAAAGAAATCGCCGAATTCTGCATCAGAGAAACCTTAATTTTATATTTTGCCAATTGTCCGAAAATATAACTCATATGGTCTTCTGCAATAAACGAAAAATCCAGTGTCGCTATGTTCATCAATGTTTGGTTTTCCTTCAAAATATAACTTTCCTTTCTCTGGTTTTCATCACAAATTCCAATTTTCGTTCCTTGTCTTTCAGGATGAATAAAGGATTTCACAAAAAAAGGTATTTTCTTCTGCTGCAGCGGCTGAAGCGTTTTCGGATGGATAACCGACGCCCCATAATATGCCATTTCTATCGCTTCCTCGTAAGAAATATTAGTCAGAAGCTCCACATTATCAAACTTTTGCGGGTCGCCTGTCATTACCCCTGGCACATCTTTCCAGATAGTTACATCACTAGCATTCAGGCAGTAAGCAAAAATCGCCGCAGAATAGTCAGAACCTTCCCGCCCGAGAGAAACCGTAAAATTATTATCATCCGAACCGATAAATCCCTGAGTAACATAGAATTTATCATTTTCTAACTTCAAAACATTTTTCTCCGTTATCTCCCATTTAATCAAGCCTTCGCGATAGTTTGCGTCCGTTTTTATAAAATCACGGGCATCCAGCCATTCATTTAAAAATCCCACTTCTTTCAAATAACTGCTCAATATTTTAGAAGAAATTATCTCACCGCATGTTACAACTTGGTCATAGACAAAATTATAATTTGGTGATTTATTTATTTTTAAAAAAGATTCTGCTTCATCAAAAATAATTTTAATTTCATCAAAAATTAGATGATTTTTTTCAAATAATTCTTGGGCTATGCCAATATGTTCTTCTTTTATCTTTTGTATCCACTGCTGATAGTCTCCTTCTTCAAAATACTCTTTTACCACTTTTTCTAAGGCATTGGTGGTCTTTCCCATTGCAGAAACAACAAGCACACAAGATTCAAATCCTTGATTTTCAAGAACTTTTACTACATTCCTCACTCCTTCCGCATCTTTTACAGAAGCTCCACCAAATTTAAAAACTTTCATTCAAATTTTATTACTTAACCTTTTTTTGATACAAAAAGTATAATTTACAAAAATATTAAATAAGATTGATATAAAAAAGATTATTTTTCAACTTAAATTTCCGATTTTTGCGAATCTATAAATTTATTGAAAATATGACAGACCAGACTTTACAATCATTAGGCGAGTTTATCATTGATAAACAGGAGGATTTCAAATATCCCAGCGGAGAACTTTCAAGGCTTTTAAGTTCTATAAAAATTGCTTCAAAAATTGTAAACAGAGAAGTAAATAAAGCAGGAATTGCAGACATACTCGGAAAAGCAGGAAATGAAAATATACAGGGCGAAGAACAAATGAAATTAGATGTTTTTGCCAATGAAATATTTATAGAAGCTCTCTCTCACAGAGAAATAGTATGCGGTATAGCATCAGAGGAAAATGAAAATTTCATAGAAATAAAAGGAGGAGAAAACAACAAGATGAACAATTATGTTGTCCTCATAGACCCATTAGACGGCTCTTCCAATGTAGATGTAAATGTCTCTGTGGGAACTATTTTCTCTATTTACAGAAGAACCTCCCCCGAAGGAACCCCTGTAAAAATGGAAGATTTCCTACAAAAAGGCGAAAATCAGGTAGCCGCAGGATATGTTATATACGGGTCTTCTACCATGCTGGTTTACAGCACAGGAAACGGCGTAAATGGTTTTACCCTAGACCCTTCTATAGGAACCTACTACCTATCCCATCCAAATATGAAATATCCGAAGAAAGGAAAAATATATTCCATCAATGAAGGAAATTATGCTAAATTTCCACAGGGCGTGAAAGATTACATAAAATACTGCCAAAAAGAAGAAGGAGACAGGCCTTACACATCAAGATACATAGGGTCTTTAGTAGCGGATTTCCATAGAAATATGATAAAAGGCGGCATATATATATATCCACCAACCTCTGCCGCTCCCAAAGGAAAATTACGCCTCCTCTACGAATGCAATCCTATCGCGTTTCTAACGGAACAAGCTGGAGGAAAGGCCTCTGATGGATACAGAAGAATCTTAGAAATAGAACCTACTGAACTCCACCAGCGGGTACCATTCTTCTGCGGAAGCTCTGAAATGGTAGAAAAAGCAGAAGAATTTATGTCCGCAAACAAAATTTAGTTAAAAAACAGCACTAATCATTTAAAGTTTTATAATTCTTGTTAAACTTCGTTAAAATAAATGTTTTTCAGCGTTTGCAGATTCTTTTTTGCATTAAATTTGTATTAGCATTCAATAAATGATTAAGATTTAAGAATATGAAAAAACAATTGAAAAAACTAGCTCCTTTTGCTATTGTAGGAGTAATTTCAGGAGCAACTACATTTGGAGCAATTAATTATTTTAAGACCGAACAAGACAATACCGATTTTTCTTATTTTTCATCGGCAAGAAATGATGGGAAATTTGCAGGAATAAATGGAGCCGGAATAAGCGATGATTTCGTAAAAGCATCCAAAACCACTGTTCCTGCGGTAGTTACGATAAGAAACTATCAAAACAATGCTTATTCAGGAAGGTCAATGGATCAAGATATTTTTGAATTTTTCTTCGGAGAAGGATTTAAAAATAATAGAAGCCAGCAAAGAGAAACTCCAAAAGACCTGCCATCTGGGTTGGGTTCTGGTGTAATTATCTCTTCCGATGGATACATCATTTCTAACAACCATGTGGTTGCAAATGCCAATAAACTGGAAGTCGTTCTCAGCAATAAAAAAACTTATACCGCGAAGCTAATTGGCACAGACCCAAGTACAGACATCGCGTTGTTAAAAATAGAAGATAAAGGGCTGCCTTACCTTAATTTTGCAAACTCTGATTTAGTAGAAGTCGGGCAATGGGTGCTTGCTGTGGGAAATCCATTGGGGCTCAACTCCACAGTAACTGCCGGTATCGTTTCTGCAAAAGGAAGAAGCATAGACCTTTTAAGCCAACAAAGCCGTACTCCTATTGAAAGTTTTATACAGACAGATGCCGCCATCAATAGAGGAAACAGCGGCGGAGCTTTAGTTAATATTAATGGTGATTTGATCGGTATCAACTCTGCTATATCCTCATCTTCAGGATATTACGAAGGTTATGGATTTGCCGTGCCTTCCAACTTAGCGAAAAAAGTAGTGGAGGATATTAAAAAATTCGGATTGGTACAGAGAGGTTTCCTTGGAATCGGTTTATTAGACTTGTCTAACGACCTTCAAGTGAAAACTTACAACCAAAGAAACAGAACCAACCTAAAATCCGAAGAAGGAATCTATGTAACCGAAGTTGCTAGAAACAGCGGTGCAGAAGATGCTGGAATCAAACAAGGAGATATCATTAAAAAAGTAGATAATATCAAAATCGGAACATCTTCTGATTTAACTCTGGCTATTGGAAGCAAAAGACCTGGCGATAAAGTAGCGATAACCTTCATTAGGAATGGTAAAGAAAATAAAGCTACGGTTTCCCTAAAAGACCAAAAAGGAAATACTTCCCTGCGAAGTAAAGCCGATTTATCTGTTTCAGAAAAAATAGGCGGAGAGTTTGAAATACTGAGCGACAGGGTAAAAGTAAGCTACGGACTAAACAGCGGAGTAATCGCTAAAAACATTGTAGATGGCGGAGAACTCTCCAAAATAGGCGTAGTGGATAACTATATCATCATGGAAATCAATGGAAAACCTGTTAATTCACAAAAAGATATAGAAAACATCCTTAAAAATTACAAAGGAACTGTTTCCGTAGTATATCTGGATGAATACGGAAGAATTACGCGAAAAGGCTTCATTATGCCGTAAAAATTGAAATCTTATTTTTCTCATTTTATTATATCCGAAAAACTGCTTATATTAGTATAAGCAGTTTTTCTTTTACAGATTATTCATTTTTTTGCTTTTTTATTTTAATTTCTGCTTAAAAATATAATACCTTTGTAGTCATGGATTATAAAAAGCTTATCATAAGAGGAATTTCTTATAGCCAGACCCAGTCAGGGGCATATGCTCTCCTACTGGAACACCAAGAAACAGGCGTAAAACTCCCCGTAGTCATCGGCAGTTTCGAGGCACAGTCTATTTCTATGGGATTGGAAAAAGATTTAAAACCGCCAAGACCTCTTACGCATGATTTATTCGCGGAATTTGTAGAAAATGCCCGCTATACATTGGAGTCCGTTGTGATATATAAGATAGTAGATGGTGTCTTTTTCTCCAATATCAATTTTGTGAACAGACTTCTCGGGGACAGTATCACCCTTGATGCCAGAACATCTGATGCTGTAGCTATGGCGGTGAGGTTTGACGCTCCAGTATACACCACAAAAGAAGTCCTGAACGAAGCTGGCATTCTCCTAAACTTAGACTTTCATGAAGAAGACAGCGATGATGCTGATGAAGAACCCGCCTACGCTCCATCCAAGAGCATCCAAGAACTACAGAGCGAACTGGATGACGCCGTGAAGAACGAAGATTTCGACTTAGCCATAAAAATCCAAGAAGAAATAAAAGCAAGAAATAAAAAAATCGACTAAATATTTCAATAATGAATATAAAACTCAGACTTATTATTCTTAGTTTCCTGCAATTTGCCGTTTGGGGCGCTTATCTTACCTCTATGGGGAACTATTTAGGCTCTATTGGGCTCGGCGAAAAGATCGGGCTGTTCTACGCAATGCAGGGATTCGTTTCTATACTGATGCCGGCCGTTATGGGAATCATCGCAGACCGCTGGATACCTGCCCAGAGGCTTCTCGGAATATGCCATCTCGTTGCAGCACTCTTCATTGGGGCTGCGGGATACTACGGAATGCTTCACGGAGAGGGCGTAGACTTTACCACACTGTTTTCTTTGTATTCTATAAGCGTCATGTTCTATATGCCGACCATCGCGCTGTCCAATTCAGTGGCGTATTCGGTGCTTATTAACCATAATTTTGACCTTATCAAGACTTTCCCGCCCATCAGAACCTTTGGAACGGTGGGTTTTATCTTTGCGATGCTCTTCGTAAACTTTGCGGGGCTGAAAGATGGAAGTTTCTCGTTCAACTTTACTCATGAATCGGACTTCATCAGCTTTCAGAACACCTATTCTCAGTTTTTTGTCTCTTCCATTTTAGGGATTTCGCTGTCTTTATACTCTTTCACGCTGCCACATTGTGCGGTAAACAAGTCCGAAGAGAAGCAGACGCTCTACGATGCACTGGGACTGAAGGCTTTCAGCCTGTTCAAGGACAGAAAGATGGCGGTATTCTTCATCTTTTCTATGCTGCTGGGGGTTTCTTTACAAATCACGAATGGATATGCTAATCCGTTCATCGCCAGTTTCAAAGACATCCCGCAATATGCAGATTCGTGGGGGGCAAATAACGCGAACGCCCTCATCTCTTTATCTCAGGTGTCGGAAACTTTATGTATTTTGCTCATCCCTTTCTGTCTGAAGAAGTTCGGGATAAAGCAGGTGATGATTATGGCAATGGTGTCGTGGTTCTTAAGGTTTGGGCTGTTCGCCATAGGAGATCCGGGGAGCGGCGTTTGGATGTTCATCCTCTCCATGATAGTGTACGGGGTGGCTTTTGACTTTTTCAATGTGTCCGGCTCACTGTTCGTGGACCAAGAAACAGGTCAGAGCATGCGTTCTTCGGCGCAGGGGGTGTTTATGATGATGACCAACGGCTTCGGAGCAACGATAGGGATGCTCGTAGCAGGGGAAATTGTAAATTATTATGGTATATTCTCCAATTCAGATCCGGTGGCGAAGCTCAGCGGATGGCAGTCGGCGTGGGGGATATTCTCCGCCTATGCTCTGGTGGTCACCATTCTGTTTATTTTCGCGTTCAAATATAAACATGAGCCCGAGAAAGCAGAAAAAAGCACAGATTAACATCTTTCATACAGCAATAAAGCTGTCTTAAAGACCTACAAAAATGCAAAAGACCTCATAGAGGTCTTTATTATTACCTCCGTTTGTGAATAAAACAGCAATAAAGATGTAAAATACTGACAAATCGGCTTAAAAGATGACAAAATACCTCAAAACAACTACGAAAAAGGTCTAACTCACCGCGAAAAACCATTAAATAACCTTGTCGAAGGTCTTATTTACACCTCCATCGGTCTAAATTACTGCGAAGATGGTCTAAAATACCGAAACAAACCTCTAAACAACCACGACAAAGGACAAAATAACCAAGAAAAAGCATTATATAAGCAAGAAATATCACTTCTTTTCTATGAAAAAGGTCAAAATAACTGCGACAGACCTCTAAATAACCACGCCGGAGGTCAAAACAACCACGATGAAGCAGTAATTTATAACAACAAAGGTCTTATTTAGTCCGAAAAACATCAAAACAACTAAGATAAAGCATTAAATAACAGAAATTTTTGTCCTATTAACAGCGATGAAATGTTAATTTACTTTAGCGAAAATCAAATTAACATTAACAAAGCATTAAATAAATGAAAAATTTATCTTATTAACATAGATGATTTGCTTATTTTGACCTATCAATATCATACAAAAACCTTTTTAGTATTTATTAAATCTTTTATTCCTCTAAAACAATCAACCGAACTTGATAAAAACAGGTTCGGTTGATTTATTTAATAATATTAACCTTTATTTTACTTCTTTTATCACTTTTATTAAAGATAAAATTTAACTTAATAATAGTTTGTCCTTATTATTTTAAACTTTATTGCTCAAAAATAGAATAAAATACATCAGAAATAGCTAACCATATTTGTTCTTAACAGCTTATAAGATGTAAAAAGCAAATCCACCGCAGTAAAATACTACGGTGGATTGGTTATGATGAGTTTAAAACTTCTATGTAAGCGGTTTATCTCTGCATTATAGCAGTTTATTGTTGCTGAATGCAGGTTTCAAGCTCTTTAACGCTTATAAGGTATCCAAATAAGCCTCCCAGCCTCTGTTTTTGTAAGCGAGCGCTGCCTTTTCTGGGTCTTCGGCTCTGTAAATTCCTCTGCCGACAATCATAAAATCTGTATGCAGGGTGCGGAAAACATGTTCAGGCGTGTTATACTGCTGTCCCTTGCTGTCTCCCTCATCATCGGCATTCACACCAGGGGTAAAGAGCAGGAGCTGTTCAGGTATTTTGGTCTGAGACACACATCCTATCACGCTCGGATGCTCTTGGGCTATCTTCACAGCCTCTTCGTGGTAGTTCGCATCGGTAAGCGCGCCCTTGGAAGACATGCCGGCGATGACCAACACACCTACATTCCTGAAACAATCTAAGGACTGCGCCCCTGCGATGACATGGGAGGTCACCATATCTGCCCAGTTGGAGATTTTATAAAGTCCCTCGGTGAACTGAAGCTCCTGCGTGTTGCCTATATCAGCAAATTTCCTGTCTTCAAGGAGGAGGAAGTTGTGTTTTTTAGCTAAATCGATGAGCGGAAGGATGGTTTTGTCCTGATGGAAGTCGCGGAGGATGTCTATATGAGTTTTGAGCGCTGCGATATAAGGCCCGACGCTGTCCGCAAGGCGGAGAAGCTCCTCCGCAGACATCACATCGGCGGAAGCTATCAGATTGGTTTTCTTCTCTAAAGCGATGGAGAGGAGTTTTTGAGCGGAAGGGTGCTCCGCAGCAGCGAGTTTCTCTTCGTAAGAAAGTCTCTTGGGCTGTTCAAACTTTATGGCGCTGCCTTTTAGGAAATCGGCAATTCTCTGAGCATCTTCAGCGGAGATTTTTTGAGCTTCTTCCAAGATAGAAACCGCCTCCGAGATGGTAAAAAGAGCATGAACGCGGTATCCCTGAGCTTCCAAGAGCTGCTTACCGCCCTGCTCCCTGTCCAAGATAACAACGATGTCCTTCACCAGAAGTCCCTCCCGCTCTACTTCGGCAATGGTCTCCAGCAGAGACTTTCCAGAGGTGATTACATCTTCTACGAGCAGGCAGTTTTGACCTTTTTTGTAGATGCCTTCTATCAGTTTCTTAGTTCCGTAGGCCTTTGCCTCCTTCCGTTTGATGATGAGAGGTGTTCCGCTCTGCAAAGACATAGCTGTAGCCACCGGAAGCGCTGCATAAGGCACCCCGCAGAGTAAATCTACCCCCTCCGAAGGTGTTAAATGCAACATGTGAGCAGCTAAATGCTTCAAAATATGCGGATCTGAGGCCAAAGGACGCAAATCAACATAAAAAGGGCTTTCTATACCGCTCTTTAAAGTAAACCTGCCAAACTTGATGATTTCTAATTTGTAAGCCTCCAAGAAGAATTGCTTTTTGTTTTCCATGGATTTCATTTTTTTGGACAAATTTAAGTTTTTTAGCAGAAATATTTACATGTTTATTTTAATGAAACTTCTCTAATTTTATATTAAATTTGCATTTCTGATTATGGAAGATTTTAATAAAAATACAAAAACTATATCTAAATACAGAATTGCTTCTGGGCTGTTGTGCTTAGCAGTATCCGCAGTGCTTTTTATTTCTTTTGCTTCCTACCTCTCGAATTGGAAGGCAGACCAAAGCCAAATAGGACACATGCTGGATAAAAGCGTAAAATCTTCTAATGTTTTTGGGAAATTAGGAGACTGGCTGGGAAATATTTTCATCTTTAAAAGTATAGGAATAGCCGCATTTATAATTACTTTTCTGCTTTTGGTTTTGGGATTGGTTATTTTGAAGAAAAATTATTTCAAACCATGGAAAACCTTTTCGCATAGTTTATTTTTCATTTGCTGGATTCCTGTGTTTTTGGGAGCTGTCACTAAAGGAAACAGCGTAATAAGCGGGGTTTTTGGATACGAAATTTATGACTATGGAAGCTCTATTATTGGGACTTTTGGGCTATGGCTGGTTTTATTTTTAAGCCTTCTGCTTTATTTTATTTTAGAGTTTAATCTCAGCCCAGAACATTTGGCTTCAAAATTTAATGAAGTTAAAGATAAAGTAGCTTCTTTAAAACCAGAAAACGAAGAGGATAACACTGAAAATCATGAAGATACAGCAGAAGAGAAAATTAAAGAAGAGCCTATTATTTCTAATTTCGGTCAAACAATAGAAATAAATCCTGAAACGCCAACAATTACAGAAATTGTTACAAATGAGACAGATACATCTTTCACAGAAATTATCTCTCCTACGCCTGATTATGCTGAAGAAAAAGAACCTCTGAAACAAGAAGAACAAGAAAAATCAGAGGAAATTGAAATAAAAATAGAGAAAACTCCTGCGACAGAAGTTGTAGATCCAGAGCATATTGCCAGTAATTTAGTAGAAAAACACGGTCTATACGACCATAAATTGGATTTAGCGAATTTCCAAATGCCAAGCATCAATCTACTAAAAGAATATGGCAATGAGGAAATTACGATTAACAAAGATGAACTTGAAGAAAACAAAAACAAAATCGTAGGGCTTCTTAAAACCTTTAATGTGGGTATTGCCCAGATAAAAGCCACCATAGGCCCTACCGTAACTCTCTATGAAATAGTTCCTGAGGCAGGCATCCGCGTTTCTGCCATCAAAAAACTGCAAGATGATATTGCCCTAAATTTATCTGCTTTGGGAATCCGTATCATAGCACCGATGCCAGGGAAAGGCACCATCGGAATAGAAGTTCCGCGCAAAAATGCTACCATGGTCTCTATGCGTTCCGTAATTTCTTCAGCGAAATTTCAAAATACAGAAATGGATCTGCCTGTAGTTTTTGGGAAAACCATTTCTAATGAAATTTTTATGGCTGACCTTGCTAAAATGCCTCATTTGCTAATGGCAGGAGCAACAGGACAGGGTAAATCTGTGGGAATCAATGCAATATTAGCATCTTTGCTTTACAAAAAACATCCGAGTGAACTAAAATTTGTGATGGTAGACCCTAAAAAAGTGGAACTTTCTCTTTATTCTAAAATAGAAAGGCATTATTTGGCAAAACTACCAGATACAGAAGATGCTATTTTAACCGATAACTCTAAGGTTATCAATACATTAAATTCACTCTGCATTGAAATGGACAATCGCTACGAATTGTTGAAAAATGCTTTCTGTAAAAACTTAAAAGAATATAATAAAAAATTCAGCGAGAGAAAACTTAATCCAGAAAATGGACACCGCTATCTGCCTTATATCGTGTTAGTTGTAGATGAATTTGCAGATCTTATTATGACCGCAGGGAAGGAAGTAGAACATCCTATCGCCCGTTTAGCCCAATTGGCGAGGGCTGTAGGCATCCACCTTATCATTGCTACGCAGAGACCATCAGTGAATGTTATCACAGGGATGATTAAAGCTAACTTCCCTGCCAGAGCGGCTTTCCGAGTGATTTCAAGTGTTGATTCCCGAACTATTTTGGATTCTCCAGGGGCGGAACAGCTGATAGGAAAAGGAGATATGCTTTATTTCAATGGAAATGACCTGACTCGTATCCAGTGTGCATTCATAGACACGCCAGAAGTAGAAAAAATTGCAGAGTTCATTGGCGAACAAAAGGGTTACCCAGACGCCTACCAACTACCTGAGTATGTGGGAGAAAGCGAAAGCGGTGGAGGCGGAAGTTTTGACCCTAATGAAAGAGATGCCATGTTTGAAGAAGCTGCAAGAATCATTGTTGGAACTCAACAGGGTTCAACATCTATGCTACAAAGACAGCTAAAACTGGGCTACAACCGTGCTGGAAGAATTATGGATCAGCTGGAAGCCGCTGGTATTGTGGGAGGATTTAACGGAGCAAAAGCTCGAGAAGTTCTCATCAGCGATTTAAATGCTTTGGAACAATTTTTGGAGAGTCTGAAGAAATAAATGAAATACAACTTATTATGAATTTTATTAATAAAATTATACTAATTACTGCTGTTGGAATTATCAATCTTGTCCATGCACAAAAAATTGATAATAAGGCAAAAGGAATATTAGATGCCGTTTCTGCTAACTACAAATCTAAAAATACGCTGTACTTCAAATTTTCTTACGGAACGGGCAGCGGGAAAATTAGCAAAAATCAAACAGGGAGTTTCTATGCATCAAAAGATAAATACAAGCTCAAAATCATGGGAAATGAGCAGATTTTTGACGGAATTAAAACATACAGCATCAATGAGGATGAGCAGGAAATAACCATTGCTAAACAAAATTCGAAAGAAACATTGTCTCCTATAAATTATATTGATTCTTATAAAAAAGGTTACAATATCTATTACATCGGGAAAAATAAAAATCTGGATATCATCAAACTCACTCCCACGAAAAATAATGGGATAAAAGAGGTTTTTCTATATGTAAATACCTCAAAAAACAATGTTGAAAAAATAGAGCAATACTCTACGGATAAGCATATAACGACGATTACCATTACCGAATATAAAGAAAACCCAAAAGTAGATTCTAAAATATTCACTTTCAATAAAAATCTTTACAAAAACTACCTAATCACCGAGCTGTAATGCCCAAAAAGATAGATTTATACATAATAAAAACCTTTTTAGGTCCTTTTTTCTTCATTTTCAGTATTCTATTCTTCATTTTTATGGTGAATATTGTCTGGATACAAATGTTTAATCTTGGAGGAAAAGGACTGACAACTTGGGAGTTAGCAAAATTTTTCTATTATCTGAGTGTTGGAATTATAAAAATGGTGCTGCCACTCACTATTTTATTGGCCTCCATCATGACTTTTGGGGGATTTGGAGAACGGTCCGAGCTAGCAGCAATGAAGGCTGCAGGGATTTCCCTATTGAGAATCATGCGTCCTCTTTTGTTTACAAACATATTTTTAGCTGTCATTTTATTTTTATTTTCTAATTACATCATCCCTGACTTTCAAAAAAAAGCCAAAAACATGATGTATAATATTCTTACTTCCAAACCTGCACTTAATTTTACACCAGGACAATTTATAACCTCTCTACCAGGCACCTCCATAAGGTTTGATGAACTCTATGGCGAAAATAATAACCTGATGAATGGGGTTTTTATCCATAAAACCGCAAGTGCCTATGAAGACCAAAGAACCATTGTCGCTAAAAAAGGAAAAATAATCTCTGAACCCGGTAGTAACTATCTGAAATTCATCTTGTATGATGGGTTTATCTTTGAAGATAATCTTGCTAAACCTAACCTCAATGACAGACTGAGACAAGAAAATCAAAATATAAAATTTGATACTTTAGTTTCTCATTTTGACATCAGTGAACTTTTAGACAAAGCCATTGAAAGTGAAAAAATAACCGATGATTACCAGTTCCAAACCTACCTTCAGCTTAATTCTACAATAGATAAATTAACTGAAACTGATGAAAAGAACTTAAAAACAATATCAGAAGATTTGGTAAGACAGAGCAGCAATTATCTCTTAGAGCCAAATAAGAAATCAGAAGAAAGCAAAATTACAGAGCCTTTTTCCATCGATACTTTAAAACAAGAAAAAAAGTTAGAAGTCTTGTCCAATGCCTATTCTAAAATAGAAGGCTTAGAAATGGCTAAAAAATTACAAAACGAATCTATTTTGCAAATGGCCAAAAGCTATGCAAAAGTTGTCATGTATCAACAGCAGATTATAGCCTATTCCATTATGTGTTTTATTTTCTTTTTGATAGGTGCAAGTTTAGGCTCTATTGTGAGGAAAGGCGGCTTTGGGCTTCCTGTTATTTTTGCTATTGATATTTTCATTATCTTCTTTACCATCAATCTAACCGCCGAAAATGTAGCTTGGAAAGGAGAGCTTAATCCATATCTGGCAGCATGGCTTCCTAATATTATATTTTTCCCTTTCAGTATATGGATTACTTACAAAGCCCTAACAGATTCGCAAATATTTGATGTAGAAAAATATAAATCACTAATAAAACCTTTTACAAAAAGATTTTTAAAGAATAGAGAACACAAAAGATATCAATAATTTTAGTATTCTAAATTTTTTCAAACCGGAAATTCTCTCCAAGGTAAGCCTGTCTTACCTGCGGGTCATTCGCCAAATCTTCTGGAATGCCCTCTTTCAAGATTTTTCCTTCAAACATGATGTATGTTTTATTAGTAATAGCAAGGGTCTGCTGGACATTGTGGTCAGTAATAAGCACCCCTATATCCTTCTTTACAAGGGAGCGGATGATTTTCTGAATATCCTCCACCGCAATAGGGTCTACTCCCGCAAAAGGCTCATCCAAAAGGATAAAATCTGGATCAGTAGCCAGACATCGGGCGATTTCCGTTCTTCTCCTTTCCCCACCAGAGAGCAGGTCTCCTCTATTTCTGCGCACATGCTGCAAGGAAAACTCATCCAAAAGCTCTTCCAGCCTATTTTTCTGCTCACTTGCAGATTTATTGGTCAATTGTAAAACCGATAAAATATTATCCTCTACTGACAATTTTCTAAAAATAGAAGCCTCCTGCGCTAAATATCCTACGCCTTTCTGCGCTCTTTTATACATCGCATCCTGCGTGATGTCCTTTCCATCCAAGGTTATCTCGCCAAAGGTAGGTTTTACCAGCCCTACTATCATGTAGAAAGTAGTGGTTTTTCCAGCTCCATTCGGGCCTAGAAGCCCTACTATTTCGCCTTTTTTCACTTCTAAACTTACCCCTTTTACTACTTTTTTAGGGCCGTATTCTTTTATCAAATTGTCTCCTCGTAAAATCATAAAACAAAAGTAATATTTTTAATTTAATACCTCTTATTTTTTGGAATGGTTTTTGTAAATTTATAGTTGAAATTTATTTTTAATTATTTTTTGTTTTTAGGATTTTTTTGATTATTTTTGTAGAAATAAAAAATTGATTTTGGGAGTATGAAGAAACTTTTATTTTTGTTTTTTTTCAGTATTATAGGTTTTGGGCAGATGGAAGCTCAGAGTTTTCAAACAGGAAAATCATCACAAACGGCGAATGATAAGGAACTTATCGCTTATCCGAACCCTGCGAAGGATTTTCTATACCTAAAAACTTCTGACCCTAATGTAAAAATAAAATCTGCTACATTTTATTCCATTTTGGGAAATGTAGTTGCAGATGTCCAAATCAACGCGAACTACTCAGAAATAAGAGTGGACAGGCTGAAACAAGGGAAATACCTAATGAGGTATGTGCTGAGTAACAACACACAGAAAATCATTCAAGTAATTAAACAATAAAAAAACAAAAACTTCTCTTTAAAAGGAGAAGTTTTTATTTTATATCAATTTACTTAAACTTTTTGCTGTTTCTCTCTGCTGGAAATTATCCAATCTTTTTTTAATCTGCATAATGATGATGGGAGTCAGAACAGCTACCCCCAGTCCTATCAATGTCTTCTTCATGGAAGGTTTTACTCTTTTCAAAAGTGCATTACTGAGCAACTTAGCAGAACCCGCCTCCAAAGATGGAAGCAGAAATTTATTTGCGAGAGAATAAGCATTTTGGGCTAAACCAGAATCCATTATCCCACCTAAATACTTCTCTGTAACTCCATTAGTAATCACACCTAAGGTTTTTCTTGGGTCTTCAAAACTCAGCACAGATTCTATTTCTTTGATTTCTGTTTTGAGTTCTTCTTTTTGATTTTTTAAATCTTGAAAATTCTTTATTTTTCCCATCTTATTCTTCATTGTAAATAATGTTCACCAAACGCTCTTTCAGATTTTCTATGATATTTTTCTTCTGAGAAAAAACCACCAACAATCCTACCAAAAATATGCTCGCCATGATAAGCATCCCATAAGCATAATTTCCCAATAAATTACCAATCACAAGCCCCAGCCCCAGACAGAAAAACGCAAAAAAACAAATTCCCAAGGTGACCAAAAGCAGGATATATACCGCCATACTAAGCACTTTGACAGAAGTTTCTGTCGTTTCCAGTTTTAAGAGACTGATTCTTTTTTCTATATAATTTTTAAACAAGCCTATCATCTTCCTTTCTCTTTTGAAAACTAAAAGGGGACTTTTTATAAATCCCCTCTTTTAAATCATCTTACTATTAAACTTCTGCGTCTTTTGGAGACTGACTATGCTTTTTATAGTTCTCATAGCTTTCTTTCACATTAGCCACCACTTTTTCTGCACCATGCTTCACTTTTTCAGAAAGATGCTCGTAGTGATCTAAAGCTTCATCTCTCAAATCTTCAGCTTTTCTTCTTAATCTTTTTCTAGTTTCTACTCCTTTTTCTGGAGCGAATAATACACCTAATAATGAACCTATTGCAGCACCTGCTAATATACCTAGCACAATACCTGAATTTCTTTCTCTTGACATTTTAGTAAATTTTTTAAATGTTAATATTTATCTCTGAATAGCCCTTTGCTATTACTTCGATAAAATTACAATAAATATACCAAACAAACAATTTTTTTCTGTTAATTATTTCTTAATGTATGATAAAATCAAATCTATAGTTTCTTCTTTATTTAGGTTTGTATTATCTATAAGTATCGCATCTTCAGCCTGTTTCAGTGGAGAAATCTCTCTTTCGCTGTCTATTCGGTCTCTTTCTATGAGATTTTGTTTCACTTCTTCTATAGTAGTCTCTATACCAAGGCTTTGCAACTCCAAAAATCTTCTCCTTGCGCGTTCATCTGCACTTGCAGTAAGGAAAAATTTATAGTCAGCATTAGGAAGAACCACCGTTCCTATATCCCTGCCATCCATAATCACGCCTTGTTTTTCTGCAATATCCCTTTGTAAAACGACCAAACGCTCCCTTACTTCAGACTGTTTTGCTATAAAACTAACATTATCAGAGACTTCCGTAGTGCGGATTTCCTTGCTTACATTTTCTCCATTTAGATAAATTTCTAATTTTCCGCTATTTTCTCTAAATTCTAATGAAATTTCATTCAAATTCTGAAGCAGTTTAGACAAATCTATCTCTTGTTTTTCGTTCTTGAAATTTCTCAGCCCAAAAAGCGTAATCGCCCTATACATGGCTCCTGTATCGATATGGATAAGTCCTAGAGTATCTGCTACTACTTTAGAAATAGAACTTTTTCCTGTGGATGAAAATCCATCAATGGCTATAACCAAACCTTTCTTATTCATAAAGCCAAAATTAAATTTTATTATCTCATAATCCAAAATATTCTATTATTTTCTTTCTGATTTGTTTATATTTGCATGAATTTTTGGATGCTTTAAAGACTGAATCTTTATCAACCATAAAAATTAATACATTATAAAACAATGAAATACAAACGAATTCTACTAAAATTAAGCGGAGAAGCCCTTATGGGAGACAAACAATACGGTATTGATACTGAGAAGCTTAATGAATATTCCCAAGAAATCAAAAAAGTAGTGGACAAAGGCTGCGAAGTTGCCATAGTAATCGGCGGCGGAAACATCTTCCGAGGAGTTTCTGGAGCGGCTAAGGGAATGGATAGAGTTCAGGGCGACTACATGGGAATGCTCGCTACGATAATCAATGGAATGGCTCTACAAGGAGCTTTGGAGGACATCGGTCTGAAAACCAGACTTCAGACAGCCATAGAAATGGACAAAATAGCAGAGCCTTTCATCAAGAGAAGAGCCGTAAGACACTTGGAAAAAGGAAGAGTGGTCATCTTCGGAGCAGGAACAGGAAACCCTTATTTCACTACGGATACAGCCGCTACGCTCAGAGCCATAGAAATAGGCGCTGATGTAATCCTGAAAGGAACCCGTGTAGATGGTATCTACGACAGCGACCCAGAGAAAAACGACAATGCTATGAAATTCAACAACTTATCATTCAATGAAGTTATTGAGAAAAACCTTAAAGTAATGGACATGACTGCCTTTACTCTAAGCCAAGAGAACAATCTCCCTATCATTGTCTTTGATATGAATAAAGAGAATAACCTCCTGAAAATAGTAGAAGGAGAAGATATAGGAACTATCGTAAACTAAATGTGTAATTTATCAAATTTTCAATATACAATGGAAGAATTAGAACTTATCATAGCATCTGCTAAACAAGAAATGGATGCAGCGATAAAACATTTGGATCACGCTTTCCAAAAAATCAGAGCTGGAAGAGCTTCTACAGCTATGGTGCAAGATGTAATGGTGGAATATTACGGAGCGATGACACCGCTTTCGCAGGTTGCCAATGTCTCTATTCCTGATGCCATGACCATCTCTATCCAGCCTTGGGACAAAAACGCCATAGGAGCGATAGAAAAAGCGATTATCGTTTCTAACCTTGGTTTTGCACCTTCTAATAACGGCGAAAATATCATTCTAAATGTACCGCCTCTAACGGAAGAAAGAAGAAAAGAATTAGCAAAACAAGCCAAAGCAGAAGCTGAACAAACGAAAGTAACCATCCGTAACGCAAGACAAGAAGCGATGAAAGACCTTAAAAAATTAGAAGGAGTTTCTGAGGATGTTATCAAAGATACAGAAAGTAAAATTCAGGAATTGACTGATAAATATGTCAAAAGTTCTGATGAACACTTGAAAGTAAAAGAAGCAGACATTATGAAAATATAATGCAAAATCGGTCTCCAAAAAGACCGATTTTTATTTTATTATAACAACAGTAGATTGATATCATTAAATTTAAGTCCAAATTTATCACAAACCAGCTGTTTGGTATGACGCCCTTTGTACATATAAAATCCCTGTCTGCAGTCGTTTCCTAATTTTAATACATTTTCTAAACCGCCTTCTTCATTGATTTTCAGAAGATAACTTAAAAAGAAATTACTAATGGCTTTGCTGGTGGTTCTTGGAATTTTGGAAGTCAAATTCGGTAGTCCAGAATGCAGGATTCCGTGTTTTTCTACATAAGGTTTCTCAAAATCAGTAACTTCCGTAGTTTCCACACATTTCCCTGTATCTATGGTCAAATCTACGATGACGCTTCCCTGTTTCATCAGCGTTACCATTTTTTCTGTCACGATAGGCGGCATATTTATTCTCGGAATAGTTCCTATCAGCACATCGGCTCTTCGGAGGCTTTTTGTCAGTTCCTTTGGGTCTATCATCGAAGTGGATATTCGGCTGCCTATGGAATTTTGAATATTTCTAAGTTTGGATAGAGAATTATCAAAAACCCTCACTGTGGCACCCAGCCCTATCGCTGTTCTTACTGCATATTCTCCCACGATATCCGCTCCCAAAACCACCACTTCCACAGGGCGCACTCCTGTGATTCCACCGAGCATAAGCCCTTTCGAAACGGCAAGCATCTCCGATGCACAAAGCACTGACATTCCGCCCGCTATCTCGCCTATCAGTTTTACCAGCATCTGCTCTTTATTTTCATCTTCTATGAACTCATAGGCTATAGCATTTATTTTCTTTTCAGAAAGTTTTTTGAAATACTCTTTTTCTCTAAGGTTAATCTGTAATGCACTGATTATATAAGAATTAGGCTTTAATAATTCTATTTCTTCCAAAGAAGGAGCGCTTACTTTCAGCACCAAATCCTGCTCAAAAGCCTTAGCTTTATCCACGATAAAAGCTCCCGCTTCAGAATACTCTAAATCACTGAAAAACGCCTTTTTGCCCGCATCAGATTCTATCATGAGTTTATACCCATATTGCGTCAAAACCTGCACAGCATCGGGAGTTATCGGCACTCTATTTTCATTCAGAGAGGACTCTTTCGGAACGCCTATAGTCATGATTCCGCCTTTCTTTATCACTTCCAGCCTTTCCTCTTGCGGTACCAGCTCTTTCTCGGTAAAAGGAGTAAAAACACTACTGTTCATGGGATATTTTTAAAACTATTTATTGCTGTCAATCATTTTTTGATGAAAAGGAAATCTTCCTTGTGCTTCCTGTATTTTCTATTTTCATCTCGTGGTATGGGATGTCGTAGAGTTCCTCTTCATAAATCTCTGGCCACTCTATAATGGACAAAAATCCGTTGTCTATATACTCCTCTATCCCAATGTCTTGGATTTCTTCCACGCTTTTCATTCTATAAAGGTCAAAGTGAAACACCTTTCCTTTCGGTGTATTATATTCATTCACAATGGAATAAGTGGGAGAATCCACACTATCTGTACTACCCATTTCCTCCAAAAGGTATTTAGTAAAAGTGGTTTTCCCTGCCCCCAGATTGCCTTTTAACAGCAAAATATTGTGCTTCAAATGTGGAAGAATGCTTTTTATAACTTCTTTCCAGCCATCCAAATTATCAATCTCAAAATCCATTACATAAAACTTATTTTCAAAGATAAATATTTTTTCTTAGAAAATATTGTTTAAATTTATTATATAGATTATGAATAAAAAAGGTATTTCAAAATTACACATAAATGCCTTTGGATAATGCTATTTTAGAGGCGTTTATATATCTTAATGCTACAAAAAATAATATTTTTATTGTTGTTTTGATATTTGTATTGTTTAATCTTATAAGCTCTCAAATCCACAAAGTTGTATTTTTATTTTTTATATTTTTCTCAAATATTTACTTTTATTTTTAAGGATTTGATAATTTACTCTCCGCTTTCTTCCTCCGATGTTTCTCCGATGATCCTCTGATGAAAGTCCGATGATCC
>CALHQK010000024.1 GCA_938037185.1 uncultured Riemerella sp.
AAAACTCGCTGGAGGCCATCAAGAAGGAAGCCCACAGAATAAAGATAGTAACCATAGAGCGGATAATGGTGGAATTCAATAAAATAATGCTCTCCGAGAAGCCATCCACAGGGCTGAAAATCATGAAAGATACTGGACTGCTGGAACTCATCATCCCAGAGCTTACCGCATTAGAGGGCATAGAAGAGGTGGAAGGGCAGACGCATAAGGACAATTTCTGGCATACCTTAGAGGTGGTGGATAACATTTCCCAAAACACAGAAAACCTCTGGCTGCGCTGGGCTGCCCTGCTGCACGACATCGGGAAAGCGCCGACCAAGAAGTTTGTAAAAGGCACGGGATGGACTTTCCACGGGCATGAGTTCTTGGGTTCTAAAATGGTAAAAACTCTTTTCCAGCGGCTGAAACTGCCTTTGGGTAAAGACATGAAATATGTCCAAAAGATGGTGAAACTCTCCTCCCGTCCTATAGCCCTTATCTCCGATGAGGCTTCTGACAGCGCCCTGCGGAGGATGCTCTTTGATGCAGGAGAAGATTTAGAAGACCTTTTCACGCTCTGTAAGGCTGATATTACCACTAAAAACGCACAAAAGCAGGAGAAATTCAAGAAAAATTTTGAATATGTAGCCCAAAAAATAAAGGAAGTAGAAGAAAAAGACCACATAAGAAACTTCCAGCCGCCCATTACAGGAGAGGAAATTATGGCAATGTTCAACCTTGCCCCAGGCAGGGAAATCGGTATCCTGAAAGAAAGAGTAAAGGAGGCTATTTTGGAGGGAAATATCCCTAACGAGAAAGAAGCGGCGAGGGAATTTGTCCTGCAGGAAGCAAAAAAAATGAAGCTGACTTAGAGGTCAGCTTCTGTTTTTTATTTTTTACCATAAGGTATTTTTTTACTTGCATTCCGCATGAGGCTTTCTACCAAATCGGAGTAGCTGCTTGTCCATCCGCCGGAGTAGGTATTGTCATAGTTCCAGAAGACTTTTTGTGCTTTGCAGTCGTAGATGCTTATAGCAGCCTTTATTTCGTTGGTCTTTCCTTCAATTCCTAAAAGAATAGAAGCCGCTGCGGCAATTTCCTCGCCCACCGGTTTGGAAAGATTATAGCTGGAAGTTACAATCCCATCCACTTTCAGGGCTCTGCATAGTTCCTCTTTTGTAGGTGTTTCATCAAGAAGTCTGGCTCTTTTCAGGCGGGCATTAGTAGTCTCTATATCTTGAATTTCCTGTGAAGCCTTCCCCTGCATTAGTCTTTTCAGCCACCATGCGTAGGTTTCTCTTTGGAAGTTCTCTGTTTCGGTTTTCTTTCTTTCAGCAGGGATATCTTTCCCGATTGCATGTTTCTTCGGTGTCAAAGAAACGGCAGGTGGAGCAATCGCTAAGGTTTTCTGATTGGCAATTAATGACTCGGTATCATTTGACTGATAAACCTTCGCACCGCTGCAAGAAGCTAATACAGCCAGTGCGGGAACTAATTTTATAAATGAACATTTCATAATTTAAATAATTTGTTCAAAGTTAAGAAAAAATCGCAGAAATATGTGAGTTAAAACCTATAATTCATCCCGAAAGTGAAATTTCTATTTTTGGTAGTATAACCTACAACATCTGTATATTCCTTATTCAGGATGTTATTCAGGTTTAGGTAAAAACTTAGTTTTGGGTTTATCTGCTGGCTGATGCTTGCATTAAACAAATTGAAATCGCTTAAGATTACTTCCCTCGTGCTGTAAGTGAGGCTGTCATAGTAGGCATCGGCTCTGCTTCCTACAAAAAGATGAGAAATGAGGACTCTGCTCCCCTTGAAGGGCAAGATTTCTACATAAGAATTTATCCGTTGTTTGGGTTGTCTTTTCATGGCGCTATAGTTTTCTTTTTCCACAAAACTAAAATTCCCTCCGAAGCCTATTTTAGAAGTGAGTTGATAATTAAATTCCACTTCAAATCCTCTAGTGGTATTTTTACTGATGTTCTTGTAAATCCCGAGATAAGTAAAAGGGTCGGTATAATAGCCGAAAACATCTTGTTCTTTTCGATGAAACATAGAAACGCTCATAATCTGGCTTCTGTCTTTTTTACCAAAACTGACATTTATCTCGTGGGAGAGGCTGGTTTCGGGTTTTAAATCTGGATTGGGAAGGACATAAGGCAGGCTGCCAAAACTTTGATAAAGGGTAGGGGAGATGAACGCCGTAGCGAAAGAATATCCCAACTTGATGAAGGAACTGCCCAATTCTTGGTAGAGGTAAGGATTGGCGCTGTAAGTCCATTGGTTTCCAAATTTAGAATGGTTGGTAAGTCTTGTCCCAGCTTCTAAATGGACGATTTTATAAGTGAAAAGAGCATTCGCAAAGGCATCAAAACTGCTGTTTTCATTCTCGTTCATTTTTTGGCTTTCGTATTGCAGGCCAGCTATCAGCTGGATGTTTTTATTGAAATCATATCGGTTGAACAGCTCTGCAAAAAAGTCTTTCCCTTCGTAGGAATACTGCTCTTGGTAGGAATTGCCGATAAAACTTTCCCCAACTCTTTTGTTGTTAGAAAACCTTGTATTTAGGGTTAATTGTCCATTTTTATAAAGAAAATTAGCATTTCCGCCGAGGTAAGCCTGTTTGTCATTTCCTCTGTTTTCGCCATCGGAGAAAGCGCCGTTGTCGTATTTAAAAAGATGATGGTTCCAACCTCCATTTAGGTTAAAATTAAAGTTTTTAAGGCTGATTCCTGCTTTTGCGTTCAGGGCTTGTTTTTCAAAGCCGTCTTTGTCAAAACTATCATCTCCTTCCGCAGAAGAAAGTCCATCGGATTTTTCATTAAATCCAGAAATATGATAATTGAAAATACCTAATTTCCCACTGATATCCGCATTTTGTGCAAAAGTCCCATACGAACCGCCCCTCATTCCGAAGGCGGCATCTATTTTCTTGTGCGAATTTTTCTTGGTTTTAATGTCAATAACCACTGTTCCTGCATTAGAACCATATAAAACGGAAGAAGCACCGTTTAGGATTTCAATGCTCTCAATGTTTTCTAAGGACAGCAGTCTGATGTCCATCACATTATTTTTTATCGTGGTGACATCTTTCATCGGGATGCCGTCTATGAGGATAACTACATTATTGTCTCCGCCCCTTACACGCAGGGTTTTAGGCTCGGAATTATTATTGAAACTTCCTGTGATTTGGAAACTTGTAATCCGCTCCAAAACATCGGACAGAGTCTGACCTTTGTATTTTTCAAGGTCTTTTTGAGTGAGCAGTGTTACATTTTTACCAGATTTATTGATTTCCTGCAAAGATTTGGAAGCGATGGTCACTTCTGGAATTTGTTTTTCGGTTTGGGCATTAGCAAGAGATAAAAAACCTGCTAATGAAATGCTTAGAATGATTTTTTTGTTCATTTAAAATAAATTTTGTTAAGATTAATGGAACAAAAACAAATGAACAAACCTTCCTTGGGTTAATCCAAAGAAACTTCTTTATCCATTTGCTTTTCCTCCGAAAGCCGATGTATATTTATATTCTGGCAGGTCTCCTGACTTTTGCATTTCTATACCTTCCCGCGTGAGCAGTGGTTTTCTTATAGAAACTTTTCTTCGGCAATTTACAGTTGCGGGGACAGTTCGGGATTTCCGCCCGATTCCCTTTTCATCTGCCTTTCGGCAGAACCAGAATAAGTGTGCAAATCTATGAATTTCATTGTAAATAAAAAAGACCCTTATCTTTTGATAAAAGTCTTTTTGGATTAATTTTAAGTTTTCTATTTTAAATCAAGAATGGGAATTAAGATGCTTTCCATTTTCTTTTTTACTTGAGCTACGCTTCCATTATAATTATTAATGAGAAGCGAGAATGTAAGGAGTTTTCCTTTTTTTGTTTTGATGTAGCCAGCCAAGGTTTTTACTCGGTTCAGCGTTCCTGTTTTTGCAAAAACTTGTCCGTAGGCCTCTGTATTGAGGAACATAGACCGCAAAGTTCCTGTCTGTCCGCCTATCGGCAGGGATTTAAAGTAAGAATCAAAATGTTTCTCGTTCATCAGTTCAGACAGAAATTTTACCTGAGACATAGGAGTAATCACATTAGAACGGGACAAACCGCTTCCGTCAGCGTAGTTAAATCCTTGAAAATCAAATGTTTTTTTTGCTAAATGTTTGTTTACCGTTGTTTTTCCTGTATCCAGCGAGTAGTTTCCTTCTTTGTAAAAACCGGTGGATTTTAGCAGCGCTTCGGACATATGGTTGTTGCTGGTTTGGTTAATGAAATACACCAAATCCTCTAATTTAGGGGAAAGGTAAGCGGTTATTTTTTTTCTTTCTTCCTCTGTGTTTTGTGGCTCAGATTTATCAATTACTTTCCCTTCCGTTGGAATTCCGTTTTTAGCTAGACTGGTTTTCAGATTGTTAGCTAAATAAACAGGAGCATCTGGAAGTTTGGTGGATAAAGCAAAACCACCAAAATTTTCCGTATAGACAATATTCTGAGTATACGGGGAAACATAGATATATTTGTAATTATCAGGTTTTTTGTTACCTAATAATTTTTCATGTCTTGGGTCGGTATCATTGGTGCTTCCTGCTGGAAGGAAGTAGTTTTCGCTGCCTTTCCAAACGATATTGGCAGGTAAAACAGTATTTTTATTATTTCTGAAAACAGCCGTTTTTAGGATAATATCACCCTTTATTCTCTTGATTCCGAGTTCTTTAATGGATTTCACAAAATCGCTGACCAGCGCTCCATAAGTACTTGCACCGGCTCTCCCTGTCCCCAGAGAAGGGTCATTACTTCCTATGATGTATAAGTTTCCGTTTAGAATTCCGTTTTCATCAATATCTCCAGAATATTCCAGCTGTGTAACCCATTGATAATCTTTACCAAACAAAGACATCGCAGCCTCTGTGGTTAGCAGCTTCGTAGTAGAAGCAGGGATGAGGGAGGCATTTTCATTGTAAGAATTGATAACTTTCTTAGTTTTAGGGTCATACACCACGAAACCCCATTGGGCGTTGCGCATCACAGGGTCTGTAAACATAGTGGAAATACTATTGTTTAGGACATCTCTGGCAGATGTCGCCGAACTTTTTACTAAAAAATCTCCATCAGAGTAAATCTGTGCATTATCCTGCGCTGAAAAATACAGCGGTAAAAAAGCAAAAATGGAGTGTTGAAATATTTTTTTCATCGTTATTTATTTGATTTTTAATTAAATGTGTTAAGCAGAATAACCTGCATAATTGTAAAAACTAAGTAAAGGTAATAATTATTATCAAAATAACTTAAAAAAATATTATAAAATTTGTTAAATTTTGTTAAAAATCAACATAGGTTTTTAGCTTTATGCTTTTATAAGCGGCTATTTCATCGAATTCTTTTAGCGATATAGCCACTAATTTTTTGTAGTCATTATATTTTTTGGAACGAGGTAGTTTTAATAAAATCTGAAACAGATACAGATTATTTATCTTGCCGATAGGTGCTATTTCTGGCCCTAAAACACACTCCTCAGGGAGATATTTTCGTAGAATAGAACCAAGGAATTTGGCTGCTCTTTCCAGCTTGTCTTTTCGTCTGTGTTTCAGCTCTATAAAGATAAGTTTCACAAACGGCGGATAATGAAATTTCTTCCTTTCTCCCAATAAATGTTCATAAATTTTATCGGAATTATTATCTTTAATCAGCTGAAAAATAGGCTTTTGTGGTTCGTAAGTTTGTATCAGAACTTTTCCATTTCCAGAAGCCCGCCCTGCTCTTCCTGCCACTTGGGTAATGAGCTGGTAGGCTCTTTCCTCTATCCTAAAATCCTGAATATGAAGCAGTGAATCTGCCCTTGGAATGGCAATCAGCTCAATATTAGGAAAATCTAAACCTTTGGAAACCATCTGTGTACCGATGATGATGTCCGTTTCGCCATTTTCTATTTTTTCGTAAAGTTTTTCGTAGGCAAATTTCTTCCGCATGGAGTCTACATCCATTCGGTCTATCCTGCTATTGGGAAAAATCTTATTCAGTTCCTCCTCTACCTGCTCTATTCCTATCCCGCGAATACTGATATTTTCCGAATGACATTTAGGGCAAAATTTAGGCTTAGAAGCTCTTTGACCGCAGTAGTGGCATTTTAGCTGGTCTTCGGTTTTGTGATAAGTCATCACTACATCGCAGTTTCCGCAGTAGGTAACATGCCCACAGCTCTTGCATTCCGAAACATTGGCGTAGCCTCGCCTATTGTGCAGAACTATGGTTTGTTTATGATTATCAAGCTGATACCTTATTTCCCTTATCATTACTTGAGAGAAATTTCCTGCCACACTTTTCATGTCCATGGCTGCTTTGAAATCTATCAACTCATAAACAGGAAGTGCCGTGCCGCCGAATCTTTCTCCGAGATAAATATAGCGCAGCTTGTCTTTCTGAGCGTTGTAATATGTTTCTAATGAAGGAGTTGCTGAGCCCAAAATCACATTCACCTGATAAAATTTAGCCAAAACCAAAGCTGCATCTTTCGCATTGAAAAAGAAAAAAGCATCTTTCTGTTTGTAGGCGCTGTCATGCTCCTCATCTACGATAATTAGACCCAAATTCTGAAAAGGAAGGAAAAGTGAATTTTTGGTTCCTATCAGGATTTTGATTTCGTTGTTTTTTATTTTTCGCCAAACTTCTACTTTCTCAAAATCACTCAGTTTGCTGTTATAAAACCCTAAATTTTTTCCATATTTTTTCTCTAATCGCTGGGTAATCTGCTGATTGAGAGCAATTTCTGGAACGAGGAAAAGAACACTTTTCCCACTTCTGATGCAGTCTTCTATTTTTTCCAAATAAACATGCGTTTTTCCAGAAGAGGTAACGCCGTGGAGAAGCACATTTTTGCCCTCCGAAAAGGCTTTGTCTATCTGATTTTTGGCTTCTTGCTGGTGTGGAGTGAGTTTTTCTATTTCCTCCAATTCTCCGCTGTATCGCTGGATTCTATCAACTTCTAAAAAATATTCTTCTACAATTTTTTTATCCAAAAGAGGCTTTAGATGAGATGAACCAAAATTTCCTTTTTCAAAAATATCAGATTTTTTAACTGGTTGGTTTTCAACCTTTTTTTGTTCAGACAAAATTAAAAGAAAAAGTTCCTTCTGCTTTTTAGCCCTATCCAATAGGGAAAGTGTGTTTGCGAGATTTTCTCCCTGCAAAACCTCATCGTTTATTTTTAGATAAGAAGCTTCTTTTATCTTGTATTTTTCGGTAATTTTTTCATCTATGATGATGAGCCTCTGGTCTATGAGGGAATTGATGGTTTTGATGATTTCTTTTTTGGGAATAAAGGCTTCTATTTCCTGTAAATTCAGGACTTTTTTAACCTCCAAAGCTTGGATAAGATAGATTTCATTCGCTTCTAAATCTTCAAAATTCACCTGCTGGCTGGCATTGAGTTTTATGTAAGTTTCACTCTCTAATTTCAGTGAAGACGGAAAAGCGAAACGATAGATTTCACCGATATTACAGAGATAATATTCGGACATCCAGCTCCAAAAATCCAGCTGCTCCTGCGGAACAATAGGAACATTGTCCAAAACACTCATAATATCCTTTGTCTTAAAGGTTTCTGGAGCATTCTGATGAATTTCGGAAACGATTCCTGTATAAATCTTTTTGCCGCCGAAAGGAACCAGCACCCTCTTGCCTACCTCTATAAAATCCATCAAATCATCGGGAACTTTGTAAGTGAAAGTCCCTGAAAGATTGAGCGGAAGTATGATTTGGGCGTAATACAAATTTGATTTTATTTGCAAAAATAATGAAATAAAAAGCAGTTAGAAAATATTTTCCAACTGCTCTAAAAAATTCTTGATCAATTAATCTTAAAATTTGTATCCAAATCCTAAATTCAAATAAATATTGTGCATAGAAAAACTAATGGATTTGAAATCAGGTTTAAATATTCCATTGATTCCGTAGTTCAGCTCTGGGAATAGAATGAAATGCTTATTCAGATGCCATTCTGCTCCTAACTGCCCTCCCCACTGGAATAATCTCAAATCATCAGAGAA
>CALHQK010000025.1 GCA_938037185.1 uncultured Riemerella sp.
ATCGGAGGAAGAAAGCGGAGAGTAAATTATCAAATCCTTAAAAATAAAAGCAAATATTTGAGAAAAATATAACTTAGTTATAAAATCTACACCAGAAAAAGATATATAAATAAGAATGGTAAAATAAATATGTGGAATAAAATTAAAAGGTTATTTAAATTGAGCCAAAAAGAATATGCCTGTAATATCTATAAAATTGCTACAGAGTATAAAATAATCACAGAATCAAAAACCAACACTGGATTATTCATGGAAGATGAACCTATATTTATAATTTCTATTTCTTCGCCTGAACAGGAAATAAGTGATAAAATATTTACATCGCTAAAAAGCAGTCGAGAAGGTATAAAATTTCCAGAAACCAAAGAGGAAATGAGAGAACGACAAAAAGAACATTTAAAAAACATTAAGGAAAAATCATATTTAGGTCTATATAAAAACTCCACAAGTTGTTCTATACGATTAATAGGAAATATAATATCAATTACACCTTATATATTTAATAAAAGATGGTTAGAATCTGTTGAAGAAAAAACTTTAAAAATAGAATATGATAATAATGAATTAGAAATCACAAGAAAAATAATAGAAATATTAAAATAAAAACACAAAAAAACGATAATCTTCCAAATATATAGTTCTTATTATAAATAAGATATAATAAAGCAGAGGATAGTAATAGACAGATGCGGCTAATAATAAAAAAAGAAATAGGTTATGGACAAGGAGTAGAACATACAAAGGGAGCCAGACCAAGTACAAGAAAAAGACATGGAGAAGGAATGGTTAGAAAATGAAGAGATAGAGGAGGAGAAAAAGGAGATGCAAGAAGAGAACGATATAAATAAACGGATTATAAAAGTTAAGATTAACAGATACCCTAACGCCATTAGTGGAGTTTATTTATACGAAAACGAGGAATTTGTGGTTATGTTAAATAATCCTATAGACTATGTTATTGATGGAATTTACTTTATCAATAAAAATTATATAAAGAATATAGAAATAGATCAAGATATAATAAGTAATAAAATATTATTACACAAAGCATCTTTGTATAATACAGATAATATGAATTTTTCTAATTTAAAAAAAATACTCCAACATTTACTAAATAAACAACAACTGATAGAATTTTATTTAGATAAGCAATCTTATACCTTAATAGGAAGAATTATATCTATTGATAATAAAGTCATTAAAGTAAATTTAGTTGATACCCAGAGTTCTTTTCTTAAAAAGGAAAAAATTAGCTATAATAAGATTAGAATTTTGGCAATAAACACAGATTATGTAGATGCATTAGAATGGTATAGTAAGCATAAAGAATAATCTTTTGAGTTCCATTCCTTTGTTTTGATAAAAATAAAACAGCATTTTTTAGTAAATTAAAAGGACTTTACAATCATTGCAAAGTCCCTATTTTTAGTTCTTTATTTCTGTAATACATTGATTTACAGAATGCTGTGGAGCTGGAGGGATTCGAACCCTCGTCCAAACAAGCAACAAATAAACTTTCTACATGCTTATTTTGTTATTATTTTTCGACATAAAGCAGAGAACAAACACCCAACTTTATGCTTATCTTCTAAATTTTTTCGTCCTTTGGTCAAAGCTCCCAAAGGCTTATTTCCGCATTTCCTATGCCCCAGAATCGGACGCCGCAGAACGGAGCTTCCGTGAGACATCTTGTTTCCTTACTATACTTCGGGAAAAACGCTAATCTTACTATACTTCGGATTAAGCAGCAAGAGCATACTCTTCGTTGCCAGTTAAAATTTGTAGCAAGGGATTAAAGAGATCGCGCTACGGTTCTCTGCATGCTTATTTACCCATTGGTCTTGCTGTCGAAACCAGTCAGCCCCGTGGATATAATTTTGCAAATTTATAGAATTATTATTAAATAAATAAAATTTAAGCTAAAATTTATCTTTTTTAATGAAAATTCTATACGCCATATAGCCCAGAGGGAGGGACATCGCAGTGAGATAAGGCCAGTTTTGAATAAGCGTTGAAGGAGATTGAACAGCCACAAAAATCAATCCAAAAACAGCCCCGCCCAAGTGGGCAGAATGCCCAGTATTGTCCCATTGTTTAGGGTAAAGCATCATATAAACAGAATATCCGAAGTATAAAGTTCCAAAAACCCATCCTGGTAGGAAATTGATTTCTATTTCATTTGGAGCGACTGCTATAGCAGAAAAAATAATACCAGAAATAGCCCCTGATGCGCCGACAGCAGAGTACCAATACCGATTTTTATAAATGTAAAGGCTCAGTAAATTTCCTAAAAGCAGAGAACCTAAATAAATAGAAATAAACCCAAAATTGCCAAAGAAAAAAACTACAATTCCCTGAAATAGGTATAAAGATAACATGTTGAAAAACAAATGCATAAAGTCTGCATGTAGAAATCCCGATGACAGCACCCGAATATATTCTTTTCGGGTTTTTATCATTGAGATATTGAACTTATATTTTTCAAAAAAGTTTTTGTCTTCTATGCCTTTATAACTTATCACAATCGTGATAATGATGATAAATAGAGCTATTGGAAACATTGTTTTCTAATATTTTAAAATAATTCTCCTATAACTCCATCTTCTGGAATATCCATTTCTTCCTGCTGCACAGGCTCTTCTTCCTCCTCTTCCTTCGGTTCAGGAATTGTGATATTTATGGATTTTATTTTCTCTTTTACGAACTGATTTCCCATCGCTTTTATCCCTTTTATGGAAATAAAGTCATCAATATCAATGGTTTCTGGCTCTTTTTCCTTTCCGTTTTTATCTTTCGCAAAGATAATTTCCGCTGTGCAGCCATCGCTGGTTCCCACAAATTCTATGAAGGATTTAGGATGCTCACTCGGCATAAAGTTCTGAATATTAGCCGTGTTTTCTAATAAAAATCGTTTAATGAAATAAATATCCTTTTCGCCGTCATAATAAATGCACGAAACAGCCTGTTCTGGATGCCATTTTTCCAAAATCAGATAATCATCATCAAAACGATTCATCAGGTCAAATGAAATTAGTTTTGCTTCTCCTTTGGTATTGATAGTCAGTATTTTATCATCACCTTTAAAGCTGCCGAGCAGAACTCCTCTGCCTTCTACATTCAGCCTTCTTACGCTTTCATCAAACCAAATTTTTCTCGGAGCCAGCGTGGAGATGCCTTCTTCTTTTAGTTCTATTTTTTTAACGGCATATTTCGTTACGAGATTTCCTTTGGAATCACGCCCTTTTATCGCTAAATCAGAGAAATCTATATCGATTCTATTTTTTCTGATTCTGGCATTAGGTTTTAGTAAAACACTGATGATTTCGGCCTCTCCATTTGGATTTGCAGAAAAATACAGCACTTCCGAGCCTTTTACATCCGAAGCAAGTTTGTATTCATTATTTCGGATAACTCCCGTTACCGAGAACCTTTTCATGTAATATGGGCCGTCTTTTCCCTCGCGGTAGACCATGTTATAAACGGTTCGCTTGTCGTTCTTTTTCCATACGCCCACATGCAGAATATCTTTTCCGATGAAGGTTTTTGCTTCCACTTTGGTGACTTGCATCGTTCCATCTTTTCGGAAAGTGATGATGTCATCTAAATCTGAACAGTCAAAAACATATTCATCTTTTTTGAGCGAAGTTCCGATGAATCCTTCGGCTCTGTTGATGTAGAATTTTTCGTTTGCTACCGCTACATTGGTCGCATCTATGTTGTCAAAAACACGAATTTCCGTACGGCGAGGCTTGTCTTTTCCATATTTTTTCTGAATGTTTTGGAAATAATTGATGGCATAATCCACCAAGTTTTCCAAATCATGTTTCACCTGCTCCATTCTGTCCTCCAGTGCAGCGATGTTTTCCAGCGCTTTATCTCTATCATAGCGCGAAATTCTCATGAAAGGAAGCTCTGTCAGTCGGGCAATATCCTCCGTAACTACCTCACGCATAAGGTTTTTGATAAATGGCTTTAAAGCTTTGTCAATCGCCGAATAAACTTCCTCTTTGCTGGTTTTACCTTTGATTTCTTGGTAAATTTCATTCTCGATGAAGATTTTTTCCAAACTCGCAAAATGCCATTTTTCCTGAAGTTCGTGCAGTTCTATTTCCAGCTCTTTTTTCAGAAGAGAAACCGTTTGGTCTGTGTTGTATTTCAGTATTTCCGAAACCGAAAGGAACATCGGTTTGTCTCCTACGATTACACAGGCGTTCGGCGAAATAGAAACTTCGCAGTCCGTGAAAGCATACAGGGCATCTATCATCATATCTGGCGAAACATCATTAGCCAGTAAGATGTTGATTTCCACTTCATCAGAAGTATTGTCCTCTATCTTTTTGATTTTAATTTTGCCCTTTTCGTTAGCCTTTAAAATGCTGTCAATCAGGTCTCCTGTATTTTTAGAAAAAGGTAACTCGGTGATGCATAGAGTGTTTTTGTCTTTTTGAATAATTCTGGCTCTTGCACGGATTTTCCCGCCTCTTTTTCCATCATTATAGTTGGAAACATCCAGAAGCCCTGCTGTAAGGAAATCAGGGTAAAGCTGGAAACTTTTTCCTTTTAGATAAAGAATGGAAGCGTCCAATAACTCATTGAAATTGTGAGGCATAATCTTAGTAGAAAGCCCCACACCAATACCTTCCACGCCTTGTGCAAGAAGCAGCGGGAATTTCACAGGAAGATCCACAGGCTCGTTGTTTCTTCCGTCATAGGATTTTACCCATTCCGTGGTTTTAGGGTTAAAAACCACCTCCAAAGCGAAAGGAGTGAGCCTCGCTTCGATGTATCTTGCTGCCGCTGCTGAGTCTCCTGTGTAGATGTTTCCCCAGTTTCCCTGAGTGTCTATCAGGAGTTCTTTCTGACCAATCTGCACCATGGCATCCGTGATGGAGGCATCCCCATGCGGGTGGTATTTCATGGTGTTTCCCACTATATTTGCCACCTTGTTGTATCTTCCATCTTCCAGCTCGCGCATGGAGTGCATGATACGGCGCTGAACGGGCTTAAAACCATCATAAACAGATGGAATGGCACGGTCTAAAATCACATAAGAGGCGTAATCAAGAAACCAATCTTGATAAAGCCCAGATATTTTTTTTAAAGTTTCTTCTTTATGTTTGTTTTCTTGCATTTATTTTGTGTTTATCAGTCTGATATTTTGGTCGTTTAACTTAGTTTGAAGCCATTTTTTCAGCTTTTCTTCATCCAGCTTCTCTTTTTCTTTGATTTGGTAAATGACAGTATTTTCTTGTTTACGCGAATCTTTTTCGTAACTATTTAGTTTTCCGATAGATATGTTTTCTACCTCTGGGAAAATGATTCTGAGTTCTTTGATGAGTTGTCGGTCATCAAATTTGTATTCATTCAGTTCCGAAGTAAGATTTTGGATGATGATATCTTTTTCCGAGAAATTCTTGTTCTGCTGGTTGATTTCAGCTAAAATCTCACTTTTTAGATTAGATGAATTATTTTTTATCAAGAGTTTTGTATCCTTGATTTCATAGCTGTCGGCAAGTTTTTTGTTAAGCGCCTGAATTTCAATACTGTCCATTCGCTGGTGTAGTAAAACCAATTCTATGGTTTTGGGCGTATCATTTTTATTTATTTTCTTATAAATCACCGTGTGCCCTCTGTCTGTAAATTCGTTTTTGATGAAATTTTCTACATTTTTTGTGTATTTATTATCACTAATGAGACGGTAAGCCAAGAAAATACTTGGAACAATCATAATAGTAAACAAAATATAGATGGAATATTTTACTTTTCTGTCAAATTTTTTATCCTGAGTAGAAACAGGTTTGTATTTAAGGAATTTAACAATAGTAAATGTAGCAATAGCGATGAAGAAGCAGTTGATAGAATATAAATATAAAGCTCCAGCAAAAAATTTAAAATTAAAAGTCGCCAGCCCAAAACCTGCCGTACAAAGAGGCGGCATAAGCGCTGTGGCAATAGCTACCCCAGGGATAGGGTTTCCTTTTTCTACACGAGTGATAGAAATTATTCCTACAATTCCACCAATGAAAGCAATCAAGACATCATAAATATTAGGTGATGTTCTGGCTAAAATCTCAGACTGAGCTTCTTTAAAGGGACTGAGAGTAAAGTAAATCGCAGAGACTAAAAGACTCACGATAGTAGCCGTAAGTAGGTTTTTTCCTGATTTTTTTAGAAGAGTTAAATCATAAATGGCAAGGGCAACCCCAATTCCTACAATAGGTCCCATAAGTGGAGAAATCAGCATGGCGCCGATAATTACGGCTGTGGAATTGACATTCAGACCAATAGATGCAATGAAGATAGCACAAGCTAAAATCCAAAGATTAGCCCCTTTGAATGAAATGTTTTTTAAGATATCTTGTAAAACCTTGTCTTGTTTTTCTTCTCCTTCGTGTAGGTTAAATAAATTATGTCGTTTCATGCTTAGTTATCGTCGTTATCGCTGTTTTCTTTGTTGGCTTTTATTGTTCGTTGTAAAGAAAGTTTCAAATCCCTTATTTCACTGCTTGTAAGGTAGGAAATATCGTATTTTAGGACAATTTCATTTTTCTTTCTGCTCGTTATTTTTATGTGAAGTCTTTTGAACAGAACAGCATCAGTAATATCAAAAGAAATCAGTTTGTATTTAGGGAATTCATCTCTTGCCTCTCTTCCTAAAAAAGGAATTATGCTGTAATTTCTGAAATTGAGAGCTTCGCCATCGCTGTCGTATTCAAAAATTTGTCTGCCGCGCAGATAGAGGATAATGTAAATAGCCCCTCCTAAAAGAATAAGCGATGTACTCGCCATTTTCCCAAAAACAGGAAGTTTGATGATATTTAGAAAAGCCATCATACAACCGATGATAAGGCATAGTGTAGCGAAAGTCAAAGTAAAATTATACAGCGGAGCTTTGTTTTTGTTGGTAAGTCTCATTTATTTTAATTTTTAAATGTCAGCATCTTCTATTACTAAATTTTCCAAGATAAAGGACTGCCTATCGGGTGTATTTTTTCCCATATAGAATTCCAATAGTTGGTCTATGGTCTGGTCTTTACCAATGACCACAGGCTCGAGGCGGATATCCTTTCCGATGAAATGTTTAAACTCGTCTGGTGATATCTCTCCAAGCCCTTTAAACCTCGTGATTTCTGGATTTTTCCCAAGCTCGCTGAGGGCTTTTATCCGCTCTTCTTCGGTATAGCAGTAGCGGGTTTCTTTTTTATTTCTCACTCTGAAAAGCGGCGTCTGCAAGATGTAGAGATGCCCATTTTTTATCACATCAGGGAAAAATTGAAGGAAGAAAGTAATCATCAGCAGGCGAATGTGCATACCATCTACATCGGCATCGGTAGCGATGATAACTTGGTTGTATCTGAGGTCTTCCAGACTGTTTTCTATGTTGAGCGCTGCCTGCAAGAGGTTGAACTCTTCATTCTCATAGACTACTTTTTTGGTCAGTCCGTAGCAGTTTAGCGGCTTACCTTTTAGCGAGAAAACCGCCTGAGTTTCTACATCTCTGGACTTGGTAATGGAGCCAGAAGCAGAATCACCCTCAGTGATGAAGATTTGTGTTTCGGATTTCCTCTGTGCTTTTTGGTCGTTGTAATGCTGTCGGCAGTCGCGCAGTTTTTTATTGTGAAGCGAAACTTTTTTAGCCCTTTCTCTTGCTAATTTTTGGATGCCCGAAAGCTCCTTTCTTTCTCTTTCAGAAACTAAAATCTTTCTTTGGATGGCTTCGGCGGTTTCTGGGTTTTGATGGAGAAAATTATCCAACTTTTTTTTCAGAAAATCAATAACGAAAGTCCGTATTGTAGGGCCATTAGGGCCTATTTCGTTTGAACCTAATTTTGTTTTCGTCTGGGATTCAAAAACAGGTTCTTCTACATTGATGGAAATCGCAGCAATGATGGATTTTCTAATATCCGAAGCATCAAAATTTTTATTGAAAAACTCTCGGATGGTCTTTACATAAGCCTCCCGAAAGGCATTGAGGTGTGTTCCACCCTGAGTGGTGTTCTGCCCATTGACAAAAGAGAAATATGTTTCCGTCTGGGATTTGTCGGAATGAGTGATAGCCACCTCTATATCATCATCTTTGAGGTGGATGATAGGGTAGAGGATGTCTCCCTCTAATTCTTCCTGAAGCAGGTCTTTAAGTCCATTTTCAGAGAAAAAAGTTTCCCCGTTGAAAATAATTTTTAGACCAGGGTTCAGATAGGCGTAATTCCTGAGCATCCGCTCAATATATTCTTTTCTGAATTTGAAGTTAATGAAAATTTCATGGTCAGGAATGAAAGTGATTTCGGTTCCGTTTTTGTCCTTATCTTCTATTTCTTCGTGATTTTGAAGAATATTTCCCCTTGAAAACTCGGCCGTTTTTGATTTTCCATCTCGTATAGATTTTACCTTGAAATAATCTGAAAGAGCGTTCACTGCTTTTGTTCCGACACCATTGAGCCCCACAGACTTTTTGAATGCTTTGGAGTCGTATTTTCCGCCGGTATTCATTTTGGAAACCGCATCTACCACTTTTCCGAGAGGAATCCCTCGCCCAAAGTCCCTGATGGTCACTTTGCTGTCATCTATGCTGATTTCTATTTTATTTCCGGCTTTCATTCGGAATTCATCAATAGAGTTGTCCAAGATTTCTTTCAGCAGAATGTATATCCCGTCATCCGCCGAGGAACCATCGCCTAGTTTACCGATGTACATCCCTGGTCGTAGGCGGATATGTTCCTGCCATTCAAGGGTTCTGATGTTGTCTTCCGAATAATTAACCTGTCCTAAGAGTTCGCTCATCTTTCTTCAAAATAAGATACAAAACTAATGAAAGCGTTTTTAAAAATCAATTTTTGTGGAAAATATTTTTGTTAAACTGAATAAAAAAACTCTTAGTTTTGGGCTAAGAGTTTTTAGGATTTATTTTTTCTTCCATTGTGAATTGAAAGTGCAGCTGTCATATCTTTTGTCTATGGAGATAAAGGTTTCTGGCAGCCTTTCGTTAATCCATTTTTCCACAATTTCGCTTTTTTTCTTGTTGAGGGCAATTTCTTTTACCCTTTCAAAATCGATATTGAGGTCTATTTGGTGGGCTGGTATCGTATCTTCTATTCTAAGGATAGAAACCACTTTTCTTCTATTTAGTTCATCTTCAAAAACTTCGGTGATGTCTCCTTTATTGTATCCCGCGATTTGATAGGCAATGTTTGCAGAAAGGTTTGTTTTTTCTATTTTGGTTTTACCTTCTTCGTTGTTGATGATTCCAGAATTGTATTTAGTGTTTTTATCATCGGAATACTTATGAGCAGCTTCTTTGAAGGATATTTTACCATCTAAAATTTGCTGTTTGATGTCTTCCAATTCCTTTTTTGCACTGGCAATTTCTTCTGCGGTAGGGGTGTTTTTTATCAAGATATGCCTTGCATCATACATCTTCCCTGATTTTTTCACAAGCTGAATGATGTGATAGCCATACTCTGTTTCCACTGGGTCGGAGATTTCTCCTTCCTGCAGGTTGAGAGCAGCTGCCTCAAAGGGTTTTACCATCGTTCCCTTGGATATATTTTTGTAAAGTCCGCCATTTGAAGCAGAGCCTTCATCTTCGGAGTAGATTCTTGCTAAAGACTCAAAACTCTCTCCATCCAAGATTTCTTGTTTTAGTTTTAAAAGTCTGTTGATGATTTCATTTTTATGCTCATCCGTTAGTTTAGGATACATCACGATTTGAGAAAGAATAATTTCATCTTTTACCTCTGGAAGTTGGTATTTATAGGCGTTGTAGAAGTCTGTTACTTCATTTGGGGTAATATCTGTTTTCTCCGTTATTCGGGAATATTTACTCTGTCCGTAGTAGCCGTCTGAATCTATCTTTTCTATGGCATTTTTCATTTCTGTGGCGTTTCGGAATTTATAGGTGTCCAGCATTGCCCTTTCTGAAGGGAACTGCCCAGCAATTTGGTTGTATTTCTGTACGGCTTGTTCTCTTATTTCCTTGCTTCGGTTCGGAATCAGAGTGTCCTGTTTTGCGTGGTAAATCAGGAATTTATTGTTCAGCAGACTTTCTACAAACTCGCACTTGTTGGCAGCAGCCATTCCCTGTGCTTTGGCGTAGTTTTCCTGCTCTGTAATATCGGATTCCAAAATGATTTCATTCCCGATTACAGCTGCAATGCCGTCTACCAGCTGTCCTTTTTGAAGCTGTGCATGTATGGGAAAAGAAAGTGATAGTAGTGTTAAAAGAAACACTTGTCTAATGTTTTTGATCATTTCTAAAGATTGATTTTTCATTGATGGTGCAAAATTAAATTTCTCGGAGAGAAATACTAAACATTTTATTATAATTATTTCTTAAAATTTATAAATCAACATTGAAGGTGGTAAGCTCCTGAAACTTCTTAATTCTTTGTTTCAAGAGATATGGCGAAACTTCCAAGAGCCTTTCCGTGCCGAATTTCTCTACGGTAAAGGATGCCATGGCACTTCCCACGATAATCGCCGTTTTCATATTCTCAAAACTAAAACTTCCGGTGCTGGCAAGGTGTGCGGCAAAGCCTCCCGCAAAGGAATCTCCGGCGCCCGTCGGGTCAAAGACATCCTCCAGAGGGAGGGCGGGTATCGCAAATATTTTTCCTTCGCTGAAAAGTATAGCTCCGTGTTCTCCTTTTTTGATGATTACATACTGAGGCCCCATTTCGTGTATCTTTTGGGCGGCTTTTGGGAGCGAGTATTCGCCGGAGAGCTGTCTTGCCTCCTCATCATTTATCGTGATGACATCTACTTTACCTATGATTTCCATCAATAAATCCCAAGTGTGGTTCATCCAGAAATTCATCGTATCTAAGATAATCAGCCTTGGACGGCATTTCATATTCTCCAGCACGGAGAGCTGTACGCTTGGGTGGAGGTTTCCTAAAAGCAGGATGTCGCAGTCCTTGCAGTGTTCTGGTATTTTGGGGTTGAATTTCTCCAAAACATTCAGTTCTGTTGCCAATGTATCGCGGCTGTTGAGGTCGTTATGGTATTTTCCAGACCAGAAGAAGGTTTTTTCTTCGGGGAAGATTTCAATTCCTTCTATATCAATGTCTCGTTCCTTTAATAAGTTGAGATATTCCTCAGGAAAATCTCCGCCTACGACGGACACGATGCCTGTTTTAATATTGAGAACGGAGGCGGCAAGCCCTATATAAGTGGCGGCACCTCCCAGAATGTGGTCTGTCTTTCCAAATGGCGTCTCGATAGCATCAAAAGCTACGGTTCCTACGGCTAATAATTTCATTATTCTTGCTCTATGTTGTGTAAGATTATTTCCAGTTGAAGGTTTCTATCATATGCATGAGGTCTTCTTTTATGTAGTCTATGGCGGGCTGCAGCGAGTCGGGTCTTGGTCTGGACTTGAAGTATAGATTTGCCGTTACGAAATGCCTCGTGCTGTCGGTCAGGAAAATCTGAATATTAGATGCAGACTGCCCTTTCAGTTCATAGAAATTCCCGAAAACTCGTTTTTCAGGGTAAGAAAAAGACTTGGTTTCTATTGCCGAAGCACGGATGGTGTGCTCATAGACCATTTTTTCTACTTCCTTTACATGAAGCCGAAAATCATTCTGAATAGGGAAGTAGGTAAGGAATACATTGGCCTTCATCTGAGGATAGACCAAGTTGTACCAGCATGGTTTTTTGGCTTCGTGCAGTGCGGCAAAGTCCGAATATTCAAAGGTGAAAGGGCAGGCAGAATTAAATGCCTGATACTTTGCTTTGGGATATTCCAAGCGGAGTTCCCCCTTTGGTTTTGGGCGGGTTTCTTCGCTGCAAGAGATGGTGCAAAGTGCAACACACCCTAAAAATAGATACCTAAACATTCCGCAAAAGTAATAAAAAAATAATATAAAGTCACAAGGGATGGGATATTTAATAAATCAGGTGGAAAATTGAAAAAATGATGCGGAGGAGAATTAAAATTATCTAAAAAATGAGAAAATCCATTTGTAAAATTGAAAAATATATATGGGAAAATCAAAAAACCATGTTGAAAATTTAAAAAAACCATGTGGAAAATTTAATTTTCTATGTAGGAAATTAGAAAAATCAGATATTAAATTGAGAATATCATCTAGGAAATCAAAAAGTATAGATGGAGTATTTAATTTCCCAGATGGATTATTAAATATTTTTTAAAGAAATATTGAAAATGATGTGAAATTTATGATTTTTATTTTTTAATGAGAAAAAAGTAAATGATAACACAAAAAATGTTAAATTTGTGAAAGAAATGTTAATAAAATGAAGTTTAAGTTAGTGTTAAAGCAGAAAAGAGGGGATAAAATACCTTTTAATTATCAATATCCTTTGTCTTCGGCGATTTATAAATTTATTAAGCAGGCGGATCAGGAATATGCAGAACAATTACATCAAAAAGGATTTGGTAAGGGTTTTAAGTTCTTTACATTTTCGGATTTGAATTTTAAAGAAGTTAATACAGATAAGGAAGGTTTTATGATTTCGGATGGTGAGATTTTACTCCTCTATATAGATATTTATTTACCTAAAACAGCTCAATCTTTGATAAAAGGAATTTTTGAGAATAAAGAATTGACAATAGCTAATCCATATCATAAAACAGATTTTAGTATTGTTTCTGTGGAAATAATGGAAGATAAACTAAAAAATATAGGAGCGGAAGAAATTGTAAAAGTAGAAGTGAAGCCTACATCTCCTATCGTGATAGGTAGGAAAAATGTGAGGGGTAATTATGACTATTTATTACCTATGGATGATGATTTTAAAACTTTTATGCTCAAAAATTGGGAGGAAAAACTCAAGGTTTTTAATGATAATATTGATAACAGCATTAGAAGTGTGGAAATAAAAAATGCAGATAATGTAAAAACAAGGCTGGTTGTTTTAAAAGCCAATACCTTACAAGAAACAAAGATAAAAGGATCTAAAAACTATACTATAGAACTTATAGGAAAAAAGAAAGAAATAGAGCTTTTGATGGCGGGTGGCTTAGGACTTCATAATGCACAAGGAATGGGAAGTGTAAAGATAATAGAATAATAAAAAGTTATGAAATATATTTTAAAAATAGACATTTCTGGAATACAAAAGTTTATTTTTGATATTCCCTCAAAAAATGCAGCAAAACAACTGAAAGCAAGGTCTTTTTATGTGTATTCACTGACGCATATTGTTTTCGAGATGCTAAAAGCCAAAATAGGCGCAGATAAGGTTACTGAAATTTATAATGGAGGAGGAAACCTATTTGTTTATGTAGAAAGTAATCAAGAGGTTTTAGAAGAGTTTAGAAAGGAACTTGAACAGCAGGATTTTCAAGGCGTATTATTCCCTTTTGTGAGCTTTGTAGAGGTGAAAGGGAATTTCAAAGAAGATATGCAAAATCTGAGTAGAGAGGTTTTAAAAGTAAAATTACAGAGGAAATTTGATCTTAAAGAATTCGAGCAGACAAGACCGATTGACTGGGCTAAATTTACTAAAAAATTAGTAGAAAGTAATGGTTTTGTGGTAGAAAAAGGACAAGCATCGGGAGATCAAATTTATTTACAAGATTATGTAATAGCATTCAAAGGAAATAATTTTGAGAATAATGTACTAAATAAACTTCCCGTAGATAGAGATGGCAGTATCACGGAGCTTTTGAGTATATCAAAGAATGTATCTGAAGAAGCCGATGAAAAAATAGCAGCTCTAAAAATGGATGTGGATAATCTGGGGCTTTTATTCCGTAATAAAGAAGAACAGGAATATCGAGAAATTAGCCAAAAGATGGAGAGGTTCTTTTCGAAAGACTTATATCAGGAAGTTTTAAAATCGAGAATTGAAAAGCAAGAGTTATACCCTGTTTTTGCTGGTGGAGATGATTTGTTCCTTATAGGCAGCTGGGACAAAATAATAGAAATAGCAGTGGAGATTAACGAAGCGTTTAGAGTGTTCCAAAAAGAGCTAAACTTAGAAAAACCTCTTACCCTTTCTGGTGGGATAGTATTAGGTAATCCTAAATATCCACTTATTCGTTTGGCGGAAGAAGCAGAGAAGGCTTTGGATTTAGCCAAAAACTATAGAGAAGATAAAAACAGTATTTGTGTTTTTGGAGAACCTATGGGCTGGGAGGAGATGGAACAATGTGTAGGTATAAAAAATAAATTATTGGATTTGGTAGTAAATAAGGGAGAGTCCAGATCATTACTACAAAGAATAAAATCTTCTGATTTAGGTTTTCGTAGTGTTCAAGATAAGATTATGGATACTAACAAAATAGATTTGCCAAAAGTCTATCGTCTAAAATATTATCTAAGAAATGCTAAAACAGAAGAAAACAGGAAAATACTTACAGAGATTTTTGACACTTATGCGGAAGATTTATTAAGTGATTTTCTACATAAGGGAACAAAAAGTAATCCTGCTAAATATGTGGTAGCAGCACGATTGACAGAATTATTAACAAAAAGAATGAATAAATCAGAATAATTATGAATAAAGAAAGACCAAGACAAGAGAGAGAGGAAAAAAGAGATATTCAGAAAGAATATTTTTCGCAAACTTATGTACATTTACTTAATCTGTTCGCAGATGGAGTCCCTTTGGATAAGGTGTATGATGATATAGCAAAATTTATAAAAGAAAATCACAAAATGATTACAACAACGCAGCTGAGAAATATATATTCAAGGGTTGTAGATGCAGATAGTGTACAAGAAGTAAAAATGCTTCGTCCTAATCTGGTCTATATAGCTGCAAGACAGGGTAAAGAGGTAGAGCCTATCATTGATTTTTTTAATCAATTAATAAAGGGAATCAATGATGAAGAACAGTTAAAATCATTCAAAAAAGTAATGGAAGCTGTAGTAGCATACCACAAATTTTATACGAGTCAAACAACAAAAAAATAAAATAATGAAACTAATTAAAAAACATTTTTTCAGAGGAGCAATAGAATTAAAAACAGGATTACATATAGGAGGTGCAAAATCAAGTTTGGATATTGGCGGTTTGGATAGTCCTGTGATAAAAACTGCGAAAGGAGTTCCTTATATACCAGGTAGTTCACTAAAAGGGAAAATACGCTCTCTATTGGCAATGCAAGAAGGCGCAAAAGATATAGGAGAAGAATCAGATAAGTTGTTGAGGTTATTTGGTTGTTCAGACACAGGAAAAGAACAAAAAACGCGTCTTATTTTCAGAGATGCTTTATTGGACATTGATAAATTTGAAGAGAAGTTCAAAAATTCTGAATTATTAGCAACTAAATACACAGAGGAGAAATTTGAAAACACTATAGATAGACTATCTGGAAAAACTAAAGGAGGACTTCGTTCTATAGAAAGAGTTCCAGCAGGAGCAGTTTTTAATTTTGAAATAGTTTTGGATGAATATGATAGTGACAATATAGAAGAAAACAAAAAAATAATGAAAGAAGCTTTCCAACTTCTTGAAAATGATTACATAGGAGGTAGCGGAACGAGAGGGTATGGACATGTAGGTATAGTAATAGATAAAGAGGAAGAACTAAAAATAGGCTAACCAATGAAAGCAGTGCATCTAAAACTTCCTCCAAATGCCAAATTTCATTTGGGAGAATATACAGAAGATAAGGCTACTGTGCTTTATAATACATCACAAATCATCCATTCAGATGTACTTTTTGGGGCATTTATATCGGCTTTATCACAGGTTAATTTGGAAAAGGTAGAGGTTTTTAAAGAGTATTTTGAAAGTGGTAAATTGGCTTTTTCATCGGCTTTTTATGTGCTAAATATAAAAGGAAAAGAGGAGCTGGTCTATTTACTTCCAAAGCCTATCAGTCTTAATCTTTTTCAGTCAGCAGATGTGGAACGATTTCAAGTAAAGAAATTTAAAAAGATAGAATTTATATCAAAAGGCATCTGGGAGAAAGGAGTCAGTCCAGAGAAATGGTTTGATTCTGATGGAGAATGTGTGATGCCTAATAGCAAAACTGTATGTCTCCGCTCCGAAATAGGAAATGAAAAGTTTGACCTATTCCAAGAAAGTGATGAGGAAAAGGTAAATCTTACTCCACTAGGAGAGGATAATGAACTTTATACAAGAACTAATTTGGAAATTTTAGGGACAGATAGTGTGAAGATAGATTTCTATTTTTTGATGCAGGAAGAGAATCTGCCAAAGGAGGATAGTGATTTAGTAAAAAATATTTGGAAACAGGTAACTCTCAATGGGATAGGGGGTGAGCGTTCTACAGGCTGTGGAGCAGTGGAAGGTATTGAATATGAGAATTTTAGTATAAATATTCAAGAAAAATCCGATAAGAATATTTTATTAGGACTAGCTTTCCCTGAAAGTCTAGATGGATATCTCTACTATCAAACCAAAGTAAGAGGAGGGATGAACTACGGAGAGAAAAAGAAGATAAAATTACTGATGTCAATACAAGAAGGAGCTGTAATTTCTAAGCAGGAAAAAGCCCAAATTGTAGATTTGAGTCAGGGGAATAAAAAATATTGGAAATATAGTAGTAATCTAGTATTACCATTTCATAAAAACCATGATTTGTAAAAATGAAATCACAATATAGAATAAAATTGACCACGCTTACGCCTGTATGTATAGGTGATGGAAAGACTATCAATCCAGTCACAGACTATATATATGATAGGAATAGAAATCAGATACACTATCTAAATAAGGAAAAAATAGCAGAAAGACTGGCAGGAGATGATGAGTTGATGGATAGGTATATGAGTGGGATAATCAGCAATATGAATAATAATAGAACAGAATTTGATCTAAAAGATTTTTTAGAAAAAGTTCTGAAATTATCTCTACACGATTATGCCCTTTATTCCGTAGAAGGAAAAAATACAAAGGAACTCAATACCATTATAAAAAATCCAGATAGAAGCCCTTATATACCAGGTAGCACACTAAAAGGAATGATAAAAACAGCATTTCTGTATGAATGGCTCTTGGATAAAAATAATGGATGGTGTAAAAAGTATCTTCAAAATATAGGCAATAAGGAAGTAGAAACCCGTTTAAGAAAGGAGCTGGAAACGGAGTTGGATTCTTATCAGCTAAGAGTTCATGATAGTAGTATGTTTGATTTTGAAAAAAAATGTAAAATTATAGAAAACAAAAGAATTTCTATAAAAACAGGAGCTCTTACAATACCACAGAGCTGGGAATGTATTTCAGAAAATAAAACATGCGAGACCCAGATTTGGGAGATGAGAAAGGGCGATAAAACTTATTCTTGGGAAGATATATGCAGGGTGGTAAATAGATATACCCAGCATCAGAACATTAGGGAGATAGAATTGCTAGAGGGTATAAGTGAAAAAGGCAATATAAAATACAAAGATGAAAGAATAATAGACTCTTTGATTAAATTTTATGAAGAAATGGATGCCGGAATAGAGGATAATCCCAACAGTCTCTTTATGAGAATAGGCATCGGAAAGGGATATTTCTATAATTCTGTGGCACTGGCACTATATGATGCGGATAACTCTAGTGATAATAATGATTTCCTAAAATTCTTGAAAAAAAGTGGCTATGGCAAAATATACGACAGAAAAATAAAAAGAATGAAAGAATATGACCTAAACCCTGATGAATTCCCTATCACTCGGTTTATAGAATTGTCGGATAATCAGCCTCTGGGTTGGGTGAAATTAGAATTAAAGTAGTAGAATATGGTAAGAAAAGTTTTTTTAACATTTTTAGGAACGGGTAACTATTTAGAATGTGTATATAAATACAATGATGAGAAGAGCAGGGTAGTTACTTATGTACAGACAGCATTGGTGGACATTTTAGCAGAGGGATATACTGATTTTATAGCATTTTGTACAAAGGATGCATCAGAAAAGCATTTTTCAAAACTTAATGAGGAATGCGGAGGCAAGTTTAGAGAAGTAATAATTCCACAAGGATTTGATGAACAAGAGATTTGGGATATATTTAAAATAGTATTTGATGAATTGAAGGAGAATGATGAGGTTATTTTAGATACGACACATAGTTTTAGGTCTATTCCTATGCTGGGTATTACATTGATACAGTACGCTAAATTTATAAAGCAAATAACCGTAAAAGGAATTTATTATGGAGCGTTTGCTAATTTAGGTTTGCCTAAAGAAATAGTAGAAAAATATCCTAACCCAGAGGATAGAATAGCCCCTATTTTAGATTTAACCAGTTTCTCCGTACTACAAGACTGGACAAACTATGGCAGCCAGTTTATCAATACAGGAAATGTCAATAATCTAAGTAAGATAGCAGACCAATCTACCAATAAGATTTTAAAAGAAACACAAGGGCAAGATAGGAATGCTAAAAAACTAGAAAAAATAAATGGATATTTGAATGAAATAGGAGAGGATTTCAGAACAAATAGAGGGAAAAAATATTTGGCAGCAGAAACCATTATAAAAGCAAAAAATGCAATAGATGAACTAAAAGAACAAACAGTTTCATCAGCTTTCACTCCTATCTTGACAAAACTAAACGAAGAGTTCTCTAAATATGAAAAAGATGATGAAAAAAATCTTTTGCATGCTGTGCAATGGTGTATAGACAAAGACCTTATCCAGCAGGGAATTACCCAGTTACAGGAGGCGGTGATTACTATTTTATGTGAAAAAATAGGGGAAGACTATATGAAAAGGAAAAATAGAGAAATCGTTTCTTCTTATTTGACATTTGGAATTAGAAAACCTAGTGAAGAATGGGAAGGGGTTTTAAAGGGTGAAAAAGCAG
>CALHQK010000026.1 GCA_938037185.1 uncultured Riemerella sp.
AAATCGATGCTGAGCGTATCGTAGCAGAAGGAGAAGGTATCGGTAACATGTTCTCAGAACCAGATTGGAACAGAGTAAGTATTGCAACAATTAAAGAGTAATTGAAAATTGTTCAATGTTCATAAAAATAGGAAGGTAAAATTTACCTTCCTATTTTTTATGTTTTTTAAAAAACTTAACTTTGTGAGGCTTATATATTTTGGATAAATATTAAAGACCAATGATTGAGAATATAGTGCAAGGAATCAATATTGTTGTGATGGCAACAATCATTTTTTTACCAATAATCATCGGTATAAAATTGAATAAAGTTTTTAATAATAATTTTTGGATGATACTTTTTGGGGTTTTGTGCATATTAGTAATATTGGTTACTTTGGGAGTATATTGGTATGATGAATTATCAAAAAGGATATTATTAACATATTATGGTTTCAATGAATATTTGCTGATGGATGGGGTTGCTTATGAAAATGTAAAACCAGAAAATATTTCTCGTGTTAATGAGATATATAACAGCATGTTTGGAGTAAGCTGGGGACTAAAGGCCTTTTTTACTCATATAGTGTTTTCTATTCCGTATGGTTTAATAGTGATATTAGTTATTAAATATTTAAAAATCAATGAGATATTTAAAACTTTCAGGGCTTGAGCCGCTCATAATTACGCCAGAATCTAATTTTGTGAATGTAGGAGAGCGCACAAATGTAGCGGGTTCGAAGAAATTTTTGAGGCTGATAGGAGAAGGGAATTTTACAGAGGCTTTGGATATAGCCCGAAATCAGGTGGAAGGAGGAGCCCAGATTTTGGATGTAAATATGGATGATGGGCTGATAGATGGGAAAGCCTCAATGGTAAAATTTCTCAATCTGATAGCTTCAGAGCCTGATATTGCTCGTATTCCGATTATGATAGACTCTTCCCGATGGGAGATTTTAGAAGCTGGCCTGCAGGTGGTTCAGGGGAAATCGGTGGTGAATTCCATCAGTTTAAAAGAAGGAGAAGCGGAGTTTATTCGACAAGCTAAAATTATAAAAAGATACGGCGCGGCGGTTATTGTAATGGCTTTCGATGAAGTGAGCCAAGCCGATAATTACCAGCGAAGAATAGAGATAGCGGAGCGCTCGTATAAAATCTTAGTGGATAAAGTAGGTTTTCCGCCAGAGGATATTATTTTTGACCTTAATATTTTCCCTGTGGCTACGGGAATGGAGGAGCATAGACGAAATGCAATTGATTTTATAGAAGCGACAAGGTGGGTTCGCCAGAATCTTCCATATGTGTCAGTGAGCGGCGGAGTTTCTAATGTTTCGTTTTCGTTTAGAGGAAATGATGCGGTGCGGGAAGCGATGCACTCGGTGTTTCTGTATCATGCCATAAAAGCAGGAATGAATATGGGAATCGTAAATCCTACGATGCTGGAAGTCTATGATGAAATTCCTAAAGACCTTTTGGAACTGGTAGAAGATGTGATATTAGACCGAAGAGATGATGCCACAGAACGCTTGTTAGACTATTCTGAAAAAGTAAAATCAGTCAAAAAAGAAAAAGTAGAAGACCTATCTTGGCGCGAGCAGCCTTTGCAGGAACGCATCACCTATTCACTGGTAAAAGGCGTGGACAAATTCATTGAGGAAGATATGGAAGCGGCCTTGAAGGAAGCGAGACGACCGCTGGATGTCATAGAAATTAACCTGATGACAGGGATGAGCGTGGTGGGAGACCTTTTCGGAAGTGGAAAAATGTTTCTTCCGCAAGTGGTAAAATCAGCAAGGGTGATGAAACGAGCAGTGGCTTATTTAGAACCCTTCATAGAGGCAGAAAAAGACACTTCTAAGCCTTCTAATGGTAAAATTCTTTTGGCAACGGTGAAAGGCGATGTTCATGATATTGGTAAAAATATCGTGGGTGTGGTATTGGCATGTAACAACTACGAAATCATAGATTTAGGTGTGATGGTACCTTGTGAAAAAATCATTCAGACAGCGATAGAACAAAAGGTGGATATCATCGGGCTGAGCGGTTTGATTACGCCGAGTCTGGATGAAATGGAATATGTAGCATCTGAATTAGACAGACAAAATCTGGATTTTCCACTATTGGTAGGAGGTGCGACAACTTCTAAAGCCCATACCGCTGTGAAAATTGCGTCAAAATACCGCAATACTGTGGTGCATGGCGGAGATGCCTCGCGAACGGTGAATATAGTAAATTCGCTATTGAGTGAAGAAAGATCTGCTGAATACAAAAAAGAGCTTAAGAAGGAATATGATGAGTTCAGGGAGAAATTTTTAGCAAGACAAACAGACAAAGAATATGTATCCATAGAGGAAGCAAGGGAAAAGAAATTTAAAATAGACTGGGAAAACGAAATCATCATTAAGCCTAAAAAATTAGGAATTACAGTGATTGAAAATCAGGATTTCCGTGAGCTTCTTCCTTTCGTGGATTGGTCTCCGTTTTTCCGAAGCTGGGATTTGCACGGCAGATATCCAGATATTTTAGAAGATGAAAAAGTAGGAGAGCAAGCTCGTGAACTTTGGGCTGATGCAAAGGTGATTTTAGATAAAATTCTAAACGAAAAACTACTCAAAGCCAAGGCTATTTTGGGGCTTTTCCCAGCTAATTCTAATGAAAGAGATGATATTATTTTAGATAAAGATGGGGAAGAATTCGTTTTCCGAACACTTCGCCAGCAGTTGAAAAAATCAGCAGGGAAGGAGTATTTCGCCTTGTCGGATTTTATAGCTCCGCAAAGTTCTGGGAAACAGGACTATATAGGTGCTTTCGCTGTGACGGCTGGTTTCGGTACGGATGAATTGGTGAAATATTATGAAGCCCAAAATGATGATTATTCCACCATCATGGCAAAAGCTCTGGCAGATAGGTTTGCGGAGGCGTTTGCGGAATTTCTGCATTGGAAAGTGAGAAAAGAATACTGGGGATATGCAGCGGACGAGAGCCTTAGCAATGAGGAGTTGATAGATGAGGAGTACAAAGGTATCCGCCCTGCGCCAGGCTATCCAGCATGTCCAGACCATTTGGAAAGGGCTACCATCTGGGAACTTCTGAAAGTGAAAGAAACCATCGGTATAGAGCTGATGGATGCTGGTTTGGCGATGTATCCTACGGCGGCGGTTTCGGGGTATTATTTCGCTAATGCAAAAGCGAAATATTTCGGGGTTGGTAAAATCTGTGAAGACCAACTGAAAGACTATACCGAAAGAAAGGGCGTAGATGAGGAATTTGCTAGAAAATGGCTGAGTCCTATTTTAGCAGGAGAACAAAATATTTAAAGTAAGTTTGAATAGAGAATGAGAAAGAGTTTGTATGCATTATTCTTATTATTAGGAATAAATGTTTGGGGGCAGGAGCAGGAAATAGAGCCAATCAATACGGATAGACCAGACCAAAACGAGGGAACTTATGTCTTGCCGAAGGGGACTTTTCAAATAGAGGGAGGGCTGCAACATTCGGAAGGGGAATTTGCACCAAATCTGATGCTCCGCTATGGACTGCTGAAAGGAACGGAAATCCGTGTAGATACGGACTTTGGGAAGGATATTTGGAATACTCAGTTTAATGATTTTACCCTGAGTGTGAAGCAAAGATTGTTTAACAAAGAAAATCTGCCCGCCTTTACACTGGTGGGATATCTGGCGTATGATGATACGGAGGGAGATAGAATCAATGCAGACCTTCTTCTGGCGGTGGATTATGAATTTTTTCCGAAATGGTCGCTCACTTACAACATAGGAAGTTCCGATGGTTTTGAAAATATGGTAATGAACTCGCAGTTGGGTTATTCTTTTGCTGAAAAATGGACTGCATTTGGGGAATATTACGGAACTTATAGCTCTGCAAGACCAAAACATAATTTGTCTGCTGGGCTGAAATATCTTTTAACCAATGATTTGCAATTAGATGCCATAGCTGGTTTTTCTGTTTTTAAATCGGAATCAGATAATTTCGTAGCTTTGGGCGTAGCGTATAGGTTTAAAAATAAGCAACAAAAATAAATCATGATGAAGATAGCATTACCTATCCATAGGCAGGAGACTTTTTCACTTGAGATTATACCACCTAAAAAGGCGGTTGCAGGTACCTATTGAGGTGGTTGTGATAGGTTTGGAGGTGGTTGCAGGTGCCTATTGGGGTGGTTGCGATAGGTTCAGAGGCGGTTACAGGTGCCTATTAAGGTGGTCGCGATAGGTTCGGAGGTGGTTGCAGGTACCTATAGAGGTGGTTGTGATAGGTTCAGAGGTGGTTGCAGGTACCTGTTGAGGTGGTTGTGATAGGCTTGGAGAGGGTATTTAGCTGGTTTTGGGAAAATTTTGTAGCTTTGGAGCCCTCGGTAGATTAAGAAAATAGAGAAAAAATTAGGTTTAAATTTAATAAATGAAAGTAACAGAACACATAGAAAAAGCTAATGGCAGGACACTTTTTTCGTTTGAAATTTTGCCGCCGCTTAAAGGGCAGAATATCAATTTGTTTTTTGATGCCATAGACCCTCTTTTGGAGCATGCACCTAATTTTATCAATGTAACTTACCACAGAGAAGAATACGAATATGTAGAGCGTGAAAACGGACTGCTGGAAAGGAGAGTGGTGAGAAAACGCCCAGGAACAGTGGGTATCTGTGCGGCGATACAGAATAGGTATCATATAGATGCTATTCCGCATATCTTGTGTGGAGGCTTTAACAGGGAGGAAACCGAGAATTTCCTGATAGACTTGGATTTCTTGGAGATAGATAATGTGATGGCTCTTCGTGGTGATGTGATGAAATCTGAGACATATTTCAAGCCAGAAAAAAACGGAAATGCTCACGCTTCTGAATTGGTTCATCAAATCAAACAAATGAACGATGGGATTTATCTTGACCATAATATAGAACTGCCATCGCCGACCAATTTCTGCATCGGCGTTGCGGGTTATCCAGAGAAACATATGGAGGCGGCGAGTCTGCATCAGGATATAATGAACCTGAAGAAAAAACAAGAAGCAGGAGCGGACTATGTGGTGACACAGATGTTTTTTGATAATCAAAAATTCTTTGAATTCGTGGATAAATGCAGGGAAGAGGGCATAACTATTCCGATAATCCCAGGGCTGAAGCCTATCACTGCAAAAAGCCAGCTGAGCATGCTTCCGTATCGTTTTAAGGTGGATTTGCCAGATGATTTGGTGATTGAAATTACAAAATGTAAAACCGCTGCTGATGTGAAACAGGTAGGAATAGAATGGTGTACAGCCCAAAGTAAAGAACTGAAAGAAAGAGGCGTTCCCGCACTGCATTACTATTCCATGGGGCGCAGCGAAGGGGTGAAACAGATAGTAAATGAAGTTTTTTAAGAAAAAGTTTAAATAAGAAAGTTCAGTTTTATGGGACTTTCTTATTTTGTGTTTAAATATTGAAAAATTATATTTATATCTAAATATAGAATTGTTAGAGGATTTATAATTTTATGTTTAGTTTTTTTTCTTGAAAAAATAATGTTTTTTTTTGATGCGTAATGTAATTAAAATTTTATCTTTGCAACACTTAATAACATATTTATGAGCGTACTCAAATTAATTCATAATAATACTAAAACTATTGGGGATTTACCTGCATTGTCTTTTAGGGAAAATGGAGTTTGGAAATCAAAGAACTGGAGGGAGTTTGGAGAGGATTTAGCCCAAATTTCTAATGCTCTTAGCAGTCTTGGAATGGGGGCAGGAGACAGGCTAGCGATTTTTTCTGATAATTCCAAAGACTGGGTGTTGGTGGATTTTGCCAATCAGTCGTTAGGAGCTATTACAGTGCCTATCTACGCTACGAATAGTAAGGAACAGGTGGAATTTATCCTAAGACAAACGGAAATAAAGGTAATTTTGGTAGGAGCAGAGAAGCAGTTGGAAATTGTTAGAGAAATTAAACAAAATTCTGAGTTTGCTGATTTACAAGTGATTTCTTCTATTCAGCTGGAAAATCCAACAGAGCAGGAATACTACCTTCCTAAATGGAAAGATGCTTATGATAAAGAATTCCAATACAAGGATATAGATATAAATAACACAGCTACAATACTTTATACTTCTGGAACGACAGGGACACCGAAGGGAGTGGTGCTTACACATAAGAATTTTTATGCTGTGATTAAAGCGCATAAGGAATTCTTTAAGATAGAGAATCTTCATAACAAGGTTTCTATGGCGTTTTTGCCGTTGAGTCATATTTTTGAGCGTGGATGGTCTACTTTCGTTTTTGCGATGGGGGGACATGTGGCGGTTTTAGACAATCCAAAAGATGTTTCTCAGGCTTTGAAAGAAGTGAAACCTTGGGCAATGTGTTCGGTGCCGAGACTTTATGAGAAAATTTATCAAGTATTACTTAATAAAATAGAAGGTTCCAGCAGTCTGAAACAAGAATTTTTCCGTAGAGCCCTCAGAATAGGTGTAAAATATTCGGAAAGAGTAAGAAAAGGAGAGAAAATTCCGTTTTTATTAGGACTAAAATATAAATTTTATTCGGCTCTGGTTTTTAAGAAAATCAGAAATGAACTTGGTGGAAACCTCAGCTTTATGCCTGTGGGTGGAGCGATGCTGAAAAAAGAAATTTCAGAGTTTTTCGCTGCTATAGGAATGCCTATAATATTAGGATATGGGCTGTCTGAGACTTGTGCTACGGTTACCGCGTATCCGAAAGTGAATTTCGTTCATGGAAGTGTGGGAGTTCCGCTGCCAGGGGTTGAAATAAAAATAGGAGAAGAAAATGAGATTCTGGTGAAGTATGATGGAGTGATGAAGGAATATTACAAAAATCCAGAGGAAACAGCGAAAGTTTTTACCGCGGATGGATATTTCCGTACGGGAGATGCTGGGCGTATCGATGAGGATGGGAATCTCTATATAGTGGATAGAATAAAGGATTTGATGAAGACTTCCAATGGGAAATACATCGCGCCGCAGTCTATCGAAATCCCATTGCAGACGCATCCGAGCATTTCACAAGCGCTTGTAGTGGCCGAAGGAAAACCATATGTGACTTCGTTCATCGTTCCTAATTTTGAGGCGCTTTCTCAGGAGTTGGTAGAGTTTAAGGATTATCTAAAATTGACCCTTGCAGAAAAAATGAAACTCTTGGAAATGCCGAATATAAAAGAGAAATTCCGAAAAATCATAGCAGAGGTGCAGAAAGGACAATCTTCCTATGAGCACATTAAAAAATTCATGCTGCTTCCAGAGGAATTTACCATCGAAAGGGGAGAGCTTACTCCTACTTTGAAGATTAAAAGAAAAATAGTGATGGATAAGCTTCGCCACGAAATAGAGCGAATTTATAAAGATTAGTTTTAAAATATTATTTATTATTAAGAAGAACTTTTGTCAGTAATGATGAAAGTTCTTTGTATTTTTAGTCATGATTTTATTTTTTGAAATTGATAAATAAGACAATTTGTCATTCTTTGCTTCGAAAATAGTAATGGTATAAATATTGACAAAATCAAAGTGTAAAAATTAAAATAATTATTAATAAAAAAGAATATAAATATTATGAGTAAAATTATAGGAATTGACTTAGGAACAACAAATTCATGTGTGGCAGTAATGGAGGGTAAAGACCCAGTAGTAATCCCAAATGCAGAAGGAAAAAGAACAACGCCTTCTATCGTAGCATTTACAGAGGATGGCGAAAGAAAAGTGGGAGACCCAGCTAAAAGACAGGCAGTAACAAACCCAAAGAAAACCATTTACTCTATCAAGAGATTCATAGGAACACAGTTCTCTAAAGATAAAGAGGAAATCTCAAGAGTTCCATATGAAGTGGTGGCTGGACCAAATGATACTGTAAAAGTAAAAATAGACGATAGAGAATACACAACACAAGAAATCTCTGCGATGATTCTTCAAAAAATGAAGAAAACAGCTGAAGATTACCTTGGACAGGAGGTTTCAAGAGCGGTAATTACCGTGCCAGCTTACTTTAATGATGCACAAAGACAAGCAACTAAAGAAGCAGGAGAAATCGCAGGTCTTAAAGTAGAAAGAATCATCAACGAACCTACGGCAGCAGCTTTGGCTTACGGATTAGACAAAGTAGGTAAAAAAGACATGAATGTAGTAGTGTTTGACTGTGGTGGTGGTACGCATGATGTCTCTGTATTGGAGATGTATGAAGTGGATGGAAATGCTTCTTTCGAAGTGAAAGCTACAGACGGAGATACTCACCTTGGAGGAGATGACTTTGATAATGTAATCATCGACTGGATGGCAGAAGAGTTTAAAAATGAAGAAGGTGTAGATTTAAAAACTGACCCTATCGCGCTTCAAAGATTGAAAGAAGCGGCTGAAAAAGCAAAAGTAGAGCTTTCTTCTTCTACACAAACGGAAATCAACCTTCCGTACATCACAGCTACGGCTTCTGGACCAAAACACTTGGTGAAAACTTTGACAAGAGCGAAGTTTGAACAATTGGCTCACAACCTTATCGAAAGAACGATAGAACCTTGTAAATCAGCTTTGGCTAACGCAGGAATGAGCGTTTCTGATATTGATGAAATTATCTTAGTAGGTGGTTCTACCAGAATTCCAGCAATTCAGGAAGCGGTAGAGAAATTCTTCGGAAAAGCGCCTTCTAAAGGAGTAAACCCAGATGAAGTAGTGGCTATCGGTGCGGCTATCCAAGGGGGAGTTCTTACAGGAGATGTGAAAGATGTATTGCTATTAGATGTTACGCCGCTTTCTCTCGGAATCGAGACTATGGGGTCTGTATTTACAAAACTAATCGAAGCGAATACGACTATCCCTACAAGAAAATCAGAGGTGTTCTCTACAGCGGCGGACAATCAGCCAGCAGTTACCATCAGAGTAGGACAAGGGGAAAGACCAATGTTTAATGACAATAAAGAAATCGGTAGATTTGACTTGGTAGATATTCCACCAGCACCAAGAGGTGTTCCACAAATCGAAGTAACTTTTGATATAGATGCCAATGGTATCCTTAGCGTTTCTGCAAAGGACAAAGGAACAGGAAAAGAGCAGTCTATCAAGATTCAGGCAAGCTCTGGGCTTTCTGAAGCGGAAATCGAAAGAATGAAAAAAGAAGCTGAAGAAAACGCTTCTGCTGATGCGAAGAAAAAAGAAGATGCAGAAGTAATAAACAAAGCTGATGGACTGATTTTCCAAACTGAAAAACAGCTGAAAGAATTTGGAGACAAACTTTCTGCAGACAAAAAAGCTGGAATAGAAACAGCGTTAGCAGAGTTGAAAACAGCTTATGAAACTAAAAATGTAGAAGTTATCAAGCCTAAAACAGAAGCATTAGATGCAGCATGGATGGCGGCCTCTGAAGAGCTCTATAAAGCTCAAGCCGAAGCACAGCCAAATGCAGGTGCAGCAGGCGGTCAGCAGCAAGGCGGAGACAATGTCCAAGATGCAGATTTTGAAGAAGTAAAATAGAGATTAGTTATTAACAACTAATAAAAATTAAAAACCACTATAAACACTTAGTTTATAGTGGTTTTTCTATTTTTTAATTAATCAAAAATATTTGTTTTTCTCATTTTTTAATCATAATTTTGTACCATATTTGTATCGGGTCTTAATTTACTACAATGTGGTTCTTAAAACGCTTATGATTCTTAATAGTATAAAATGGGATTTAGTAAACTGAAAATACCAAAGGTTTGTGAACAATGTCAGAAACCATTTGAGGCAAAAACAATAACAACTCGTTTTTGCTCGCATTCATGTGCGGATAAAAATAGGAAAGAACAAAAAAAGCGAGAGCTAGAATTACAGAAAAAAGAAAAAGTTTTAGAAAAATATGCAGATAAGATTGCTATTCTGCAACATAGAGAATTAATTTCTGTAAGTGAGGCAGTTGTTTTATTTGGAATTTCAAAAAGTTCTATTCATAGATTGATTAAGCGAAATGTCATTTGTAGTGTGAATTTGGGAGAACGACTTACGAGAATAAATAAAACAGAATTAGAAAAACTTTTATCTCCAATTATTATAAATGAAAATGATAAACAAGAAAAAGAACTTTCTAAAAAATATAAAAAAGAAGATTGCTATACGCTTTCGCAAGTGAGTGAAAAGTTTGCAGCAAATCCTTCGACAGTAAATAGCATCATAGAAAGATTTAATATTCCTAAGGAAAAAATAGGGAAATTTGTATATGTTCCAAAGGTTGAAATTGATAAAATATTTATTAGACAATGAAAGTAAAACCCACAAAATGTACAGTAAGACTTCGTAAGGCAGAATTTAAGAAAGAATGGTATGTTTACGTGGAGTCTTACCCTGTTTATGAAGCAAATGAAGAAACACCTAAAAGAGTCAGAGAATATCTCAATAGAAGTGTTAGTTCTGTAGTTTTTGACAAAACTCGCTCAGCAAAAACTGATGATAAAGGAAATGTTTCCTATAAACCCAAACGAGATGAAAATGGAGTAATCATTTGTAAAAGTGATTTAGATAAAGAGACAATGTTATTTGCGGATGCAATTCGTAGAAAATTACAAAAAGAATATGATGAGCAAATTTTATTAGGAGATAATCAACAATTAAAACAGAAAGAATTATTAGAAGAAAATTTTATTTCATATTGTGAAGAGCTATTGAAGAAAAAACATAAGAATAGTTCAGACTCCATTCGTGTAAATTGGAAAAGGGTAATAAGATTTCTAAAATTGTTTTCAGGAGAAGAAGTGAAATTTGCACAGATTGACATGAAATTTTCAGAGGATTTTAAAAATTTCTTATTATCTGCTCCTTGTGGGGGGAATAAGAAAGGAACTATATCTGTCAATACCTCTGCAACATATTTTTCTATTTTCAAAGCTATTTTAAAACAAGCTTTTATTGATGGATATTTTTTATCAGATTTATCAGGAAAAATAAAAGGTATTGCCGATAGAGAGTCAAGAAGAGAATATCTTTCAGAGGAAGAACTAAATATTTTGGCACAAACAGATTGTGATAATGATGTTTTGAAACGAGCTTCACTTTTCTCTGCTCTTACAGGATTAAGACATTCAGATATTCAAAAAATGAAATGGAAGGAAGTTATAGAAGATAATGGTAAAATAGAACTCCACTTTACTCAGAAGAAAACTAAAGGAGTAGAATATAAACCCATTTCGAAACAGGCCTTAAAATTATGTGGAGAGAGAAGAAACTTAGAGGATTTAGTTTTTGAAAATTTACCTGATCCTTCTTGGATTTCTCGCCCTTTGAAAAAGTGGATTGCAAAAGCAGGTATTCACAAAAATATTACTTTTCATTGTTTTAGACACACATTTGCTACCTTACAATTAGCTAATGGTACAGATATTTACACGGTAAGCAAAATGTTGGGGCATACAAATGTAAATACAACACAAATCTATGCAAAAGTAATTGATGAAAATAAAATAAAAGCAGCAGAAGTTATTAAGTTGAATTTTTAATTGTAAAACTATGAATATGATACAAGAAAGATATTTAATTTGGGGATCAAGAGAATTAGCGATTATTATAGTTATGTTTATAGAGATAATAATACCTTTTATGATGAAATTTGAAGTTTATGAAACTAAAACGATTGTTACAATGATTATGATTACAATTATATTGTTAGTAATTTTTATTTATTGTAATCTTCAGTTACTTCTGATGGAAATTTTATACTTTATTAAAAATAAAATAAACTCTAAAAAAGTTATAAATATTAATACATTACTTTATAAAACAAAAGATACTATTCCAGCTAATATTATCCCTGCTAATACAGTTTTTCCTGATAGTATCCCTGTAAATACGGCTTCTTCAGATATAATTAATGATAATATAAATGATGTTAGCATAAGAAAAGCACAAAACAAAAAACGCAAATTTGATATTGCTAAAGAATATATAACAGAAACTTTTTCTCCATATTGTTCAAATGAAGAAATTGAAAATATTTGTGCTGCTATAATAGATTATTCTAAAGGGGAGACTGATTTTTCAAAATATCCATCCATAGAAATTAAGGTACTAAATAATCTTGATTTATATCACTTCGCTTGGAGTATTTGGAATCACTTTAGAGTTGGGAAACAAGATGTGATTGTCAAATTTTTGAAGGTAATTTTTAAGCAAAAATTATTAGATGTTGATGTGAAAACAATAAAAAGTCATTTGAAAGATGATGAAAACAAAGGAATAGTTAAAATCAAAGAAGATTTATCTAAACCTAATGAGTAAAAAAAATAATTAAAAAGAATATTTTTATTGTGTTTTTCTGTGATTCTCTTGTGATTTCTATGTTTTTATGTGTTTTTGTGTGTTTTTGTGTGTTTTTGTGTGTTTTTCTTATCACAAATAAAACACTTATTAAGTTTGCGCCGTGATTTTAAAATATCAAAATTATGAACGCAAACGAAATTTCATTTGAGAACCTGCCTAAAGCAGTTGCTTTTCTATCTCACCAGATAGAAGAATTAAAAACTATTGTAAAAAATAAAGATACAATAGAAATCAATAACAAGAAGAATCCTATAAGTATAGATCAGGCTTGTACAATCATAAAAAAGGCTAAACCTACAGTCTATACTTTAGTGAGAAAGCGACAAATTCCACATTATAAAAATGGGAAAAAGCTCTATTTCTATGAAGATGAACTTTTGGATTGGATTGCTCAAGGAAAAAGAAAGACAATTCAAGAAATAGATGAAATAGCCCATAAAACTGAAAAAAGGTTCAAGTAATTTTAACGTAAAAATGTATCAATATGGAAGAATTACTTATACCTTACATTCGTGTGGGCACTACCTATTACAAAATTATAGAACGTCCACAAATCTCTGGCGACAAAATCACTTCACTCGTTAAGTGGTCAAGAGAAACTATTATCCAAGATCACGGCAAGAAATATGTCTATGACATACCGAAATATGATGGGTTTTGCTGTATTCCCAATCATTTGAAATATCAAAAAACAATTAGAAACTTCTACAATATTTATAATGAAATCCCTTATCAGCCAAGCGTTTCAGAGGTCTCGATAAATGATATTCCATTTTCCATTTCTTTTATGCAACATATTTTTGGAAATCAAGTAGACTTAGGTCTAGATTATCTGAAAATTTTACTGGAAAATCCTACTCAAATTCTTCCTGTTTTATGTTTGGTAAGCAAGGAAAGAGCTACAGGGAAAACCACTTTTCTAAAATGGATGAAAGAAATTTTTGGAAGAAATATGACTTACATCAAGGGAGATTCTTTTAATAGTCAATTTAATTCTGATTGGGCTTCAATGTTGATTATAGCCCTTGATGAAGTATTTTTTGACCGAAAAGAAATTACCGAACGGTTAAAATATCTCTCGACTACCAATAAAGACAAATTAGAAAACAAAGGCAAAGACAGAGAGGAAATTGACTTTTTTGGAAAATTTATTCTTTGTTCTAATAATGAAGAAAATTTCATACAAATTGATGAGAATGAAATTCGTTTTTGGGTCTTAAAAATTAATCCTATAAGGCTTGAAAATACTGAGTTTCTTCAAAATCTAATTACAGAAATCCCCTTTTTTCTAAGTTTTTTAATCCATAGAAAATTCCATTCAGAAAAGAAGAGCAGAATGTGGTTTGCTCCTGAAGAAATAAAAACTAAAGCACTTCAAAAACTTATTCTCAAAAATTCAAATAAGTTGGAATGTAGAATGATAGAGCTCCTTTATGAATTTTTTGAATCAAATGAGGAAACAGAAATAGAAGTTGTTCCTCAGGATATTTTGAATATGCTCAATAGAATGTTCCGTCAGTTGCATTATTCCCGAAATGATGTGAGAAATGTACTGAAAGAAAAATGGAACTTGGAACCCAAAAAAAACGGATTAACCTACACCCGTTATGACATTGACTATTCAGGAAATTTTTATAAGAGTAATTCTGTGGGAAGATACTTCAATATTTCCAAAGATTTTATTCTTGAAAAATATGTTGATTTGTCGAATTAAGCTACAAATAATTGAATTTTAATTAAATACCCATTCAACGAAGTATTCAACAAATTTTAAAACCTTGAATTTTGTTGAGCTATTGTTGAATAATCATAAACCTATTTTGTTGAATTGTTGAGTTTTTGTTGAGTGTATAAAGCACACTTGATAAGATGGTTACATTCTTTATTCAACAATTCAACGAAAAAACAAATATATTAAACTCAGATAATAACATATGAATTGTAAGCAAGCAAATACTCAGATATCTATTAGAAATGTTTTAGAAAGTTTTTCTCTTTTCCCAAGCAAAGATAATTCTAAGACAGCATTTTATTTTGCTTTTGATAGAGAAGAAAAAACACCCAGTCTCTTTGTCAATTTTGTAAAGAATATTGCTTTTGACTTCGGAACGGGAAAGAAATACGATATAGTCTCATTAGTTCAGGGCATCAAACAATGTTCTGTATCTCAAGCCTTAGAATATTTGTCTCAATTTAATTTTTCTTTTAAGGAGCAAATGTACAATATAACTAGGGATGGAAGTAAATATGAAATATTATCTATTTCAGAGGTTAAACACTACGCCTTAATTCAATATTTAAAAGAAAGAAGAATTGAAAATAACATTCACTTGCTTAAAGAAATCCATTATAAAATATCTAATAAAAAATATTTTGGAATTGGTTTCAAAAATGATGCTAATGGTTATGAAGTAAGGAATAAATATTCAAAAATTTGTATTGGGAGAAAAGACATTACTACAATAAAAAATAAATCAAACAATCTTCGGATTTTCGAAGGATTTATGGATTATCTTTCTTTTAAACAAATGGAAAAAGCTCTCAAAAAAGCACTATCAGATTATGTGATTTTGAATTCTGTTACAATGATTTTTAAACTTGAAAAAATCATTAAAAGTTATGAGAAAATAGAATTATATTTTGATAATGATGAGGCAGGAAATAGGGCAACAAATGAAGTTAAACGATTAAATCCTTATGTTGAAGATAATAGAATATTATATCAAAACTACAAAGATTTAAATGATTTTATAATGGGCAAAATCTCTTTGCTACGATATTAGTGCAAAAAGTACCCATTGTTTACAAAAAGCGAGGGTGGCTTAATGTAAAATGGGACTTTTTGGTTTTTTCCTATCGTCAAAAACATTCTAAAAACGCTAATAAATAAAAGAATGGAACAAGATTTTTTAACGAATTTCATAACAAAGATTCAACAAGAGCAAGAACAAAAAGATGCAGAAGAAAAAAGGAAAAATCATTTCAAAACTATTGGTAAAAAAGGTGGTTTAGCCAAGAAAAAATCTGCTCTTTTTTCTAAAACAATTTCTGCAAAACTCACTGAAAAAGAATTTGAAATTCTCAGAATAAAAGCAGAAAAACTAAACCTCAAAATCTCTAAATATGTTCGATTAGTTTTAACGGAAAAAGAATTGAAAGTCAATGAATTTAAAACCGATGAAGTGCTTTTATCTTATGGGAATAACTTTAATAGAATTAAGAATCTATTGCGAAATCGTGAGTTTTCAAGTTTAGAGAATAAGGCTGAGATTATGAGAGAGATAGAAGGAGTTACTAAATTAATTTACAATTATTTATACCAAAATAGAGTACGAGATGAATAATTCTGCAACAACAAGACGAATTTCCAAAATCGCTTTACAATACAATGGAAATGATAAAGGCACAGCTGAAATGGTATATTCCAGTAATTTGTTATCCGATACTGCTGAAAATCAATTCCAAGAGATGAAATCGGTAGCAGATCGAAATAAGAATGTAAAGAATTGGGCTTTAACGGGGTATATTTCTCCCGAGAGAAGTGAAGAAAATGAAATTTCTAATGATGTCTTGGTAGAACTTACCCTAAAAGCTCTGGAAAAAGTTGGTGTTACAAAAGACAATCAAATTCGACTAGATATTCATAATTCTACAAGACACAAACATATTCATTTTATAGTCAATAGAGTAAATACACATGGACAAAATACCATAACAGCTCATAAAATAGGAGAATTATTTGGACAAGCTGTAAGAGAAATTTGTAAAAATATGAATCTCAAGACAGATGTAGAAATCAGTAAGGAAAAGAAAGGAAAAATGCTTGATAGTTTGCATCACTGTCTTAAGAAAGCTACTAATTTTGATGAATTGATTACTGAAATGGAGCAATTAGGATACAAAGTAATACTATCAGAAAATGTAAAAGTAGGTGTTTCAGGAATGCGAATTGTAAAAATATCTGATATTAATACAGAAACAAAAAGGGAATATCTTGCTGGGTATAAACTATCTGAAATTACTAATAAACTCAAGATAAAAGATATAAAAGAAATTTTAGAGAAAAACAATTCAAACTTAATAAATGAAAAAGAAGAAATAAATAGATTTTACAAAAGAAAATTTTAAAACTAAAATAAAAAATATGAATACAGAAAATAACAAAATGGACAATGGTTTAGATTTGCTAAACAAAGTAATAAAAAGTAATGAGGATAACATAGAAAAACTGGCTGATGTAGTTTTTGCTTATCAAGATATTTTAAATTTAATAGGTGAGTTTCAAAGCTCAGCTAGTTCACTAAATCATAGAATGAATAATTTTGAAACTTCATTTAAAGACATTTCTAAACAAATTGAAAGCACAACAAAATTTATTCCTAAGAGTATTAAAACAGATTTATCTGAAAATACACTTTCAAAATTAGAACATTTCGAGAAAAAATCTAAGTCATTAAAATATTTATTGATAGGTAGTTTTAGTTGTTTGGGAATAGCAATCATTGTAATGTTTTTATCATTTTATCTTTCTAAGCAATGGTATGATACAAGTATAAAAACCAAAAAAGAAATTAGAAGCCAAATTTTTAAAGAAATGAGAGCAGAAGGCAAA
>CALHQK010000027.1 GCA_938037185.1 uncultured Riemerella sp.
CCAGATTTTTTCATCAAGAAATCCACCATATAGATTAGCGATGAATTTTGGCGTTCCAAATAACTTGGCAGCAGTCCTAAAAACACGAAGTCTTCTGGCTTCCCGATGAACTGCTCAAAACTTTTGTAAATGCTCTCTTCATACAAGCCAAAATCTGCAATCCAATGTTTAGAAAGCGTCTGAATATTAGTCGTCCCAGATGACTGGAAATAGTTTTCCTTATCTTTATTTTTATCTAAAATAGTGTGGTTTTTGAACATTTCTATCGGAAGAAAAGGAATCTCAGAAATCTGAGTGATTTGGTCTGGACTGATATTTAAGAAATCAACAAATTTTCTATAAACCTCCACATTTTCATACTGATAGCGAAAAGTTTCCAGACATTTTTCCCTAAAATCCTGCTCCGTTTTTATATCAAAAATTCCTTTCATTTGTCCATTTATTTATATTCCAGCAAATCAAATTTCTGCCCATCAAAAACACCATAAGTGAAATAAGAAATCCAGTCGCCAAGGTTGATGTAGAGCGAACCTGTTTTATCCAAATCCAAAACCATCGGCAGGTGGCGATGCCCAAAAACAAAATAATCTATCTTTTCTGTTTTCAGTTTTTCTTTTGCGTAAAGAATCAAAAATTCCTTGTCTTCGCCCAAAAACTGCTTGTCTTCCTCTCCTGAAATCAGTTTGTTTTTCGTAGAAAGATATATCGCCAGCCTCATCGCGATATCTGGGTGAAGCCACTTGAAAAGCCAGAGAGACACAGGATTGGTAAAAACTTTTTTCATTCTCTTGTATCCCTTATCCCCTGGGCCTAAACCATCACCATGAGCGAGGAGAAATTTTTTCCCATCAATCTCAAAATATTGTTTCTCAAAAAAAACAGGAATGCCCAGCTCTTTTTGGAAATAATCTTTCATCCATAAATCATGGTTTCCCACGAAAAAATAAATGTCTATTCCACTGTCTTTCAGTTCAGCAATTTTTCCTAAAACACGCACAAAACCTTTCGGAACTACATAGTCCCACTCATGCCAAAAATCAAATAAATCTCCCATCAGGAACAGCACCTGACAGTCATGCTTTATCTCATCCAGCCACTGCACAAAACGCTCCTCACGAGGCTTGCTCTCGGCAGGCGTAGGCGCCCCGAAATGCTGGTCAGACGCGAAATAAATTTTCTTATAATTTTCTAAATTTATCTTTAGCATGATGTGTTTTCTTTTCTATTCTAAAAACTCAAATTCATGGAACAGCCCTGCTCCAAATCTTCCATCAGCATTCTTATAACCTACAATAACTCCTTGTACACATTCCTCTATCTGTATAACTACTACATATTCAGAACCTTCATCACTATGCAATTTAGCAAGTTTGGGTAGTTCCATGTCATATGCTTTATGAAATTCTACATCAGTATTTTCAATCACAAAAACTGCATTTTCATTTCTCACATCCTCTTCTTCGGCTATTCTACCCGTAACACATGGAGTGGCTTTCCAATCTGGGAAAAGTTTTTCAGCTTCTTGTTTTGTATTCATTTTGTTTAATTATTCATTATCCTCCGCAAACCATTCTCCGTAGGAATTTTCGGTTTCGTGGAGTTTTAGATATACGAGCTGCACTTGGCTCGGCAGTCTTTTTTTGATTTTATCAGCAATTTCGTAGAGCATATTTTCGCAAGTGGGCTGATAATCGCAGTAAATAACTTTATGCCCTTTCTGCTCTAGTTCTTTCCCTAAATCCTTATGAGGCGACAGCGCATTTACCATCAGTCCGTGGTCCCATTCATCCACGATTTCTTCTTTCACGATGGCTTTGAGGTCGCCAAAGTCAAGCACCATTCCGTTCTTTTCGTTGTTGATATCATCTATCGGTTTTCCCTTTATGGTCACAAAAAGTTTGTAAGAATGCCCGTGTATATTCTTGCATTTTCCATCATATCCGTAGAGAATATGAGCTGTCTCAAAAGTAAAAATTTTAGTTACCCTAATCATAGGGCAAAGATAGTGATTTTTAATGTTATGGGAAATTCCGCGCTGCCTGTCTTTTTGGTCTGGCTTTGCGGGGGAGGTATGTTTTTATCTGGGGTAAAGGATAAATTAGATGGTTGAATTTAATTTTATTCAAAGAAAAACAATATTCATTGTGAAGTTTTCAATAAAACACCTTGTGTATTGAATACAACATCTGTATCTGTGGTAAGTCTTGCAATAGATGTTGCATTCAAAAGTACATCTTGTGCAAGTCTTGCAAGACATCTTGTAAGAGCTGCAAGACATCGTGCAAAGAATTTCCTATCTTGTGCAGAGTTTCCCCTTGATGGTTTTTCAAAAAAAACATGTCTTGTATTGAATGCAAGATGTGTTGTAAATCTTCTCCTTGGGAAAAATTTAACAAATAATGTGATTTTTTAAATAAAATACATTTGTCAAGTTTTCCCTAATGAAGTTTTGTTCTTCCCTCAGCTCAGATGGAATAAAAAAGATTATAGAAATTTTTGTTAAAAAATAGATAATTATGTGCATTAGACCAATCTAAATTTATATATTTGTCAAATTAAAATTAGCAAGAAAAGATGGGACTGTTTAATGTATTTACACAAGAAATCGCAATAGACTTAGGGACTGCCAATACCCTGATAATCCATAATAACAAAATAGTAGTAGACCAGCCGTCTATAGTGGCTATAGAGCGTTCTACGGACAAAGTAATCGCCGTAGGGGACAAGGCAAAACACATGCAGGGGAAGACGCATGAGGACATAAAAACCGTGCGCCCTCTGAAAGATGGGGTGATTGCCGACTTCCAAGCATCGGAACATATGATAAAGGAGTTTATAAAGCAGATTCCTGGGATTAAAGGCAAGGTTTTCCAGCCTGCGCTGAGAATTGTAGTCTGCATTCCGTCTGGCATCACAGAAGTGGAGCGTAGAGCGGTGAAGGACTCTTTGCAGAAGGTTCACGCCAAAGAAGTGAGACTTATCTACGAGCCTATGGCAGCTGCAATAGGTGTGGGGATAGATGTCCAAAAGCCAGAAGGAAATATGATTATTGATATAGGCGGGGGAACTACAGAGATTGCTGTGATTGCACTTGGCGGGATTGTCTGCGATAAATCGGTAAAGATTGCAGGAGACCAATTTACAGATGATATAGCGTATTATTTGAGAACTCATCATAATCTTTATGTAGGTGATAAAACCGCAGAAAGAATAAAAATAGAAGTAGGTTCTGCCATAGAAGAACTGGATATAGAAGTAGATGATGTTCCTGTGCAAGGGCGAGATTTGATTACAGGAAAACCAAAGGAAGTAATGATTGGTTATAAAGAAATCGCTCATGCTCTTAATAACTCTATTTCCAGAATAGAAGATTCTGTAATGGAAACTCTTTCTATGACTCCACCAGAACTGGCAGCGGATATCTATAAAACGGGAATCTATCTTGCAGGTGGTGGTGCCATGCTCAGAGGTCTGAGTGACAGGATTCATAAAAAAACAGGACTTCCTGTATTCGTGGCAGAAGACCCTCTAAGAGCGGTAGTAAGAGGAACAGGAATAGCACTGAAAAATATAGATAAATTTAATTTCTTGATTAGATAAATCCCGAACGCAGAATGTCTTTCTTGTTAAGATTTCTTTCAAAGAATGGTTTTGTAACTTTTTTTGTCTTTTTGGAACTCATTGCAGTGGTTCTTGTTTTTACAAAGAACTCTATGCAGCATTCTTTTATTGCGGCACAGACTTCGGCGTTTAATTCTTGGGTTTCAGGATACATAGATGAAGGGACAAATTATCTAAAACTAAAACAAGTAAATGAAGACCTAGTTACACAAAATAAAAAACTGATGGAACAGCTCTATGGAACAGATTCTATGGCTGTTGCTAAGGTTTCAGTAGTGAAAGACACACTTAATGCAGGGCAGGTTTATACAATTATAGATGCAGAAATAGTTCAGAACAGCATTAATAGAAATAATAATTATTTCACCATCAACCGAGGAAGAAAACAAGGAGTAGAACCCAAAATGGGCGTGATTGCACCTCAGGGAATTGCAGGAATTGTTATTAATACAACGGACAATTATGCCTTGGTACAATCTGTATTAAGCACAAATAATATTAAAGTAAATGCTGCGCTTAAAAAGTCCGAATATTTTGGAACTCTCTCTTGGGAAGGCGGAGATGCAAGAGTGATGAAACTGTCTGATATTCCAAAATATGTTCCTATAAAAGTAGGCGATACAGTAGTTACAGACGGAAAATCTTCTATTTTCCCAAAAGGCGTGATGATAGGGCGTGTGGCAGGCTATGAAGTAGATACCAAAACAGGCTATTGGGATATATCTGTAGAACTGAGCCAGAAAATGGGGCAGCTGCAAAAGGTCTTCATCGTTAAAAACTTGAAGAAAATAGAATTGGAGGAAATACAAGAGGTTTTAGAAACAGCAGAAAAAGAAAATGATTAGCAGGAATATAATAACAGATATTTTATTCATTGTAATACTGGTGGTGTTACAAATTTTTTTATTGAATAGAATTGTCCTCTTTGGAAAATACAGCCCAGTGATATTTCCTGTGTATGTGATGTTTTATCCTTTTTATCGGAACAAGTTTCAATTCTTGGGAATGAGTTTCCTGCTGGGGTTAGGGATAGATATGTTTTTAGGAACATGGGGCATCAATGCTTTTGCGACTACTTTTATAGCATTTATACGAACTTTGCTTTTTCGGACTTCTACTGAGTCTGAACTGGATGTTTTCTCGTTTCAGTCGTTGCAATGGTATCAGTTTTTGGGATTTATTTTCCTTAATCTGCTGATACATCAATTCTTGGCTCAGAGCATAGAGTATTTCAAATTCAGTCGTATTTTGGATATGCTTTTGAATGTGCTGATTACCACGGCTATATCTTTTGTGTTTATTTTATTTTATGTTTTAATGTTTAAGATTAAACAGAAAGTTTGAAACCTTATTTTAAAATACTCATTTCTTTAGTTATTATTGTTGCAATTTTTGTGGCAAGACTGGCTTATTTACAGCTTCTTACCGACAGGTATGCCCTTAATGCTGCAAATACTTCTATTAAAATAGAATATATTATTCCGCAGCGTGGGACTATTTTTGACCGAAATTCTAAAATATTAGTAAGCAACCAGCCTGCCTTTGAGATTTCTTATACCAAAGCCCTTATGAAACCTGATTTTGATACGCTTGGGTTTTGTAACTTGCTGAAAATAACACGAGAAGACTTTAATAAGAAAATAAAAGAAGTAGAGGCGGATAAGTATTTTTCTAAATTTAATCCTATTACTTTTGTTAAAGATTTAAGCAGGGAAGATGTAGCGAGGATTCAGGAAATTATCTTTAAATATCCAGCTTTTTCTATTGTTTCCAGACCGCAGCGAAAGTATGAAATTTCTACTTCGGGCAATCTTTTAGGATATACCAATCAGGTTAATGAAGCCTATATCAAAAGAGATTCGCTCTATTATTTCCCTGGCGATATAGCGGGGATGAGCGGCATAGAAAAAGCCTATGAGAAGGAACTCCGCGGAGAAAAAGGGATGAAATACATTCAAAAAGACATCAAACTCCGCAGTATAGGGTCTTATAAAAATGGCGAATTGGATAAAGAAGTGGTTTCGGGTAAAGATTTAACGCTTACTATTGATTACGATTTGCAGAAGATAGCAGAAGAGATGCTCGTGAATAAAAGAGGAGCAATAGTAGCCTTAGACCCCAGAAATGGAGAGATACTCGCTATGGCGACAGGTCCAGATATAGACCCTAATCTTTTCACAGGTCCAGAAAAGGTCAAAAATATTTACAGACTTCAGGTGGATAGTATGAATAAACCTATGTTTGACAGGTCTATTCAGGCTGCCTATCCGCCGGGTTCTACCTTTAAACTCGTAACGGCTTTGGCAGGGATGCAGATGGGAGTGATGACAGCAAATACCGTTTTTCCATGTGGTGGCGGTTTTAATGTTTCGGGGGTAAGAATCAAAGGCCATGGCGGAGCGTATCCATTGATTCCATCACTTCAGGTTTCCAGTAACTGTTATTTCTCATACGCTTACTTGGCAATACTTAATAAATATAAAGGCAATCCAAGCAAAAGTATAGACGAATGGGCAAAAATCATGCATAGTTTCGGAATGGGGCAGTATATGAATAATGACTTGGCAGTAGGGGTAAAAGGACTGATACCCGATGGTAAATTCTATGAAAAGCGCTACGGAAAAAATTGGAAACCCATGCGAGCCGTTTTTAATGGAATGGGGCAGGGGGAAATCTTGCTTACACCGCTTCAGATAGCCAATTTTACGGCTGCCATAGCCAATAGAGGCTGGTATTATACTCCGCATATCGTAAAAGCAATTGATGGAAAGCCTAATCCAGACAAGAGATTCAAAGAAAAAAAACATACTCTGGTAGAGCCTAAACACTTTGATGCAGTGATAAAAGGAATGGAGGCCGTAGTTCTAAGCGGTACAGGCCGCGGACTTAGAAGTAAAGATTTTACCCAGTTGGCAAAAACAGGAACAGCAGAGGTTCCACAGGGGAAAGATAACTCTATCTACACCATGATAGCACCAGCCGATAACCCTAAAATAGTGGTAGCTGCTGTGATGGAACATGCTGGTTTCGGGGCTACATGGGCAGGACCTGCTTGCACTATTATTGCCGAAAAATATCTTTTAGGAGAGATTAAAAGAGAACATCTTTATAAAAAGATGGTAAATTCCAGTTTCATGGGAGAATACAAAAGGCAGTGGAATGTCTATTTAAAGCGTATCGGTAAATATGAAGAACCGAAAAAAGACAGCGTGCAGATTAAAAAACTTCAAGACAGCTTGAAAGTCTTGAATGAAACTAATAGGAATAACAACACAAAAAGAAAATAACCAAATGAAAGGGCTGACAGGATTAGACAAGATAGGTTTTTGGATATATGTGCTTATAGTTTCTTTTGGAATAGCCAATATATACAGCGTAGATTCTGATAGCGGTATCAAACAGGCTGTTTGGTTCGGGATATCATTGGTGGTTATGTTGGTGATTCTTTTTATGAATGGCAGTATATTCCAGAGTCTGGCACCTATTTCTTATATTTTAGGTGTAGCGCTTTTGCTGGGGCTTTTTCCCTTTGGAAAAGAGGTAAATGGACAGAAAAACTGGTATGTTTTTGGACCGATAAGTCTTCAGCCCGTGGAATTTGTGAAAATAGGTATTTCACTTATGCTGGCTTCTTATGTAGGAAATACTGATTTTAATATAAAAGAAAGAAAATCGCTGCTGTTTTCGCTTGGGCTTTTAGCGGTTCCTGGGGCTTTGGTGCTGCTTCAGCCGGATGTAGGTTCACTCATGGTTTTTATGGCGTTCTTTATTGCTCTCTACCGAGAGGGGCTTAGTGGCTGGCTTTTTGTAGCAGGGTTTCTTGTGGTGGGAATTTTCTTAGTCTCTTTGGTGGTTAGTCCGGTTTATGTTGTTGGTGTATGTGTAGGGCTGGCTGTATTGGTAGTTTATTTTACTAAAAAAAGTTGGAATATAGCCAGCATAGCAGTTCTGGCAGTAATTTTAGCATTGATTTCAGGGCTTAGTTTTGGTGCTCCCAAAGTAATGGAAAAACTCCCTAAGCACCAGAGAGAAAGGATAGAAGTTCTCTTTAAAGGAGAAAAAGCATTTAGAAAAACAGCAGGATATAATCTACTTTATTCTAAAACAGCAATAGGCTCAGGCGGGCTTCTTGGTAAAGGATATCAGGAAGGCTCTGTTACACAAGGACATTTCGTACCAGAGCAGCGGACAGACTATATATTCTGTACGGTAGGCGAGGAATGGGGCTTTGTAGGAAGTACTGTATTGGTGCTTTTTTATGCAATCTATATCGGGAGGATATATTTTCTTGCCGAACGACAGAAAAA
>CALHQK010000028.1 GCA_938037185.1 uncultured Riemerella sp.
GTAAGGCTACCAATGTAAATGCCACATACTACGCATTGGAAAGTATGAAGCGACCAGTGATTTGGATAGTGGGTGGAGTGGATAAAGGGAATGACTACTCCGAAATAGCAGATTTGGTGAAGAAAAAAGTAAAGGCTGTTATCTGTATGGGACTGGATAACTCTAAGATTATCAGTTTTTTCCAAGGGATGAAAGAAAACATTTATGATACATCGAGCATGGAAGAGGCTGTCCGTACAGCTAAGAAATTAGCTCAAAATGGAGATGCTGTGCTGCTTTCTCCGTGTTGTGCGAGTTTTGATTTGTTTGATAACTACGAGGATAGGGGCAGAAAATTTAAAACAGAAGTCTTAAAATAATTAAAAAATGCAACAAATAGAAAATAGAAAGAAAGAGTTTTTCAAAGGAGATAAGGTTCTTTGGGCGGTTATCATATTAATCTCCCTCTTTTCTATTTTCCCTGTTTATTCTGCGAGTACAAATTTGCAGTATATCGTGAATACAGGAACAACGACTTCACATCTCGTTAAACACGCACTCTTTGTTATTTCTGGATTAGTGATAATGAAGTTCGTTGGTGCAGTAAAATACGAGTATATTGGTAAATTAAGCAGTATTTTGCTTGTAATTACGATATTTCTTCTTCTTGTTACTATGTTTACAGGGCAGAAGATAGATGGAGCGAGTGCCTCAAGATGGCTGAAAATACCAGGGACGCCCATTTCTTTCCAGCCTTCCACTTTTGCATATCTTATGCTGATAATCTATATATGCAGGTATCTTACTAAAAAAATTGATAGAGAGCGGCTGCCCGCGGAGAATATTTTGTATTTATTTGTTCCTGTTCTGCTTGTTTTTCTTCTCGTAGGAAAAGATAATGGTTCTACCGCTGTGATGATTCTCTTTGTATCGCTTGTTGTAATGATTATAGGGCAGTTCCCAATAAAATACATTCTTGGTTTTTTTGGGGTATCAGCAGTTTTGATAGCACTGTTTATGTTTGTTGCTTTGAATACAGATTTAATCAAGAACAACCGTGTTCATACATGGATGAGCAGAATAGAAACCTTTAGTAATACAAGCAAAATAGATAATATAGAAGATGAAAGTCTGAAAGCCAAAAACTATCAGGTAAATCAAGCAAAGGCGGCGATAGTGCATGGAGGTTTTTTAGGCGTAGGACCTGGGAAAAGTGCATTGAAACAGTCACTTCCTCAGTCGGTTTCGGATTTTATCTTTGCTATTATAGTCGAAGAATATGGGTTGATAGGAGCCTTTGTGCTTATTGCATTGTATTTTATTATGATGATGCGGATAGTCATCATTGCCAGTAAAATGCCTGCATTTTTCGGGTCGTTATTGGTGCTGTCTATGGGGATTATGATTTTTGTACAGTTGGTGATTAATATAGCCGTTGCGGTCAATATTATCCCTGTTACCGGTCAGCCGCTCCCGCTGATAAGTTATGGAGGAACATCCATGCTAGTAACTTATCTGCAGTTAGGCATTATCCTAAATGTAAGTTCCAGAATACAAATTTTAGATGAAGAAGGAATGGGTAAAAAACAGAGTATTCACGAAATAAATGATATAGCCTGAAAAAGATGAATAATAGAAAATTAAAAATATTAATGAGCGGTGGCGGCACAGGAGGACATATTTTTCCTGCTGTGGCGATAGCCAACGAGATTAAAAGCAGATTTCCCAATGCTGAGTTTTTGTTCGTGGGAGCAAATGGAAAAATGGAAATGGAGAAAGTTCCTCAGGCTGGATTTAGAATAGAGGGACTGAATATCGCTGGATTTGACAGAGGAAATTTGCTTAAAAACATCGGTCTTCCTTTCAAAATTATTTCTAGTTTATGGAAAGCGAGAAAGATTATTAAAAATTTTAAACCAGATTTTGCTGTCGGGACAGGTGGTTTTGCTTCTGGTCCTGCTCTGTATGTGGCATCATCCCTCGGTGTTCCGATTTTTGTACAGGAACAAAATTCCATTTTAGGGAAAACCAATCAGTTTCTCGGAAGAAGAGCCAAAGCTGTTTTCATGGGATATCCCAATATGAGTAGCTTTCTTCCTGCGGTATTCACGGGAAATCCTATCCGAGAAAACATTGTCACAGATATTATAAATACCAAAGAAGCGAAGGAAAAAATGGGCTTAGACCCAGATAAACTTACCATTCTTTCTGTGGGCGGTTCATTAGGCTCAAAAACCCTGAATAATGCTTGGAGAGAGTTTTTACCTAAATTAAAGGAAAAAAACATTCAGTTGGTATGGCAGACAGGAAAGCTTGAATATCAGGACATTACATCACAATGTGGAGGTGGTGAGCAAGGAATTCAAATCAAGGAGTTTATTTCAGATATGGCATTGGCGTACTCGGCGGCGGATGTGATTGTGTCAAGAGCGGGAGCTATCGCGATTTCCGAGCTGGCAGTGGTAGGAAAACCTATTCTTTTGGTGCCATTCCCTTATGCTGCGGAAGACCATCAGACCAAAAATGCATTGGCTTTGGTGGAAAAAAATGCATCCAAAATGGTCAAAGACTCAGAAATGAATGAAAAATTCTGGAATACACTGATGGAAATCTGCGAAGATGAGAATTTGAGAAAAGAAATGTCCAGCAATCTAAAATTCTTTGCAAAACCAAATGCAGCAAAGGAAATAGTGGATGAAATTTTTAAAATAATTAAATAGATGAATATCAATCAATATAAAAACTTTTATTTCATAGGAATTGGCGGAATAGGAATGTCCGCTCTTGCAAGGTATTTTAAAAGTCTGGGAAAGAATGTTTTAGGATATGATAAAACAGAAACCAAACTGACTAAAAAACTGCAGGAGGAGGGAATTGCTATCCAGTTCGAAGATGGAATTACTGAGGAAATCAGCGCTTTAGATAAGGCTGAAACGCTTGTGATTTTTACGCCGGCGATTAAGGAACTGCAGATTTTGGATTATTTCAATCAGCACGGATTTTCAGTTTTGAAACGAGCAAAAGTCTTGGGAATGGTTACCGAAAATACCGAGTGCATCGCAGTGGCGGGAACTCACGGAAAAACGACTACTTCCTGCCTTGTGGCTCATCTCTGCAAGGAGGCTGGACTTCCGTTTTCGGCTTTTTTAGGCGGAATTTCGGAGAATTTTGGGTCTAATTTTATGTTTAATGGCAATCAATATTCTGTTTTGGAAGCCGATGAATACGACCGAAGTTTTCTCAATCTGTCACCAGACTGGGCGATAATCACTTCTACGGATGCCGACCATCTCGATATATATGGCGATAAAGAAAATATAGAACAGGGCTTTGAGGATTTTGCGAATTTGGTTCCAGATGACCGCCAGCTTTTTGTAAGAAAAGGAATAAAAATCACCAGAAATGCCCAGA
>CALHQK010000029.1 GCA_938037185.1 uncultured Riemerella sp.
GTATGTTTTTCTATGATGGAAAACACTTTTTCAAATGATTTTTGGAATAAAACAAGGACTTCATCAAGTGAAATATTTTGACAACTTTCCCAAATTTCACGGTTGAGTTTTGGCGTATCAGCAAAGGTGTAGCCTTCTTTGGGAATAGCAGGTTTTTCGCCTTGCATGCCTATTTTGTACCAATTTAGAAACATTTCATGCCAGTGGTGGAGATGTCCTAAAACATCACGAATATTTCTATTCATAGTATTTCTGCTGAATTCTTTATTGGGATTTTCTTGAGTAGAAACAAAATCTATCAAGTTTTTGAAATTTTCTTTGCTCAACTCGAGAAGTTCAGTTTTAGAAGTTGGTCTCGGCATGTGAGTTTATTTTAAAATTATAAAAAAATGCGGTCTCGAAAAGAACCGCATTTTTTAGTTAGATTTATTTATCTTCTTTTTTAGATTTAGTTTGAATTTCTTTCATGAACTCGTCATAAGAGATTTTCTTTTCTGTTTTTTTAGCTTTTTCTAAAACTACACTTCTGATTTTTATTAAAAGAACCTCAGAAGAATATCTTCTCATTTGCTCTCTGTCTCTCAGCATTTCTAGCACATATCTGTGTAGCTCTTGGTCACCGATGTGGTGCACTCCGTGAGACATCAGCTGATTTCTGAAAGAAAGTTTCGCATGCTCCAATACTTCCTCGAAATCATACTGAATATTATTAGAAACTCTTAGTTTGTTTTCCACCATCTGAGCGATTAGAGCGGATTTTTCGTTTGCTATGATTTGTTTCGCTCTGTCTTCTTCAGTGATTTCTGGATTAGAATACATTACCCATTTTACTAGGAATGCTTCTGGGATTTTTAGAAAATCTTCTTTGTAGATTTGTTCTAAAACTTTGCTTACAAATACAGCTTCAGAGTTTTGTTTGAAGAAATCATCCAATTCAGATTTTACTCTTGCTTTTAGTTCTTCTTCAGATTTGATTTCATCTTTTCCGTAAACTTTATCGAATAATTCTTGGTTAAGCTCAGCATCTTTTAATTCAAAGATTTCCTGAACTTTCACTTGGAATTTTTCATTTCCTAAATGTGTGATTTCTATATCATGGAAACCTAATTCTCTCGCAAGTTCGTTTTCATTTGCTTTTAATTCTTCTGCCGAGATTTCTTTAGTTTCACCTACTTTTAATCCTTTTAGGATAGGGAAAATAGCAGTGTTTTCTTCTGTTGCAGAAAGATATTTAGGCTTGTGTACAGGTTTTGCATCACCTTCCACGATTTCAGTAACTTCAAAGTTGATGTGAGAATTTTTGGTTGCTTTGTCTTTCACAATTTTTTCTGCAAATCTTTTTTGCATATTCCCTACGCTCTTCATTACTTCTTTGTCTGTAGCTTCTACATCGTAGTATTCAGCAGCGTATTTAGATAAATCAATTTCAAATTCTGGCTCAAAACCAATTTCAAAACTTACAGAAACCTCCTCAGCATTGAAATCCAATGCCTGTGTATCCTGTGGAATAGGCTGTCCTAGAAGTCTTATGTTGTTATCAGCAACATATTTGTCCAAAGACTCAGAAATCTTTCTGTTGATTTCTTCTAATGTAACAGCTTCTTCATATTGTTTTTTGATAAGGCTCATAGGCGCTTTCCCTTTTCTGAAGCCAGGTATAGTTGCTCTTTTAGCATAAGAGTTTAGTGCATCATCTACTTTTTCCTTGTAATCTGATTTATTCAGTGTAATTGTAAGTAAAGCACTTACATCATCGTGGTTAGTTCTCGTAACATTCATTTTCCTGAAAATTTTTAAAGTGCAAAAGTACAATTTTTTTGTTTAAAAAATCTTTTTTTTCTATGTGAATTTTCTCATAAATCTATGATTTTATTTAAAGTTTAATAAATATTGATTATCAGCAAGTTATAAATTTAACTAAAATTAACTTGACTTTTTCCTGAATATTTGGTAAAAATAAATTATATTTGCAGACCATTTTACGCTATTGGAAAATTTATAGACATGCATGAAAATTGAACAACTCTTATACATTGTTGTATAGGGGATTTCGTATTTTATGTATGTGTGTAATTGATAAATGGCGGGATGGGAAAAATATTTTGCACTACGCTGTGAAAAGATATACCAGTGTTGCAGTTAGAAAAGGTTGATTTTTAGGATGGTGATGAGAGGGGTGTTTCTGATAGCGTGGATACAAAATCTTTCATTGTCATCATTTCTTGATTGGGTTCTTTTCTGATATTTTTTTGTGAACAAAATATTTTTAACTAACATTTCTTTAGAGGTTTTTATGAGTAAATCAAAAACGACAAAAAACGCGCAAGGAGAAGGAGGGCAAAGGATAAACTTCTCTTCAGCAAAAGGAAAGGTTGAGGTTCCTGATTTCTTGGGGATTCAGATTGATTCTTTCAAGGAGTTTTTTCAGCTGGATACGCTTCCAGAAGATAGAAAAAAAGAGGGGCTTTACAAGACATTTCAGGAAAACTTTCCGGTTACAGATTCTAGAAATCAGTTTGTTTTAGAATTTTTAGATTATTTGGTGGATTCACCTCGTTATTCTATTGACGAATGTGTGGAAAGAGGGCTTACTTATAGCGTTCCGCTTAAGGCAAGGCTTAAATTATATTGCACAGATCCAGAGCACGAAGATTTTGAAACCGTTATTCAGGATGTGTATTTAGGGCCAGTTCCGTATATGACGCCTTCTGGGTCGTTTATTATTAACGGAGCAGAAAGGGTAGTTGTTACACAGCTTCACCGTTCGCCAGGGGTGTTCTTTGGGCAGACTTACCATGCTAACGGAACTAAACTTTATTATTCAAGAATTATCCCATTTAAAGGGTCTTGGATGGAATTTACTACGGATATCAATAATGTGATGTATGCGTATATTGACCGTAAGAAAAAATTGCCTTTCACTACCTTATTGAGAGCTATTGGTTATGAATCTGATAAGGATATTCTTCAGATTTTTGACTTGGCAGAAGAAATAAAAGTTTCTAAAGCTGCGCTTAAAAAAGTAGAAGGAAGAGTGTTGGCTGCCAGAGTGTTGAATACTTGGTTTGAGGATTTTGTAGATGAAGATACAGGAGAAGTGGTTTCTATTGAGAGAAATGAAATTATCCTTGATAGGGAAACTGTGCTGGAAAAAGAACATTTGGATTTGATTCTCGATTCAGGAGTTAAAACTATTTTGATTCATAATGAAAACAGCAGCGAGTTTTCTATTATCCAAAATACACTACAAAAAGACCCTACAAACTCTGAAAAAGAGGCTGTGGAGTACATCTATCGTCAGTTGAGAAATGCTGATCCGCCAGATGAAGAAACAGCAAGAAAAATCATTGAAAACTTGTTCTTCTCAGAGCAGAGATACTCTTTGGGAGAGGTAGGTAGATATAGATTAAATAAAAAATTAAACTTAAATATTCCTGTTGAGACAGAGGTTCTTACGAAAGAGGATATTATCGCAATTGTTCGCCATTTGATAGAATTGGCTAACTCTAAAGCAGAAGTGGATGATATAGACCACCTTTCTAACAGAAGAATTAAAACTGTTGGAGAGCAGTTGGCTGGTCAGTTCGGAGTGGGACTTTCAAGAGTAGCAAGAACGATTAGAGAAAGAATGAATGTTCGTGATAATGAGATATTTACACCATTGGATTTGGTTAATGCTAAGACATTGACTTCTGTGGTTAATTCATTCTTTGGAACCAACCAGTTGTCTCAGTTCATGGACCAAACGAACCCGCTTTCTGAGGTTACTCACAAGCGAAGACTTTCTGCATTAGGGCCTGGCGGTCTTTCTAGAGAAAGAGCAGGTTTCGAGGTGCGAGATGTCCACCATACTCACTACGGAAGAATTTGTCCGATTGAGACGCCAGAGGGACCAAACATTGGTTTGATTTCTTCTTTGGGATGTTATGCTAAAATCAATAATTTAGGTTTCATAGAAACGCCATATAGAAAGGTTGAAAATGGTAAAGTTAATTTCAATGCTGAACCTATTTACCTTAATGCCGAAGATGAAGAGTCTAAAATCATTGCTCAGGCGAATGTTGATTTAAATAATGATGGAACTTTCGCCACAGATAGAGTTATTGCTCGTCTAGATGGGGATTATCCAGTGGTAGAGCCACAGCAGGTAGATTTGATAGACATTGCACCGAACCAGATTTCTGGTATTTCGGCATCTTTGATTCCTTTCTTGGAGCATGATGATGCGAACCGTGCATTGATGGGTTCAAACATGATGCGTCAGGCAGTTCCGTTGCTGAAGCCAGAAGCTCCAATCGTAGGAACGGGCTTGGAAAGACAGGTGGCAAAAGATTCAAGAATTTTGATAAATGCTGATGGAACAGGGGTTGTAGAATATGTAGATGCCGATAAAATCATCATTAAATACGATAGAACAGATGATGAAGATTTGGTTTCTTTTGAATCTGCAACGAAAACTTATCATTTAACTAAATTCAGAAAAACCAACCAATCTACGACAATCACTCTAAAACCTATCGTGAGAGAAGGTGATAAGGTAGAAAAAGGGCAGGTTCTTTGTGAAGGATATGCTACTGAAAACGGCGAATTGGCATTGGGTAGAAACTTAGTTGTAGCGTTCATGCCATGGAAAGGGTATAACTTCGAGGATGCTATTGTAATCAATGAAAAAGTAGTTCGTGAGGACTGGTTTACTTCTATCCATGTGGATGAATATTCATTGGAAGTTCGTGATACAAAACTCGGTATGGAGGAGCTTACAGCAGATATCCCGAATGTATCGGAAGAGGCTACAAAAGACCTTGATGAAAATGGTATGATTAGAATCGGGGCGGAGGTAAAACCAGGTGATATTCTTATCGGAAAAATTACTCCAAAAGGAGAGTCTGACCCTACACCAGAAGAAAAATTATTGAGAGCTATCTTCGGAGACAAGGCTGGTGATGTGAAAGATGCTTCGCTGAAAGCCGATTCATCGTTGAGAGGAGTGGTGATTGATAAAAAATTGTTCTCAAGAAATATCAAAGATAAAAAGAAAAGAAGTGAAGAAAAACTGAAACTGGAAGAAATAGAAAATAAATTCCAAGTTCAGCTGGATGCTCTGAGAAACACTCTTTTAGAAAAACTTAATACAATTGTAAATGGTAAAACTTCTCAAGGAGTAACAAATGATTTGGGAGAAGAAATCATGGGTAAAGGAGCTAAATTTACCATGAAACTTCTTACAAGCATTGCAGATTATACAAGTGTAGATGGTTCTAACTGGACAACAGATGAAGATAAAAATGAACTGGTTAAACAGCTGATTCATAATTATAAAATAAAATACAACGATCTGCAAGGTGCTAAAAACCGTGAAAAATATGCAATTTCTATTGGAGATGAGCTTCCTTCAGGTATTATTAAATTAGCTAAAGTTTATATCGCGAAAAAGAGAAAGCTGAATGTAGGGGATAAAATGGCGGGACGACACGGAAACAAAGGTATTGTCTCTAAAATTGTCCGTCAGGAAGATATGCCTTTCTTGGAAGATGGAACACCAGTAGATATCGTGCTAAACCCGCTAGGGGTGCCTTCGCGAATGAACATTGGTCAGATTTATGAAACGGTTCTTGGCTGGGCTGGTAAAAAATTAGGAGTTAAATTTGCTACACCGATATTTGATGGAGCTAAATTAGACCAAATAACAGAATATACAGACCAAGCAGGTCTTCCTAAATACGGAAATACTTATCTGTATGATGGAGGCACAGGAGAGAGATTTACTCAGCCGGCTACTGTGGGAGTAATCTATATGCTGAAACTCGGTCACATGGTGGATGACAAGATGCACGCTCGTTCTATCGGTCCTTACTCTCTTATCACGCAGCAGCCACTCGGTGGTAAAGCTCAGTTCGGTGGTCAGCGTTTCGGAGAGATGGAGGTTTGGGCTCTTGAAGCATTTGGAGCATCTAATATCCTGAGAGAAATCTTGACAGTGAAATCTGATGATGTAATAGGTAGAGCTAAAACTTACGAAGCAATTGCTAAAGGAGAACCAATGCCAGAACCAGGCATTCCAGAGTCTTTCAATGTGTTGCTTCATGAGTTACAAGGTCTTGGACTTGATGTAAGACTTGAAGAATAATAGACAAAATGAGATACAGAAACTCAAATTGTAATTATGACTTAAAGTTCTTTTAATCTAAAAAAAATAAAAATGTCAAATAAAAATAAATCAAGCAGATTTAATAAAATCACCATCGGGCTGGCATCTCCAGAGTCTATTCTTCAAGAATCAAGAGGAGAAGTTCTAAAGCCTGAAACGATTAATTATAGAACACACAAACCAGAGAGAGATGGTCTCTTCTGTGAGAAAATATTTGGACCTGTAAGGGATTACGAGTGTGCTTGCGGAAAATATAAGAGAATCCGCTATAAAGGTATTGTCTGCGACCGATGCGGGGTAGAAGTTACCGAGAAAAAAGTACGAAGAGAGCGTATAGGACATATCAATTTGGTAGTGCCAGTGGCTCACATTTGGTATTTCCGTTCCCTTCCGAACAAAATTGGATATCTTCTTGGATTGCCTTCTAAGAAGCTGGATATGATTATCTATTACGAAAGATATGTAGTTATCCAGCAGGGGATTGCGAAAAAAGCAGATGGTTCTGACTTTGATGAAATGGAATTCCTTACAGAGGAGGAATACCTAGATGTGTTAGAATCTATTCCAGTTGAAAATCAGTATCTTGATGATTCAGACCCAAATAAATTCATTGCAAAAATGGGGGCTGAGGCTATCGAAGATTTATTAAAGAGAATAGACCTTGATGCACTTTCTTATGATTTGAGACATAAAGCACATAGTGAAACTTCTAAACAAAGAAGAACAGAGGCTCTGAAAAGACTTTCTGTGGTGGAAGCATTGAGAGGAGCAAACACGAGAATGATTAACCGCCCAGAGTGGATGGTGATGCGTGTGCTTCCTGTTACGCCGCCAGAGCTTAGACCTCTAGTTCCGCTTGATGGTGGTCGTTTCGCTACTTCGGATTTGAATGACCTTTACCGAAGAGTAATCATCAGAAATAACCGTTTGAAAAGACTTTTGGAGATTAAAGCTCCGGAAGTGATTTTGAGAAATGAAAAGCGTATGCTTCAGGAGGCGGTAGATTCATTGTTTGATAATACAAGAAAATCTTCAGCTGTAAAATCTGAATCAAACAGACCACTGAAATCACTTTCTGATTCATTGAAAGGAAAACAAGGGCGTTTCCGTCAGAACTTGTTAGGTAAAAGGGTAGATTATTCTGCGCGTTCGGTTATCGTCGTAGGACCTGATTTACAATTACACGAATGCGGAATCCCTAAGGATATGGCAGCAGAGCTTTATAAGCCATTCATTATCAGGAAATTGATAGAAAGAGGAATCGTAAAAACGGTAAAATCTGCGAAGAGAATTATCGACAGAAAAGAACCTGTTGTATATGATATTTTAGAGAATGTGATGAAAGGACACCCAGTTCTTCTGAACCGTGCGCCTACGCTTCACAGACTTGGTATTCAGGCATTTCAGCCTAAGATGATTGAGGGGAAAGCTATCCAGCTTCACCCATTGGTAACGACAGCCTTCAACGCCGATTTCGACGGTGACCAGATGGCAGTTCACTTACCACTAGGTCCAGAGGCTATTTTGGAAGCACAATTATTGATGCTTGGTTCTCAGAATATCTTGAACCCAGCGAATGGTTCGCCTATCACTGTCCCTTCTCAGGACATGGTATTGGGGCTTTATTTCATGACGAAAGAAGCTCACTCTACCGATGATTATAAAGTGAAAGGTGAAGGCCTGGTATTCTACTCTCCAGAAGAGGCAGAAATAGCCTATGCAGAAGGAAAAGCATCATTGAATGCGAAAGTAAAATGCCGTTTGACTTTGAAAGAAAACGGAGAACTTGTAACGAAACTTATCCCAACTACAGTAGGTAGAATTTTGTTTAACCAAATTGTACCAAAAGAAGTAGGATATATAGATACATTATTGACTAAAAAATCGCTGAGAGATGTCATCGGTACTATCCTTGCGGAGACAGATTTCCCTACTACAGTGAAATTCTTGGACGATATGAAAAACCTTGGTTATATGAACGCCTTCAAAGGAGGACTTTCATTTAGCTTGGCGGATATCGTAGTTCCAGAGGAGAAAAAACAAATGATCGCTCAGGCGGTGGAAACTGTGGATGGCATCAAGGACAACTATAACATGGGGCTTATCACGGATACAGAGCGTTATAACCAGGTTATTGATGTTTGGACAAATACCAATGCAGGTCTTACAGAGATGATTATGAGCAGAATGAAAACCGACCAAGGTGGATTTAACTCTGTTTATATGATGCTAGACTCTGGAGCGAGGGGATCTAAAGAGCAGATTCGTCAGCTCTCTGGTATGCGTGGTTTGATGGCAAAACCTCAAAAAGCTGGTTCTACAGGAGCGGAAATCATCGAAAACCCGATTGTAGCCAACTTTAAAGAAGGTCTTTCTATCCTAGAATACTTCATCTCTACCCACGGGGCGAGAAAAGGTCTTGCGGATACGGCGCTTAAGACTGCCGATGCAGGATATTTGACAAGAAGACTTGTGGATGTGGCTCAGGATGTGATTATTACAGAAGATGACTGTGGTACGCTGAGAGGGGTAGAAGTTTCTCCATTGAAGAAAAATGACGAAATCGTAGAAAAACTTTCCGAAAGAATTTTGGGTAGAGTTTCTCTTCATGATGTATATGATCCAGAAACGGATGAACTTATCATAGCTGCAGACCAGATTATCAGCGAAGCTTTAGCGAAGAAAATAGAAGATGCTGGAATCGAGACGGTAGAAGTTCGTTCTCCACTAAGCTGTGAGGCTAAAAAAGGTATCTGTGCAAGATGTTATGGTAGAAACTTGGCAACTGGTAAGATGATTCACATGGGTGAAGCTGTGGGAGTTATCGCAGCACAGTCTATCGGGGAACCAGGTACACAGCTGACACTGAGAACTTTCCACCAAGGGGGTACTGCGGGGAATGTCTCTGTAAATCCTTCCATCACAGCGAGAAGAGATGGTATCGTAGAAATGGATGAGGTAAGAACCATCACATCAGAAGATGAAAACGGAAACAAAACCGAAGTGGTTGTATCTCGTTCTACGGAATTCCGTTTAGTGGCTGATAATGAAGCAAAAACGCCTATCATGGTGGCAAACATCCCTTATGGTGCGGTTCTTTCTGTGAAGCCAGGTGATAAAGTGAAAAAAGGAGACCTCATCTGTAAGTGGGATCCATATAACGCCGTTATCATCGCGGAAACTACAGGTAAGATAGAATACGAAGATATCATCCAAGGTAGAACTTTCCAATTGGAAATAGACGAGCAGACAGGTTTCGAGGAGAAAGTAATTTCCGAATCAAGAGACAAAAAAGCCGTTCCTACATTGAGAGTGGTGGATTCTAAAGGTGTGGAGCAAAAAGCTTACAACTTGCCAGTGGGAGCTCACTTGATGGTAAATGATGGAGAAAAAATCAAAGCTGGTAAAATCTTGATAAAAATCCCTAGAAAATCTGCAAAAGCAGGGGATATCACGGGAGGTCTACCGAGAGTTACTGAATTGTTCGAAGCGAGAAACCCTTCTAATCCAGCTGTAGTAACAGAGATAGATGGAGTGGTATCTTACGGAAAAATCAAGCGTGGTAACAGAGAGCTTATCGTAGAGTCTAGAACAGGGGAAATTAGAAAATATCTAGTGAAACTTTCTAGCCAGATTATCGTTCAGGAAAATGACTTCGTGAGAGCAGGAGATCCGCTTTCTGATGGAGCGATTACACCAGACGATATCTTGGCAATCAAAGGGCCTACTGCGGTTCAGGAATACATCGTGAACGAAATCCAAGAGGTATACCGTCTTCAAGGGGTGAAAATCGATGACAAACACTTTGAAATTATCGTAAGACAGATGATGACAAAAGTGGAAATCGTAGATGCAGGAGATACTCAGTTCTTAGAAGGAAGCCTTGAGCACAAACTAGATTTCATCGAAGAAAACGACAGAGTATTCGGATTGAAAGTAGTTGTAGATGCAGGAGATTCTAAAGAATTGAAACCAGGACAGATGATTACAGCAAGAGAGCTGAGAGATGAAAACTCTAAACTGAAGAGAGAAGATTTACAGCTGGTACAAGTGAGAGAAGCGCTTACAGCGACTGCAAATCCAGTGCTTCAGGGTATTACGAGAGCGGCTCTTCAGACAAAATCATTCATGTCTGCGGCATCATTCCAGGAAACTACGAAAGTACTAAACGAAGCGGCTGTTTCTGGTAAAGTAGATGAGCTGAACGGTCTGAAAGAAAATGTAATCGTAGGACACAGAATCCCTGCGGGTACAGGTCTTAAAGACTACCAGAACATCATCGTAGGTTCTAATAGAGAGTTTGAAGATATTAAATAAAAATAAGCAAAATTAAAATTTGAGGTTTGAAATAAATTTAATATCTTCACACCTCGAATTTTAATAATAATATTAACCAATAAAAAATAAAATAAAAATGGACAATAATCAAAACCAAGACCCAAACAACATTAACATTCAATTAAACGAAATGGTAGCAGCTGGTGCATATGCTAACTTGGCATTAGTAAACCACTCTCCATCAGAATTTGTTTTAGATTTTATTCAAATCATGCCAGGAGTTCAGCAGGCTCAGGTGAGAAGTAGAGTTATCTTAGCTCCACTTCACGCAAAGAGAGTTCTTGCAGCTCTTCAGCAAAATATCCAAAGCTACGAACAACAGTTTGGAGAAATCAAAGAAGTTGAGCCTTTCGTATTAGGAGGAAACAACGCTCAGGCTTAAGATTTGTAAGCATAAAAATTGACAATCAAAATCCTGCTCTTTTGGAGCGGGATTTTTGTTTTTGCTAAAAGTTCTTACGAATCACTATATTTGTAGTATTATAAAACTACCAAAATGAGAAGAAATTACTCACTATATTTTAGTATTTGGTGTTTGCTGAGCGTTATCCTTGCACCAATTATAGTAATTACCAATCTTTTCTATCCTCGTTTTTATAATATAACTTTGGTAGAAATTATTTGCGGAGGGATTTTTGTCACGGCTTATGTATTGTTTCCTTTATTTTTTATCTATCAGATTATCATGCATATAAGAATCAATTTCATGTATCAGAATACTATGCGGAAGAGAATTAAAAAGAGAACAACGGAGTTTACAATCTCTATAATTGCTTTCGTAGTGCTGCTTGTCAGTATTTTATTCTATATAGGACTTTATTGGCTGTTGGATAGAGCGGTTACAAACACTTATAGGAACGCATAAAAGTTTAACAACAATGAATAAAATATGAAAATAAGACCTATTGTCCCTAAATAGGATTAAACTTGTTGAAACAAAGCTCCCTGCACGACGCCTCTTTTCTCTAATTCTTTTTCTATGAGGCTCTGTATTTGGTTTTTCTTTAGTCCCCATTTGGGAGCGATGAGCATTTCGGTATCGGACACAGCGAAAAGCCTTTGTATCACGATGTCAGGGCGAAGAAGCGGAAGCAGTTCGCAGAGCAAATCGATGTATTCTTCCAAAGTGAAAAGTTTGAAAGGTTCTCTTTTGTATTTTACGCCCATGATAGAACCTTTGACAATGTGCAGATTATGGAATTTCACGAATTTTATTTGAGGATATTTATTGATTTCCTCGGCATATTGCAGAATCATTTCTCGCGATTCGTTCGGCAGCCCCAAAATACAATGCACACAGACATTCAGTGGCGTGTTTTTCAGCAGTTCCATTGCTTTTTCAAAATCTTGGTGCGTGCATCCGCGGTTGATTTCTGTAAGAGTAGAATTATGGATGGACTCTATTCCCAGTTCCAAATCCACTTCCAATCCACGCTCGCAGTAGCTTTCCAGAAGTTTTATTTTCTCGCTGTCTATGCAGTCTGGGCGTGTTCCCACGGACAGCCCTACGATGTTTTCAGTGTTGATTTTCAGAGCTTCATCGTACAGTATTTTTAGTTCATCAACCGAGGCGTAGGTATTAGAATTTGGCTGAAAATAAATGATGAATTTCTCAGCTTTATAGCTTTCTATGGCGTTTTTCATTCCGTGGTTCAGCTGCTCTCGGAAGTTTTCCAAATCCTTTGGAACAGGCGTGAAGGATTCCACATTGCAGTAGGAACAGCCGCCAAATCCCTTTGAGCCGTCACGGTTAGGGCAGGTAAAACCAGCATCTACAATGACTTTATAGACTTTCTGCCCATTGAATTTTTGTTTTAGATAAGCACCATAATAGTTGTAGTTTTTTTCTCCGAAAGCTAAATTTTTCTTCATTTCAAAAATTTCCTCAAATTTAAGCATTAATAAGTTTATAATATTTAGAAAAATATTTGTTTATTTTGTAACAAAACGAAAAAAAGAATACTAATTCAGAAAATAAAAATCCATGCTGAGAGCAAAAAACATCACTAAAACCTACGATGCAGGCAAAAAAATAGCCTTGCAGGATTTTAGCATAGAAGTTCCACAAGGCAGTATTTATGGGCTTCTTGGCCCTAATGGTGCAGGGAAAACTTCATTCATCAGAATTATCAATCAGATTACCAAGCCAGACAGCGGCGAAATATTCATTAATGATAAACCTTTGGAAATCAGTCATATTCGTGAAGTAGGATACATGCCAGAGGAGAGAGGTCTGTATAAAAATATGACGATAGGCGACCAGCTGATGTATTTCGGTGAACTGAAAGGAATGTCTAAAAATGATATACTTGCGGAGTCCAAACATTGGTTTGAAAAACTGGAAATAGACCAGTGGTGGAAGAAAAAACTCTCCGAGCTGTCCAAAGGAATGGCGCAGAAAATACAATTTGTAGTGACAGTGCTGCACCGCCCAAAACTGCTGATTTTAGATGAACCGTTTTCTGGATTTGACCCTGTGAATGCCAATCTTATAAAAGACCAGATTTTGGATTTAAAGGCGCAAGGGACAACCATCATTCTCTCCACCCACCGAATGGAAAGCGTGGAAGAACTCTGTGATTCCGTGGCTTTGGTTCATCAGTCGCGAAAGGTTTTGGATGGCAGAATTTCGGAAGTGAAAGAGAAATTTAAGCAGAATTTGTTTGAAATTACCCTTTCGGAGGCGAGTCTGGATGCATTTAATTCATTTAAAACTAAAAATGAACTTTTTAATGAAAAACTGGCTGAAAATTTCATTCGTTTTGAAATAAAAAACAGCATGAGCCAGAGAGAACTCCTCCAAGAGCTTCTAAATATCGGGAAAATCGTAGAATTTAAGGAAAAAATCCCAACGATGAATGAGGTGTTCATCGCTGCAGTAAAAGGAATATAAACTAATACCGAAGAACAAATGAAAAATATAATCCTAATCGCTAAAAGAGAGTTTTTTACCCAAGTAAAAAAGAAATCTTTCATCATTCTTACCCTTCTCACGCCTCTTCTGATTATTGTTTTTGGAGGTGTGGTTTCTCTGATGTTTCAGGCGAATGAAACACAGATGCAGATAAGTGTCATAGACAAAAGCGGTCTGTTCAAAGACAAGCTGAAATCAGATGAAAATATCCGTTATATTTTTTCTTCGGAGGAGACAGAAAAATCCTTGATAAAGGCTTTGGAAACTACGGAGGAAATGAACGGCGTGATGATTATTCCTAAAAAAGAAATCCATGAGCTGGAAAACAGCATAGAAATTTTGACCAATAAAAACCTCAGCAACGAGGCGAGAAGAAACATTGCAGGAAATATTTCAGAAATCATCAAAGCGGAAAAAATCAATGCATTAGGAATTAGCACAGCGCAGATAGAGGATTTGAATAAAGGAGTGAACCTTCATGTAGTCAATATTTTAGAGAAGGAAAAGAAACAGGATAGTTTCCTTGTCGGTGTGAAATCTGGGCTTAGTATGTTCCTGATGTACTGTGTGTTTACCTTCATCATGATGTATGGTATCCGTGTGATGCGAAGCGTTTTGGAGGAGAAAAACAACAGAGTGGTGGAAATTCTGATTTCTTCGGTGAAGCCTTTTGAGCTGATGATGGGGAAAATCTTGGGCGTTACAGGAGTGGCTTTGGTGCAGTTCGGGGTGTGGGTAGTGATGATATTTGCTTCTGTGATGACTCTCGGCTCATCAAATGTAGGAATGGTGAGTGGTGTAGCCGAAGTGCAGATGGTTTTATCGGCTCTTTCGCAGGTTAATTATGGGCTGATTATCTTTGTGTTTGTGATTTATTTCTTATTGGGATATTTATTTTACAGTGCGATGTATGCAGCGATCGGCTCTGCGGTGGATAACGAGACCGAGACCCAGCAGTTTACATTGTTTGCGATTTTACCGATGATGCTTGGTTTTTATGGCAGTATCACAATAATGAACAATCCAGACGGCCCGATGAGTTTCTGGCTGTCTATGATACCTTTCACCTCTCCGATTGCGATGCTGGCGAGAATACCGTTTGATGTTCCTGTGTGGGAGCTGGTGCTGTCCATGGGGATTTTGCTGGTTTCTACGCTGGGAATGGTTTTCATTGCTTCTAAAATCTACCGAGTGGGAATCCTGATGTATGGAAATAAAGTTACCCTGAAAGAACTTTGGAAGTGGTTGAAAAACTAAATTTGGTTTTGTTTTTCTAAATTTAGCAGAAATTCTTTCTTGTCCAGTCCGCCAGCGTATCCTGTCAGTTTCTTGTCCTTCCCGATGACTCTATGGCAGGGAACGATGATGGAGATTTTGTTTCTGCTGTTCGCGTTGGCTACGGCTCTCACAGCTTTTGGGCTGCCGAGTCTTTGGGCTTGTTCTTGGTAGGAAATGGTCTCTCCGAAAGGGATTTTTAGCAGTTCTTCCCAGACTCTCTGCTGAAATTCTGTTCCCGAAAATTTTACAGGAACGGAGAATTTTTTCAGTTTACCTTTGAAATAAAGATTTAATTCTTTTTCGGCTAAATCCAAGATAGAATTGCTCTCATAAATGCAGTTTTTGAAAGAATTAATGTTTTTCTCTGTGTATTTACTGTCTTCAAAATCCAGCGAAAGCAGTCCTTCTTCATCTGCTACGGCATACAGCCTGCCGATGGGCGTGGGAATGTATTTTAGGTAAAAAATCATTTTAAGCAAAATTTTTTCAAATATAACAAAAGTCGCTCAATTTTATTTAGATTAAATTTAAACAAGTATCTTTGTCGGAGAAAAAACGATTCAAAAAGAAATGAAAAATCCTCTGACCCTTTTTGATATTCCTGATGGAAAGAAAGTAAAGGTTTTGGGCTATGATGACAAGGTTTTGGAAATGCCCACCAAAATTCTGGAAATGGGAATTCTTCCAGAAACGGAAGTGGTGGTGCTTCATAGAGCGCCATTCAGCGGGCCTCTTTATGTAGAATATGGAGAGGAGGATACTTGCGTGGCTCTTCGCAGTGAGGAGGCTAAATTTATCTTGGTAGAATATATAGATTGATGGCGAAAAAGACTAAAAATATACTGCTCGTAGGAAACCCGAATGTAGGAAAATCCACGGTTTTTAATCATCTCTGTAACAGACAGCAGAAGACGGGAAATTATGCAGGAGTTACGGTGGAAAGCTACACAGGAAGTTACGATTACGAGGGCGAAACCATTACAATAACCGATTTGCCTGGAGCGTACAGCATCTATCCCAGCTCTGAGGATGAGGCTGTTTTCAGTAGGTTTTTGGTGCAGGAGCCGAGGGAATACCACGGAATTCTCTACATAGCAGATGCTATCAACATCAGGCGAAGTCTGCTTCTTCTTCAGCAGATAAAGGATTTGGGAATTCCTGTGATGATGGTTTTGAACCAAATGGATTTGGCTCAGAAAAAAGGATTTGTCTTTGATTTAGCCAAAATGGAGAAGGCTTTAGGTGTGAAAATCATTCCTGCCAATGCGAAGGAAAACGAGGGAATGGAAGCCGTAAAAAAGGCAATTTATGACAATGAATTTCAGCAGGAAACCACTCCGAGTTTTGAAATTCCGATGGAGCATAAAGGCTTGGTTTTCAAGTTAAAAAATCAACTAAAAGAAGAAAACGATTACAAAATCTGGACGCTGCTTTCTGCCGAAAAATATTTAGGGAAATTAGAAAGTATGGCGGAGCAGCTTAATCAAGAAATGGTCAAATGTCTCGTTCCCAAAAGATTGCAGGTTCAGGAGACCATCAGAAGATACCAGAATATCGATAAAATCCTCCCTGAATTTTTCTCAAAAAAGAAACAAGAAAAGAAACTTTTCACAGAGAAACTGGATAAAATTTTGGTGCATCCGTTTTTCGGGTATTTGATTTTTGGAATATTATTATTGCTGATTTTCAATAGTGTATTTTACTTGGCAGAATACCCTATGAAATGGATAGAGGACGGCGTGGTGTTTTTTGGTGACTCGGCAGGAGAGTACCTTCCAGAGGGACCTCTCAAAAGTCTTTTTACCCAAGGAATTATCCCAGGGATAGTCGGTGTGCTGCCGTTTGCGCCACAAATAGGGATTTTGCTGTATGTACTTTATTTACTGGAAGACTCGGGCTACATGGCGAGGATAGTTTTTCTTACGGACAGATTTTTGAGACCTTTCGGGCTGAATGGGAAAAGCATCGTTCCACTGGTTTCTAGTACGGCATGTGCAGTTCCTGCCATTATGGGAGCGAGGAATATAGAAAATATAAAGGAAAGACTGCTAACCATAATGGTTACGCCTTTTATGACCTGTTCTGCGAGGCTGCCTGTGTACAGCATTATTATAGGGCTGATTATCCCAGATGAATATTTTTTAGGTTTTATCAGTTATAAAGCAGTGATGATGCTGATAATGTATATTGCTGGTTTTCTGATGGCTTTGGGGGCTTCATTTGTTTTAAAGAAAATCATCAGAGCCAATGAAAAATCTTATCTTGTGATGGATTTGCCACCTTATAAAGTCCCAATGTGGGGGAATAATTTCAGACTGACGATGAATAAAGTCTGGGGCTTCATCACAGGTTCGGGGAAAATTATTTTCTCGGTTACGGTTTTGCTTTGGGCATTGGCGTTCTTTGGGCCAAGACAAAACACAGACCAAATTATTTCCACAGATGTAGAAATGGAGGATTCTTATTTGGCTATTTTGGGCAAAGGCATTGAGCCTGTGGTAGAGCCTTTGGGCTACGACTGGAAAATAGGCGTGGGAGTTATCACGAGTTTTGCGGCGAGGGAAACCTTTGTAGGAACGATGGCTACGCTCTATGGGCTGGAAGATGTGGATACCGAATCCGAAGAGGGCGAACTGCGAATCATGGACAAAATGCGAAAAGACACCAAACCCAATGGAGAGAAGGTTTTCAGTTTCGCTACGGGGCTTTCGGTGCTTATGTTCTATGCCTTTGCGATGCAGTGTATTTCCACTATTGCCATTGTTTATAAGGAAACCAGAAGCCTGAAATGGACGCTTATACAGATGTTTGGGATGACAGGAATAGCCTATTTGGTTTCTTTTTTGGTTTATCAAATTTTTAAATAATTAAAGAAATGCTTTATTTTCAATATGTTATCATCGCAATGATACTGCTGATGGCGGTTTATTGTCTTGTGAGAATTTTTACTAAAAATTTTTCTTCCAAGAAGAAAGGAAATGGTTGCGACAGAGGTTGTGGCTGTTCGTAGTTCATTTTTTTAGTAAAATAATTTTTCTTTCTTAAAGCTGTTTTAACGACTCAAATTCTACCCAATATTTAGGAGATTTCTTATCTTTGTAGAACACTTTTGACAAAAAATAATGGAGGCAGAGGAAAAATCGGTAAAAATATTAACCAAATATTTTAGTGATGTTCTTGATGAAATAGTTGTAGAAACGCTTTGGGCAGAAGTAATCGATGAGGAAAAAGGGTTGTATAAAGTAGACAATATTCCTTTTTATGGAGCAGAGTTTTCGTGTGGAGATGTTGTTTTAGCGGAGTATGATGAGGCGGAAATGTGCCTTGTTTATCGAAAAGTAGTTGAACATTCGGGAAATTCTACTGTGCAAGTTATTATATTTGAGGATGGATTTGATATAGAATCTTTACGAGAGGAATTTAATGAATTGGGATTTTCTTCTGAAAAAGCAGGGAGCAGTTATTTCGTATTGGAAATTCCTTTTGAAAAAAATTATAATATTATTTATACTAAACTCTTAGTGCTTCAAGACAAAGGCTTATTGGATTTTGCAGAGCCAGTTCTTTCGGAAAAACATTTTAAAGAAAAATAAAATATGTCATTAATAAAATCAATTTCAGGAATTAGAGGGACTATCGGAGGAAAAGTGGGAGATAATCTCACGCCGCTGGATGTGGTTAAATTTACCTCTGCATTTGGGTCTTGGCTTCAGAATAACAAAGGTAAAAAGGACTTGACGCTCGTTATCGGTAGAGATGCTAGAATTTCGGGGCAGATGGTTTCTTCGCTGGTTTCTGCTACTTTGCAGGGGCTGGGTATCCATGTGATAGACCTTGGACTTTCTACTACGCCTACGGTGGAGGTGATGGTGCCAGAACTTGGGGCAGATGGCGGAATTATCCTTACAGCTTCACATAACCCTAAACAATGGAACGCTCTGAAACTTCTCAATGAAAAAGGAGAATTTATCAATGGAGAAAACGGTGCTGAGGTTTTGGCGCTTGCTGAGCGTGAGGATTTCGGCTATGCAGAGGTGGATAACCTTGGTAAATACGAGACAAGAGAAGATGGTTTCGCGGTTCATATCGCTAAAATTCTTGCCCTGCCGATGGTAGATGCAGAGGCGGTGAAGGCTAAAAAATTCAAAGTAGTGCTGGATGCGGTAAATTCCACTGGTGGAATGGCGCTTCCGCCGCTTTTGGAGCAGCTCGGCTGTGAGGTGGTTAAGCTTTATTGTGAGCCAAACGGACATTTTCCGCATAACCCAGAACCTTTGAAAGAACATCTTACGGACATTTGTGATTTGGTGAAAAAGGAAAAAGCAGATTTGGGAATCGTGGTAGATCCCGATGTGGATAGACTCGCTCTTATCGATGAAAAAGGAGAAATGTTTGGTGAGGAATATACATTGGTTGCTGTAGCAGATTATCTTTTAAGACATAAAAAAGGCGTGGCAGTGTCTAATCTTTCTTCCAGCCGTGCCCTACGAGATGTAGCGAAAATGCATGATTCTGAGTATTTTGCAAGTGCAGTGGGTGAGGTAAATGTAGTAACCTTGATGAAGGAGAAAAATGCCGTTATCGGAGGAGAAGGGAATGGTGGAATTATCTACCCGGATCTGCACTACGGAAGGGATTCATTAGTTGGTGCTGCATTGTTTTTGACACATTTGGCGAAAGAAAACAAATCCGTTTCTGAACTGAGGGCTACATATCCTGCTTACTTTATGGGTAAGAAAAAAATAGAACTGACACCAGAAATCAATGTAGATGAGGTTTTGGAGAAGATAAAAACAAAATATCAAAACGAGGAAATCTCTACGATAGACGGAGTGAAAATAGATTTTGCGGAGAACTGGGTTCATCTTAGAAAATCCAATACAGAACCGATAATCCGTATCTATACAGAAGCAAAATCCCAAAAAGAAGCCGATGAGCTGGGCGATAGATTTATAGAGGAAATTAGAAGTTTTATAGCTTAAATAAAAATAAAAACCATCTAAACAGGTGGTTTTTATTTTTGTCTTTTTTAGTTTAGTTTTTTTCCTAGTTCGTCAAGTTCTTTATTTAAAGTGTTTTCAATATTGTATTTTTCCCAATTTACAACTCGGGTGTCTGACCACAAATCATGCCATCCATCCTCTTTTATTAAGAAAGAAAGGGCCTCAAAAGGAACTATTCTTGATACGCTTCTAATAAGAAAATCGTTTAATGTAGGAGTTGTCCCATCGATTGAGACTACTTTTGTCTTTGTGATGAATTTACCGATACTTTTACCTTTGGTGAAATATTCAATAGAGAATATATAAACGAAATACAAAATGCCAGTAAATAAATAATCAGCAGCAAGATTCTCTTCCAGATATAAAAACCATTGTAGAGGGACTTCTATTCCTATCGTTGCAAGTATTCCTAAGAATACTCCAAAAAAGAAAATAAAGATGTAGAATACGATAATATCTATAAAATAATTGGCAAATCGTGTGCCTCGGCTAGCTTTATTGTTTTGTACAATAAAAGATAATTGTTTTTGTGACATAATAATAGTTTTTTATATATTTCGTACAAAAATAAAAATAAATTCTCATCAGATAATAAAAACTTTTACCTTTGTAGAAAGTTCAAAAAATGATTAGGGAATTAATAATTTAAAATTAATTGAAATTATGGATTTATTTACAAAAATGCTTTTGGATTCGAAAGAAAACGATAGATTTCTATGCCTTTACGAATATTCGGATGATGATAAATTTTGGTTTGGTAAGGTTATTGATTTCAATGAAGAAATTATCATATTCCAACATTATACTAAATTTGGTAAGAAAGAAGGAAAGATAATATTGCGAAGGTCTATGATTAGTGAAATTGATTTTGATAATAAATATTCCAAAACTATGGCTTATGTTATTAGTCATAGATATGAGATAGACCGAAAAACAGAAATTCCAATAAACTGTGAAGATACCGAAAATTGGCGAAAGTCTTTTTTGGAACAAGTGAAAAATAGAACTGATTTTCTTACTTCTGTAAAGGTAAATGGTTCTTTTTACTCAGGTTTTGTAAAAGAAACAGATGAGGATTTTTTTATGCTTCATTGTATAGGTACTGATGGAGAAGATAAGGGAAATATAATTTTCAGAATAGAGGATGTGACGGAGTTTTCTTTTGATGATAGGGAAGACAGAAAAACATTGATGCTGTATCAATGGAAATCAAAAAAACAATAAATAAAACGCTAAAAGCGATAGATTTTGGAAGAGGAATTTTTTGAAAATGAACTTGTAAAAAAGTTCGAAGAAATGATAGAAAATAACGAGGAATATTATTTCAGTTCAGAGGAGCTGGAAGATATTATCGTGCATTATTTGGAGCTGGGAGATATTGCATTTGCGGAGTTGGCTGTCAACTATGCACTGAGACTGCACCCTAATTCCATAGAAATAAAAACCAAAAGATTAGAAATTCTTCTGGAACAGCAGAAATATACGCAGGTAAAGGAGCTGATGGCGGAGCTTAGAAATTCATCAATGGAAACTATGGATTTTTTGGTCTGCTGTGCGAAATATTATTCCAATCTTGGAAATCCGAGAAGAGCGATAGAATATTGCGAAAAAGCTCTGAAATACGGCGAAGAGCAGAATTTCCTGCATAATTTCATCGCGGATGAATATGTGAATTTGGAAGACCCTTTTAATGCGCTGAAAAACTATAAATTAGCCCTGAATTATGATGCCTACGATGATTATTCATTGGAGAATATTATGATTTGCTACAATCAGCTGAATAAAGCCGATGAAGCAAGGAAGTTTTTGGAAAATTATCTTGATGAATTTCCGTTTTCCGAAATGGGCTGGTATGAATACGGGCAGTTTCATTTTAACAAAAAGAATTATAGAGAGGCTATCAAGGGATTTGATTATGTATTAGCAATCAACAGCGATTCCCTGTCTATTTATGGGAGCAAAGCGGCGTGTTATGAAGCGCTAAACGAATGGGAAAAAGCCATAGAAGTCTATGAAGAATTGCTCGATTTAGAATACACCAAAGCCTTTACTTACTATAAAATAGGGCTTTGCTATAAGGCAATGAAACAATGGGCTTCTGCGCTGAGTGCCTTCCAGCAGTCGCTCAGAGAAGATCCGCAGTTTTATATGTCTATGATGGAGCAGTCGGATGCCTATTATGAGATGCACAAATATGAGGAAGCACTATATTTCGCGAAAGAAGCTGTTTCACTCAATGAAGCGAATCTGGATTATCAGAAAAAATTGGCTTTTCTATACATAGACAATGGAAAATTTGAAGAGAGTATTTCCTGTTTGAAAAAAATCGTAGAAATGGAGCCAGACCGCTTCTACAACTGGTATGCATACAGCGAGGTGCTTATGCTCATCGGTGAGTATGAAGAGGCTGTTTTACTTTTAGAAAAAGCACTGAAACAGCACCATAGAGCGGAACTTTTCTATCAAATGAGCAACTGCTATTTTCATCTGAAAGAAGAACAGAAAGCCAAGGATTTCCTTGAAATAGCGCTTGATTTAGACCCATCCTTATCAGAAGATATGCAGCAGAAATATCCGTATATAAGGGAAGAAGTCAAAAATAAAATAAAAAACAAAAGACAGTAATTAGTTACTGTCTTTTTCGTTAGAAAATTTATGCGTTTTTTTCGTTCCTTCGTAGGTTTCGTATTGTAGAAAACGGCATTCCAGCTTTCCGTTGAATAGTTTGACTTTTCTGGAAGGGCGGAGTCCTATTTTCTTAACCGCTTCTAAATCAGAGGTTATAATCCAAGAAAGCGTATTGGGATAGTTTTGCTTAAAGGTATCGCCTATTTTTTTGTAAAAATCCTCTTCTTTTATGGAAATTCTCTTGTCATATGGTGGATTAAACATCACCATCAGAGGGAAAAGCTCTTTTTTAGATTCAAAGAAATTTTGTTTTCGGATTTCTATAATGTCTTCCATTTCTATGGATTCTACATTGGTTCTTGCGGCTTTTATAGCAGAAGGGTCAATATCGTAACCGATGATTTTTCCAGAAAATTCAGTTATTTTATTCAGCCTAAATTCTCTGATTTTACTGAAAAGTTCAGCATCATAATTTTTCCAGTTTTGGAAGGCGAATTTCTTTCTGAAAATCTGTGCAGGAAGGTTTAGGGCAATCATAGCGGCTTCTATCAGAAGGGTTCCGCTTCCGCACATAGGGTCTAGGAAATTTCCCTTGCCGTCCCATCCAGCGATTTGGAGCATTCCTGCCGCCAAAACCTCATTGATAGGCGCTTCTGTCTGCTCTTTTCGGTAACCTCTTTTAAATAAAGCATCCCCCGAACTATCCAGCGAAATACTCACCAGCTCTCGGTCTATGTGCAGCTGGAGTTTTATTTCTGGGTTTTTAGTGTCTATATCAGGGCGTTTTCTGTATTTTGCCTTGAAAAAATCTACAATGGCATCTTTCATTTTCAGGGTCATGAACTGGGAATGCCTGAATCTCTCGGAATTTATCGTAGCATCTATGGCAAAGGTCTGGTCTGGACTTAGGATTTCATCCCATGGGAATGCGAAAATTTTATCATAAAATCGGTCTTCGTTCCACGCCTTGAAAGTAAGTATCGGCACTAAAATTTTCAGCGCTGTTCGGCAGGAATAGTTGATTTTATACAAAAATCCTAAATCTCCCTCGCAGGTTACTGCTCGGTTTTTTATTTCGACATTTCTTCCGCCCAGTTTTTTAACTTCCTCAGCGAGAGTGTTTTCCAATCCAAAAAATGTTTTGATTTGAATATTGATGTTTTCTGTATTCATTAACTTTAAAATATTCTGCAAATTTAGTCAATAAAAGAGAATAAAATAATTTTATCAAGATTAAGAAATAAAAATAACTAAATTTGCATTTCGTTTTATTCAATTTTTTTCGGATGGTAGTTT